>NZ_JBEXGN010000032.1:0-68621 GCF_040607345.1 Streptomyces sp. NPDC005302
CCGACTCTATCAGACCGTTTCCGTATCCGATTTCCTCGGCGCTTTCCAGGTTTTCGCTTTCGCGTTTCCCTTTCCGGCGAGTCCGACTCTATCAGATCCTTTCGGGCCCGATTCCCGGTCGGCCGGGGTTGCCTTTGGGCTTTGGAAAGCTTTCGCGTTTCGTCGGCCTTTCGACATTCACTACGCTAACCGATTCCCTCGGTGACTCATAATCGAGTCCCGCGAGTTCGAATTCAGGCATGCGGACATGCCGAATGTGCCCCCGCGGAGGGGAAGTCGTAGGTAGTGGGTTGGCCACTTCCGGCTGCTGGCTGAACGCCGTACCCGGGTCAAGCGGCTCGGGCTACATTACGGTTCCCGCAAGGGCGAGTCAAGTTGAGCGCCGACGGGGCGCATGGGCTCGATAGGGGCTCACCGTCGGGTCGTTGGCGATCCAGAACCGCCAGGGATGAACGCCCCCGTCGCCCGAGACCCCGGTGCGCGGACCACTGCTCACCTGGTCGGGACGGGCGGGTGTCCCGGTCAGCATGGTCACGGGCGAGCCCCCGGGGCCGCAGGCGTCCGTGCCGTCGAGTGATCGGTCCACGTCGAGTGCGGTGGCGAGGCGTGCCGGCCCTTTGGCCAGTTCCTTGTCGTTCCGGGCCGAGAGTCGACGTTTGCGGGCCAGATCCGCGCCCACAGTGACCTCGCCGGCTCTCAGGAGGACACCGCTGGGCCGGCCCTCGGGACCGCAGACCAGGTTCATGCAGAACCACATGCCGTAAGTGAAGTAGACGTACACGTGACCGGGTGGACCGAACATCACGCCGTTGCGGGCCGTACGGCCGCGGTAGGCGTGTGAGCCGGGGTCGTCCGGTCCGTCGTACGCCTCGACCTCGGTCAGGCGCAGTTCGATGGGACCGTCCGGGGTGGCTCGTACGAGGAGGCGTCCCAGGAGATCGGGGGCCACCTCCAGTACGGGGCGGTCGAAGAAGTCCCGTGTCAGGGGCGTACGGTCAGGGGCCGCGATCATGGCGTCCGAGCGTAGTCGAGCCGGCCGGTCCGCCGGGCGAGGGCCGGAGCGGCGCCGTGGTTCTGACGGATGGCTGCCGACGGGGTGGTCAGGTGTCCTCTCCCTTGTAAGGGTGAGGACACGGAACCGGTCGGGCCCGGATCGCGTTTGTAGGGATCAAGGGATCCACACGGACACAGGACGGAACAGGCGTTGCCTGGGGAGGAAGTGACATGGGGTTCAAGCGGCTTCTTGCGAGCATGGGGGCCGGTGGGGCTTCGGTCGAGACGGTGCTGACCGAGGCGAACACCGTTCCGGGCGGCGTCGTCCAGGGTGAGGTGCGGATCCAGGGCGGATCGGTCAACCAGGCGATCGAGGGTCTGTCGGTCGGCCTGCAGGCCAGGGTCGAGGTCGAGGGGCACGACGACCAGGAGTACAAGCAGAACATCGACTTCGCGAAGCTGCGGCTCGGCGGGGCCTTCGAGCTGCAGGCGGGTGCCGTGCACGCGGTTCCGTTCGGGCTGGAGATCCCGTGGGAGACGCCGATCACCATGATCGACGGACAGAGCCTGCGAGGCATGAACATCGGGGTGACCACCGAGCTGGAGATCGCCCGCGCGATCGACTCGGGCGACCTCGACCCGATCAACGTGCACCCGATGCCCGCGCAGAAGGCCATCCTCGACGCGTTCATCCAGCTGGGCTTCCGCTTCAAGAACGCGGACATGGAGCGCGGCCACATCAGGAACACGCGTCAGCGGCTGCCGTTCTACCAGGAGATCGAGTTCTACCCGCCGTCGCAGTACCGCGGGCTGAACCAGGTCGAGCTGAGCTTCGTCGCGGACGACCGTGCGATGGACGTCATCCTGGAGATGGACAAGAAGCCGGGCCTCTTCAGCGAGGGCAGTGACTCCTTCCGCTCCTTCCAGGTGGGCCTGCAGGACTTCCACGGCACGGACTGGGCGGGGTATCTGAACCAGTGGCTGTCCGAGGTCGGCAGCAAGCGCAGCTGGTTCTGAAGGCTGTCCCGGGGCGTGTCCGCAAGGTCGCGTCGTCCGCCCGGGGCGCGGGGTCGGCGGCCTGACCTCGCGGTCACGCCCTAGGCTCGGACCCACAGATTCCGCCGTTCAGGAGGTATGACGTGACCGAGCTCAACAGGGCGCCGCTCCCGCACGCTTTTCATCCGCCGGTGCCGGCGTTCACGGTGACCAGCGAGGACGTCGGGCCGGGTGCCGTACTGAGGGACGCACAGGTCCAGGCCGCCGGGAACACCTCTCCCCAGCTGAGCTGGGAGGGGTTCCCGGCGGAGACCAAGAGCTTCGCCGTGACCTGCTTCGACCCGGACGCCCCGACGGGCAGTGGGTTCTGGCACTGGGTCGTGTTCGACATCCCGGCCTCCGTGACGGAGCTGCCGGTGGGCGCGGGCAGCGGCACCTTCGAGGGACTGCCTCAGGGCGCGGTCCAGGCCCGCAACGACTACGGGTCGCGGGACTTCGGCGGCGCCGCTCCGCCCCCCGGGGACCCCGCCCACCGGTACGTGTTCACGGTGTACGCGGTGGATCAGGAGAAGCTCGGTCCCGACGCGGACGCGTCGCCGGCCGTGGTGGGCTTCAACCTCCGGTTCCACACGCTGTCGCGCGCCCAGCTGATCGGTGAGTACACGGCTCCCGCAGAAGACTGACGTTCACGGAACGTTTGCCCGCCTCTGGTCTTGGAAGTGATCAGGGGCGGGCATTTTTTATTGCGTTGTCCATCTCGTCGTGCCCGGCCAAAGTTGATCCCAGCCCGCCGCAGGTGGGCCGGTGCGCAAGAGGAGGTGGGCTGCATGCGGGACACGCTGGTACTGAACGCGAGTTTTGAGCCGCTGTCGACGGTGACGTTGAACCGAGCCGTCGTTCTGGTGCTGACGGACAAGGCCGTCGTCGAGCAGGCCCACCCCGAACTGCGCATGCGCGGAGCCGCCCTGGACATCCCCGTGCCCCGGGTGATCAGGCTCTGCCGGTATGTCAGGGTGCCGTTCCGAAGACAAGCGCCGTGGTCGAGGCGGGGTGTGCTGATACGCGACCGGCACAAGTGTGCCTACTGCGGACGCCGTGCCACGACCGTGGACCACGTGGTGCCGCGGGCCCAGGGTGGTCAGGACTCGTGGTTGAACACCGTGGCTTCGTGCGCCGAGGACAACCACCGCAAGGCGGCCCGTACGCCGGAGCAGGCCGAGATGCCCTTGCTGCGGCAGCCGTTCGAGCCGACGCCGGCGGACGCCATGCTGCTGGCGCTCGGCCAGGACGACTTCAAGGCCCTTCCGGAGTGGCTGGTCCAGCCCGCCGCCTAGTTTCGTGAACGACCGGGGCCCACCTCCCTGCAGGGAGGTGGGCCCCGGTGTCGTACGGCGTCAGTCCGTGATGGACGGCTTCTCGCGGCGTTCGTTCCCGCCGGAGTTCCCGGAGTTCCCGGAGTTCCCGGAGTTTCCGCTGTTGCCCGAACCGCCGCCCAGGCCACCGAAGTTGCCCATGGCGCCGCTCAGGCCCTTGAGTGCGTCGCCGATCTCGCTGGGCACGATCCACAGCTTGTTGGCGTCGCCCTCGGCGATCTTCGGGAGCATCTGGAGGTACTGGTAGGAGAGGAGCTTCTGGTCCGGGTCGCCGGCGTGGATGGCCTCGAAGACCGTACGGACGGCCTGGGCCTCGCCCTCGGCGCGCAGGGCCGCGGCCTTGGCCTCACCCTCGGCGCGGAGGATCGAGGACTGCTTCTCGCCTTCGGCGGTGAGGATCTGCGACTGCCGGATGCCTTCCGCGGTGAGGATCGCGGCGCGCTTGTCGCGGTCGGCGCGCATCTGCTTCTCCATCGAGTCCTGGATGGAGGTGGGCGGCTCGATCGCCTTGAGTTCGACGCGGTTGACGCGGATGCCCCACTTGCCGGTGGCCTCGTCGAGGACTCCGCGCAGAGCCGCGTTGATCTCCTCGCGGGAGGTCAGGGTCCGCTCCAGGTCCATGCCGCCGATGATGTTGCGCAGTGTGGTGACCGTGAGCTGCTCGATGGCCTGGATGTAGCTGGCGACCTCGTACGTCGCGGCGCGCGCGTCGGTGACCTGGTAGTAGATGACCGTGTCGATGTTGACGACCAGGTTGTCCTGGGTGATCACCGGCTGGGGCGGGAAGGGGACGACCTGTTCACGCAGGTCGATGCGGTTGCGGATCGAGTCTATGAACGGGACGACGATGTTGAGGCCGGCGTTCAGTGTCCGCGTGTAGCGGCCGAAGCGTTCGACGATGGCGGCGCTCGCCTGTGGGATGACCTGGATGGTCTTGATCAGGGCGATGAAGACCAACACCACCAGAATGATCAGGACGATGATGATCGGTTCCATCGATGCTCCCCGTACCCTTCTCCACTCGGTAATTCCGGAAGATCTTATGGCTGTTGAAGATCTTGCTGGACGAGTCTGACAGAACGTCGTCTGCCGCGTGGGGCGTTCGGTTCACTTGCGTTGTCCGAGGTCACATGACGATCGCCGTGGCTCCGTCGATGTCCACGACATCGACTTCCTGGCCGACCTCGTAGGCCTGTCCGGCGTCGAGGGCCCGTGCCGACCAGATCTCTCCGGCGAGCTTGATCCTGCCGTCGCCCGAACCGTCCACGCGCTCCAGGACGACGGCTTGCCTGCCCTTCAACGCGTCGATTCCGGTGGCGAGTTGGGGGCGCTGTGCGCTGTGCCGGGCCGCGATGGGCCGTACGACGGCGATGAGGGCGACCGACACGGCCACGAAGACGAGGACCTGGGCGACGATTCCGGCGCCTAGGCCCGCGGTGACCGCCGCGGCGACGGCTCCCACGGCGAACATGCCGAACTCCGGCATCGCCGTCACCACGAGCGGGATGCCCAGTCCTGCGGCGCCGATCAGCCACCACACCCATGCGTCGATGTCGTCCACGTGGTCATGGTAGGTCCGCGCTCCTCCCGCGGACAGGGCGCGCGATCAACTCGCCTGCTCCTGACGGGATGTGCGCGTCCGTGCGCCCGGGGCGTCAGGCCATCGGGAGGCCCTGCGCGGTCCAGCGCTCGCCGACCTGGTCGACGACGAGCGGGAGGCCGAAGCAGAGCGAGAGGTTGCGCGAGGTGAGTTCGAGCTCCAGGGGTCCGGCCGCGAGCACCTTGCCCTGACGGATCATCAGGACGTGGGTGAAGCCGGGGGCGATCTCCTCGACGTGGTGCGTGACCATGATCATGGAGGGGGCGATCGGGTCGCGGGCGAGGCGGCCGAGGCGGCGTACGAGGTCCTCGCGGCCGCCGAGGTCGAGTCCGGCGGCGGGCTCGTCGAGGAGGAGGAGCTCGGGGTCGGTCATCAGGGCGCGGGCGATCAGGGTGCGCTTGCGCTCGCCCTCGGAGAGGGTGCCGAACTTGCGGTCCAGGTACTCGCTCATGCCGAGGCGGTCGAGGAAGGCGCGGGCGCGCCGCTCGTCGATGTCCTCGTAGTCCTCGTTCCAGCCGGCGGTCATTCCGTACGCGGCGGTGAGGACGGTCTGCAGGACGGTCTGGCGCTTGGGGAGCTTCTCGGCGAGCGCGATGCCGGCGATACCGATGCGCGGGCGGAGCTCGAAGACGTCGACCTTGCCGAGGGTCTCGCCGAGGATGGTGGCGGTACCCGCACTGGGGAAGAGGTAGCTGGAGGCGACGTTCAGCAGGGTCGTCTTCCCGGCGCCGTTGGGGCCGAGGATGACCCAGCGCTCGCCCTCCTTGACCGACCAGGAGACCTGGTCCACCAGAGCCCGGCCCTCGCGGACCACGGATACGTCCTCCAGCTCCAGTACATCGCTCATGAGCGCGTTGTCTCCCATTGCAGTCTCGGCCGTCGCTTACGTCTGTGGACGCAGCCCCCAGGGAAAACCTACGCCACCGGTCGGCCGCACCGATCCATCGGCCGGTCCTTAGGGTGGAGGCATGCTCTCGGAACCACGCTCAGGACAACTGGCCGCATGGGGAAATGCCCTATTGGCCGGACTTGTTTCGCCGGACGACGCCGTGCTCGCGATCGTCGGTGACGACGCCGTGCACCGGGTCGAGGGGCTGCCGGGCGAGTCGGGGCCCGTCGGGCTCACGCTCGCCCTCGGCCGGCTGCGCGCGCTCGGGGTGACCGGGCTGCGGGTGGCGCTGCCCGCGCCGGGCCACCCCCTCGGACTCAGTGGCCCGCCCGCCTTCAACGCACGCGCCCTGGACGCCGAGGAGGCCGTCGTGTGCCACGGCTCGGCGCTGGGGCTCGTCCCGGAGGTGTACGAGGCCGGCCCCGACGGCGATGTGCACGTCGAGGTCGTCTGGCACTGTCTCGCCGTACGGGAGGCGCCGCCCGCCGACGTGCCCTCGCTCGGGGAGGCCGAGCGGGAGCTGGCGGAGGCGCTGCGCGACGCGACGGAGGTGTTGTCGCGGCTCGACGTGGCGGGGTCGGGGCCGGTCGCCGAGGCGGCGGTGGACGCGTACCGGGCACGGGCCGAGCGCGGGCGGGAGGTACTGGCTCCCGGCTACCCGCCCCGAGCGGTGCGCGTGCTGGAGCTGGCCCAGCGGGTGGGACTGCTGATCTCGGTCGCGTACGAGAACGGGCACGGCGGGGCGGTGAGCGCCTCGGAGATGGCCGCTCGGGCCGAGGCGCTGCGGCCGGTGGAGCGCACGGCGCGTCGGGCACAGGTGGCGGCGTACAACGCGTTCGTGGAGGAGCGGGAGCGGGGCGTCCGCTGAACCAGGTCCGCTTCGGGGCGCCGGCACCCGTCCGCGACTCAGGGGCCCGCACCGGGATGCGGGTGAGGTTCACCGGACCGCCTGCCCAGCCGTGCCCCGTTGTCGGGCCGGGTGGGCAGGCGGTCCGTGTCGGCCGGCCCGGGAGTTCTCGATCCGGCCGGGGTGCGCGGTGCCGGGCCAGGACGCGGAAGAGCCCCGCGAAACGTTTCCGTTCGCGGGGCTCTTCCAGGTGGTGCGTCAGCCGTTGACGCCGGCGTTGCCGAACGCCGGGTTGAGCAGGCCGATGACGTTGATGGAGTTGCCCACGACATTCACCGGCACGTGGATCGGGAGCTGAGCGACGTTGCCCGAGGCGACGCCCGGCGAGTTCACGGCCGCGCCCTCGGCACCCGAGTCGGCGACAGCGGCACCGGCGGAAGCTCCGGCGGCGATACCGGCGACGGTGATGGCCAGGGCGGCCTTCTTGGCGATGTTCATGAGAAGCGTTCCTCCTGCGTATACGGATCCGACCCGGCCCGCGGGTCGTACGCTGAGCAACGCCGTGGAGGCCGGGACGGCACGGGAGGCCGCCGTGATTGCCCCGTTCGATGCATTCCCCTGATGAGTCGACAAACAGACCGGCCCCCGGGGAATCCCCGGGAGCCGGTGGTCACGACCGTCAGGCGGCGGACCTCAGCGGTTGAGGCCGAGGTTGCCGAAGGCCGGGTTCAGAACGCCGATGACGTTCACGCTGTTGCCGACCGCGTTCACCGGGACGTGGATCGGGGCCTGGATGGTGTTGCCCGAGATGACGCCCGGGGAACCTTCGGCCTTGCCGACCGCCAGCGATCCGTCGGAGGCCGAAGCCATACCGGCGCCGGCGGCGACCAGGCCACCGGCGACCATCGCGACAGCGGTGACCTTCTTCAGGTTCTTCACTTCTGAAACCCCTCCTTGCGAACACCGCGGCAGGATCGCCGCAGCACGCACTGGAGAACGGCTCCACCTCGCGGAGGTTGCGCCGTTCGGGGGACATACACCCGACGGTATGAATCTCATTCCGGACCGGAACCCTCCCGTCGGCCGGTGGCCCCGGCCGCGCGGGAGAGGCGCGCCGGAGCACGGATCCGCTGGTGACCGGCCCGTGGTGATCAGCCCGCGATGCCGTTCCGGACGGCCCAGAGCGCGGCCTGGGTGCGGTCGGCGAGGTCGAGCTTCATCAGGATGTTCGAGACGTGGGTCTTCACCGTCTTCTCGGAGAGGACGAGAGCGCGGGCGATCTCGCGGTTGGAGCGGCCGTCCGCGATCAGTACGAGCACCTCGCGTTCCCTCTCGGTGAGCGAACCGCTCCTCCCCTGGCCCGAGTTCGCCTCCTCCTGGGACAACAGGGCCCCCGCGACCTCGGGTTGCAGGAGGATGTGCCCCGCGTGGACGGAGCGGATGGCGCCGGCCAGCGCTTCGGGATCCACGTCCTTGTACACGTACCCGGCGGCGCCCGCGCGCAGGGCGGGCACCACCGTGCGCTGCTCGGTGAAGCTGGTGACGATCAACACGCGGGCGGGGTTGGCGAGTTCACGGAGTTTGCGGAGCGCGTCGATGCCGTCCATGCCCGGCATCTTCACGTCCATCAGGACGACGTCGGGCTTCAGCTCCTCGGCGCGGGCGACGCCTTCGGCGCCGTCGGACGCCTCTCCGACGACCTCGATGTCGTCCTGCACCTCCAGGAAGGTGCGCAGGCCCCGGCGGACGACCTGGTGGTCGTCGACGAGCAGCACCTTGATTGCGTCAGCCACCAGGGACCTCCATCTCGATCGTGGTGCCCTTTCCGGGCGCCGATTCGACGGTGAGTGTGCCGCCGACGCCGCTCGCCCGGTCCCGCATCGACACCAGGCCGAGGTGGCGGCCGGCGGCGCGCGTCGCGGTGGGGTCGAAGCCGCTGCCGTCGTCGACGACGTACAGGACGGCTCCGGGGCCGCGCTTCTCCACGGTGACGTCGACGCGGGCGGCGCCGGAGTGGCGCAGCGCGTTGTGCAGTGCCTCCTGGGCGACGCGCAGCATCGCCTCCTCCTGGGAGGCGGGCAGCGCCCGGACGCCGCGGCCGGCGAAGGTGACGCGCGCGGAGTGGGCGCGGTCGAGGACCTGTATGTGGGTGCGCAGGGTGGCGACGAGGCCGTCCTCGTCGAGTGCGGCGGGGCGCAACTCGACGACGGCGGCGCGCAGTTCGTCGGCGGCTTCGGCGGCGAGGGCGGCCACGTGCTGGAGTTCGCCCTTGGCGCGGGAGGGGTCACGGTCGACGAGGGTCGCGGCGGCCTGGGCGGTGAGGCGCAGGGAGAACAGCTTCTGGCTGACGGCGTCGTGCAGTTCGTGCGCGAGGCGGGAGCGCTCCTCGGCGATGGTCAGCTCGCGGCTGCGTTCGTAGAGGCGGGCGTTGGTGAGGGCGATCGCGGCGTGCTGGGCGAGGATGGTGAGGAGTTCCTCGTCCTCCTCGGTGAAGCCGCAGGTGTCCGCGCCGGACCGCGCGGAATCGTCTCCCGCGGGCCGCTTGTTCGCGAGGAAGAGCGCGCCGATCGTCTCGTCGCCGTCGCGGATGGGCAGCCCGAGGAAGTCGGACATGTCGGGGTGGGCGGAGGGCCAGCCCTCGAAGCGGGGGTCCTCGCGCACGTCGGCGAGGCGCTCGGGGCGGGCCTCGCTCAGCATCGCGGCGAGGATGCCGTGCTGGCGCGGGAGCGGGCCGATGGCCTTCCACTGGGCGTCGCTGACGCCGTCGACGACGAACTGGGCGAAGCCCCCGTGGTCATCGGGCACGCCGAGGGCCGCGTACTGCGCGTCGAGCAGTTCGCGGGCCGAGGCGACGATCGTCTTGAGGACGTCGCGCACTTCGAGGTGCCGGCTCATGGCCAGCAGCGCGGTGCTCACCGCGTACAGGCCCGACCGGGGTCCTTGGCTCATGCCCCCAACGTACCGGCGGGCGGTGACACCGCGTATCGGGCCGGTGTCGGCGCCGACCTGGGCCGTTGGGCCTAGGTCCGGTCCGCTCCCGCGTCCGTCCGGACCTAGGACGAAGGGACCCCGATCATTGCGGCCCGCGCACGAGGCGGCCGGGCGGGTCCCGTTCCTAGCGTGAGGGCATCCGCCGCAGGGCGGGTCGTGGACGAGGGGACGGACGTCATGCCGGTAGCGATCATCACGGGGGCTTCGAAGGGACTGGGGCGGGCGCTGGGGGCGGCCCTGGCGCGGCGCGGCTGGGATCTGGTGCTGGACGCGAGAACGGCCGAGGTGCTGGAGGAGACCGCGGTGGCCCTGTCCGCGCACGGGACGCGGGTGGAGGCGTTGCCCGGGGACGTGACGGACGCCGTTCACCGTGCCGCTCTCGTGGCGGCGGCCGGGAAGCTGGGCGGGGTCGACCTGCTGGTGAACAACGCGAGCGCGCTGGGTGCCGAGCCGCTGGTGCGTCTGGAGGAGCTGGGTCTGGACGGGCTGCGGCGGGCGCTGGAGGTCAACGTGGTCGCCGCGCTGGGCCTGGTCCAGGAGGCGCTGCCGCTGCTCCGGGCGGCGGAGGCGGGTGCGGTCGTCGCGGTCAGTTCGGACGCGGCGGCGGAGGCGTACGAGACCTGGGGCGGCTACGGCGCCTCGAAGGCTGCTCTCGACCATCTGTCGGCGGTACTCGGTGAGGAGGAGCCCGGGCTGCGGGTCTGGGCCGTGGACCCCGGGGACATGGGCACGGACCTCTACCGGGCGGCCGTGCCCGGCGACGACGGTCCACGGCCGGCGCCGGACCGGGTGGTTCCGGCGTTCCTGCGGCTGCTCGACGAACGGCCGGCCAGTGGGCGCTACGCCGCTCCGGCCCTGCTGGAGGAGCGATGAGGACGGCGACGGGGGTGTCTCCGGTCGGGCGCGGCCGGTCGTGGGGGAAGGTTCCGGAGGAGCTGTCGGCGCGGGTGCCGGCCGAGCAGCGGGGAGCGGGGAGCGACCGGGATGCCGTACGGCTGCTGGTGTCGCGCGGCCGCGAGGTGTCGCATCACGCGTTCGTGGAGCTGCCGCGGCAGCTCGCGGCAGGGGACCTGCTGATCGTCAACACGTCGGCCACCCTGGCGGCGGCCGTGGACGGGCGGGCCGGGCACGCGCGCGTGGTGGTGCACTTCTCGACGCGCGGGGACGACGGGCGGTGGGCCGTCGAGCTGCGGGATCCCGACGGGGCGGGCACCACGCGTGCGCGGGCGGGCGGGCCCGCGGGGACAGTGGTGAGGCTGCCCGGGGACGTACGCCTCGTCCTGGAGGAGCCGCTGAGCGCCCGTGGGCCGCGGCTGTGGTGGGCGCGGGTGCGGGGCGGCGCGGACGTCCTGGGGCTGCTGCGGCGGCACGGGCGGCCCATCCGCTACTCCTACACGGAACGGGACCAGCCGCTGTCCGTCTACCAGACGGTGTTCGCGCTGCCGTCGGACGACGGGGCGGGCAGCGCGGAGATGCCGAGCGCCGCCCGCCCCTTCACCACGCGCATGGTGGCGGAGCTGGTGAGCCGGGGTGTGCAGTTCGCGCCGGTCACGCTGCACACGGGGGTGGCGTCGGCGGAGGCGCACGAGCCGCCGTATCCGGAGCCGTACGCCGTGCCGGAGACGTCGGCGCGGCTGATCAACGCGGCGCGGGCCGGTGGGGGCCGGATCGTGGCGGTCGGGACGACGGCCGTGCGTGCCGTGGAGTCCGCGGCCGGGCCGGACGGGCTGGTGCGGGCGGCGCGGGGCTGGACGGACCTGGTGGTGACCCCGGAGCGGGGTGTACGGGTCGTCGACGGGCTGCTGACCGGGCTGCACGAGCCGGAGGCCTCGCATCTCCTCATGCTGGAGGCGGTCGCCGGAAGGGCTGCCGTGGACCGCGGATACGAGGCCGCGCTGGCCGGGCTCTACCTCTGGCACGAGTTCGGCGACGTGCACCTCATCCTCCCGGAGGAGGCCCCTCACACAGAGCGTTGCGCCAGCAACTCTTGGTGAGATCGCAACGCCCTCGATGTGAGCCCGCACATAGGGTGCACATCACGTACGAACGGACATAGGAGACAAGCGGACCCTAGATGAGCGGGGCAGACGTGCCAGTCTGCCCCGTTTTGCCCTTTCCGTCTCCACTACCTGGCTTCGTACGTCACACCTTTGCCACAGCATTTTGCGGCCGCTAAGAATTGCCCTCGTCGCTCAGCGCCTCGGGTTCTACCCCAGGGCGTTCGTCCGGAAACGCAACGATGCAATGTCCCCTCGGACCGCGAGCGACCTCCGCGCTATTCGAAGAGGTCTCAGTCATGCCCAAGAACATCACCACTCCTGGACATAGTCCGAAGCTGACCAAGCTCCACAAGCTTTCGATCGCCGGCGTGGCCACCCTCGGTGCCGCCACCCTCGCGTTCTCCCTGGTGCCGGACAACTCCCACACCACCACGAACGACGCCGCCGTCTCCACCGCGAAGGTCGCCTACAGCGACAAGCAGATAAAGGACGTCAAGGGCAGCGTCACCGACCAGCTGGCCGGCGCGGACCTGAAGGCTCAGGCGATCGCCGCGAAGAAGAAGGCGGCCGACGCCGCCGCGGCGAAGAAGAAGGCCGCCGAGGCAGTCGCCGCAAAGAAGAAGGCAGCCGCGAAGAAGGCAGCCCAGGCGCGCTCCAAGGCCGCCGCGAGCCGCTCCTCCGAGCGGATCAAGGTCCAGCCCGTCGCAGCCAAGACGTACGCGAACAACCTCGACGGCTGGATCCGCCAGTCCCTGGACATCATGAAGTCGAAGGGCATCCCGGGCTCCTACAACGGGCTGCACCGCAACATCCTGCGTGAGTCCTCCGGTAACCCGAAGGCCATCAACGACTGGGACATCAACGCGATCAACGGCATCCCCTCGAAGGGCCTGCTGCAGGTCATCCCGCCGACCTTCACCGCGTACCACGTGGCCGGCACGTCGTGGAACATCTACGACCCGGTCGCCAACATCACCGCCGCCGCCAACTACGCGGCCGACAAGTACGGCTCGATGGACAACGTCAACAGCGCGTACTGAGGGCCGAGCGCGGAGCTCCCGTCACAGACGCCGAAGGGCGGCACCCCGACCGGGGTGCCGCCCTCGCGCTCTCCTCGGACGCGGAAGCTACTTACGCATGACCTCGGGCTCGTGGCGGCGCAGGAAGCGGGCCACGAGGAACCCGCAGGCGACGCCGAGCGCGATCAGCGCGACCATGTCCAGGGTCCAGGCGCCCGCCGTGTGGTTCCACAGCGGGTCCGTGTTCGACGGATCGTCCTGGTTCGGGAAGATGTTGTTGAAGTCCAGCGTCGTGCCGGACGCGGCGACCGCCCAGCGGGCCGGCATCAGGTACGAGAACTGGTTGACACCCGGAGTGCCGTTCAGGATGAACAGGCAGCCGGTGAAGACGACCTGGACGATCGCGAACATGACCAGCAGCGGCATCGTCTTCTCGGCGGTCTTCACCAGCGAGGAGATGACCAGGCCGAACATCATCGACGCGAAGCCCAGCGCCATGATCGGGATGGTCAGCTCGACCTTGGGCAGGCTCTTGAGGATCAGGCCCTCGTCCGGGACCGTACGGCTGCCGAAGCCGATCGCGCCGACCAGGGCACCCTGCAGCAGCGTGACCACGCCGAGGACGATCACCTTCGACATCAGGTACGCGGACCGTGACAGACCGGTCGCCCGTTCCCGCTCGTAGATCACCCGTTCCTTGATCAGCTCACGGACGGAGTTGGCCGCACCCGCGAAGCACGCGCCGACCGCGAGGATCAGCAGCACCGTCGTCGCCGTGCCGTTCGCGACATGGACGCCCGAGGGCAGCACCTTGTCGTTGACCAGCAGGGTCTTGCCGCTGTCGATGAGCAGGCTCACCGAGCCGAGCACCGCGGGCAGGATCACCGTCAGCGCCAGGAAGCCCTTGTCGGACGCGATCACCGAGGCGTAGCGCCGGATCAGCGTCGTCAGCTGGGAGCCCCAGCTCTGCGGCTTCGGCGGCTTCATCGCCTGCGCCGGCGGCATCTGCGTCGACTGCGGGGCGACGGCGTCGATGTCCGCGGCGTACATCTGGTAGTGCTGCGAGCCCTTCCAGCGGCCCGCCCAGTCGTAGTCGCGGTAGTTCTCGAACGCCGAGAAGACGTCGGCCCAGGTCTCGTAGCCGAAGAAGTTCAGCGCCTCCTCCGGAGGGCCGAAGTAGGCCACGGAGCCGCCCGGCGCCATCACGAGGAGCTTGTCGCAGATCGCCAGCTCGGCCACCGAGTGCGTGACGACCAGGACCGTACGGCCGTCGTCGGCGAGGCCGCGCAGCAGCTGCATGACGTCGCGGTCCATGCCCGGGTCGAGACCGGAGGTCGGCTCGTCCAGGAAGATCAGCGACGGTTTGGTCAGCAGCTCCAGCGCCACCGACACCCGCTTGCGCTGGCCGCCGGAGAGGGAGGTGACCTTCTTCTCCTTGTGGACGTCCAGCTTCAGCTCGCGCAGGACCTCGTCTATCCGGGCCTCGCGCTCCTGACCCGTGGTGTCCGCGGGGAAGCGCAGTTTGGCCGCGTACTTGAGGGCCTTCTTGACGGTCAGTTCCTTGTGCAGGATGTCGTCCTGCGGGACCAGACCGATGCGCTGGCGCAGCTCGGCGAACTGCTTGTACAGGTTTCGGTTGTCGTAGAGGACGTCGCCCTGGTTGGCGGGGCGGTAGCCCGTGAGCGCCTTCAGGAGCGTCGACTTGCCGGAGCCCGACGGGCCGATCACCGCGACGAGCGACTTCTCGGGAACGCCGAAGGAGACGTCCTTGAGGATCTGCTTGCCGCCGTCGACGGTGACCGTCAGATGACGGGCCGAGAAGGACACCTCACCGGTGTCGACGAACTCCTCGAGACGGTCCCCCACCAGGCGGAAGGTGGAGTGGCCGACGCCGACGATGTCGTTCGGGCCGAGCAGCGTCGAGCCGCCCTTGGCGATCGGCATGCCGTTGACGTAGGTGCCGTTGTGCGAACCGAGGTCGCGGATCTCGAAGCGGCCGTCCGGCGTCGCGTGGAACTCGGCGTGGTGCCGGGAGACCTGGAGGTCCGAGACCACCAGTTCGTTCTCCAGCGCACGGCCGATGCGCATCACGCGCCCCAGCGAGAACTGGTGGAACGTCGTCGGGCTGCGGTCTCCGTAGACCGGCGGCGCCCCCGCGCCCCCGCCGGGTCCCTGCTGCTGCGGGATGCCCGCCGCCTGCCGCGGCGGCTGCTGGCCGCCCTGGCCCGGAGCCTGCTGCGGCGTCGGCGGCTGAGCCCACCCGGGGCTCGCGCCCTGCGCCGCGTACGGCTGCTGCTGCGGCTGCGACTGTGCGACGGAGGCCGCCGTGCCGGACAGGCTCAGCCGCGGACCGTCGGTCGCGTTGCCGAGGTGCACGGCCGAACCGGGGCCGATCTCCGTCTGGTGGACGCGCTGCCCCTGTACGAACGTGCCGTTGGTGCTCCCGTGGTCGTCGATGACCCAACTGCGGCCGTTCCAGCTGATCGTGGCGTGACGCCAGGACACCCTGGCGTCGTCGAGCACGATGTCCCCCTGCGGATCGCGTCCGAGGGCGTAGGACCTGGAGGCATCGAGCGTCCAGGTCCGTCCATTCAATTCCAGTACGAGTTCCGGCACTCCAGCCCCACTGTGTTGTCCCCCGAGTTACCCCCAACACAGGGAGTCTAGGGATGTCGAACATCGTGGGGAACTATTTCAGTAGGAGCCCCCTGACCGAAAGTCGGGCCATGTGAACGATGGGTACGGGCGGGTTGCCCGTTTCCGTTGACGGGGTTGAAACCGGACCGGAGAGTGGTAATCCCCCGCGAGGGGGACATACGCGGGATCACCGCGGCGCGGATCGGGGGGTCTGGCGATGGGCAACGGGACCGAGCGGCACGGCGGAGGCACCGGGAGTGTGCCGTGGGGGGATGTGCTGCTGTCGGCGATCGCCTCCGTGAGCTGGGCGCTGATCGGCATGGCGGGCACCGCGGCACTCGGCCTGCATCTGCTCGGAGCGGACACCGCGGGGTCGCTCGGCCCCATGACCGCTGCCGTCGTGGCCCTCGGGGCGAACGGTTCGGTGACCCCCTCCGGTGACGTGTCCGCCTTCGGCCTCCAGGGCGCGCAGGCCCACACCGCCATCCAGATCACCCCGCTCGGCGTCGGGCTCGTCGGCGCCCTCCTCATGGCGTGGTTCTTCCTCCGCTCCTTGCGCGGAGCAGGAGTTGTGATCGCGCCCTCCGAACTCCTGGCGCGGGCGGGCTCGGTGGTCGTCCTCTTCGTCGCCACCCTGGGCGGGCTCGCCTGGGCCGGCCACGACGTCATCACCATCGACGGCGGCAAGCTCGGGCTCGACAAGGTCACCGGCGGAGACGGCGGACTCGGTGACATCACGGACAAACTGCCGGGAGGGCTGGGGGATCTGGGGGACCTCGGCGGGCTGTTGCCCGACAAGGTCGGCGACCTCGTGAAGGCCAAGGCGGCCGTCGGCTTCTCCGTCGACACCGCGCCGACCCTCCTCGGCGGAGCCGCGTGGGCCGCCGGCGTCCTGCTGATCGCCCTGCTCGCCTCCCGGCGTACGCCCCTGCCGCCCGGCTGGGACGCCGTGCACCGCGTCGTACGGCCGGCCGTCGCCTCCCTCGTCACCGTCCTGCTCGTCGCGGTCCTCGCCGGGCTCGCGGCGGCTGCGTACGCGGCGGTCGGCGACGACCATCCGAAGCGGATCGCGGGGGCCGCGCTGCTCGGCGCACCCAACGGGGTGTGGCTCGCCGTCCCGCTCGGGCTCTTCGTCCCCTGGGACGGCCGGGCCACCGGCGAACTCGCCAAGCTGCTGCCGGACCCGCTCGACCGCCTGCTCAGCACCGGCACCGACCGGCCCGTCACCCTGAGCCGCCTCGCCGAACTCGACGGCCGCGTCTGGCTGTTGGCCGTGGCGACCGCGCTCATGATGCTGTACGCGGGCGTCCTGACGGCCGTGCGTACGCCATTCGTACGGGCCCGGGATGCAGCCGTTGCGGGGGCACCGGGTGACACCTCTGCACGAGGCGGGGGTGCGCTGCGGTTCGCCGGTCTCTGCGCACTTCGGCTCGGCGTTGTGACCGCACTGGCACTGCCGCTGCTCGCGTGGCTGACGGACGTGTCGGTGGACGCGTCGCTGTCGGTCCTCGGGTTCGACGCGTTCGGGGCGGGGATCCTGCTGCACGGGCAGCTGGGGACGGCGTTGGTCCTCGGTGCGCTCTGGGGGGCGGGGGCCGGGGGCGTGGGGGCGTTGCTGGCCTGCGCGAGCGGGGCGGCGGGGCGGCGGGTGGCCATGTTGGGAGTGGTGCGGAGCTCGGGGGGCGCGGGGGCCCTGGGGGGCGCGGGTGTTCCGGCTGGGGCCGGCGGGGGCTCCGGTGTGGGTGAAGACGCTGGACCGTATCGGCCTCGGGGGTCGTACCGGGCGCCCAATCCGGACACCAATCCGTACCTGATGGTGCCGGAGGAGTTGCGGGGGCCGGAGCCGGAGGATCGGCGGCCGGGGGCGGAGCCGGGGCCCGGGGCGGGGCCCCGGGATGTGTACGGTGCGCCGACGGTGGTGCGGCCGATGGGGCCGCTGCCGAAGCGGCGGCCGGACGGGCCCGACGGAGGGCCTCCTCCGCCTCCTCCGGCACCACCGCCCGCACCTCCGTCGGGAAGGCCCCGGCGTTGAGGCGGGCCGGGCGGTGGTGCCGGTGGGTGGGTCAGGCCGATCGCGGATACCTGCGGGTGGGTCGGGGCCGTGCCGGTACATCCGGACGTGAGCGACGGGCATCCGATGTACCGGCACGGCCCCTTCCGCCGGACGGCGACCGCGGGCAGAGGGGGACGGGGTTCGACCCCCTCACGCCGCATGTCGGATGCCGAATGCGGGGCTATGGACTGCGGCTGCGGGCCACGGACGCCGCGAATTCCGCGGGCGCGCGGTCCTGCGGGAGAACCCAGCCCCTCCGGCGTTTGAGGAGCGGGGTCTGGGGCGGAGCCCCCAGGGGTGGGAAGGGTAGGGGCGGAGGGGGCGAGAGAGGCGGTGGTTGTCGGCGGGGGCTGCTGGGGGTGGTGGCCGGCGGGGCTGCCAGGGGTGGTCGCAGGCGGGGCTGCTGGGGGTGGTCGCCGGCGGGGCTGCCGGGGGTGGTCGCTGCGGGAGGGGCCGGCGGTTGGCCCTGGCGCGTGCGGGCGCGGCACGGTGGTGGTGGAGGGGCGGGGCGGGGTGCGCAGGGCAGGGGGCCGGGGGTCATCCGGGGGATGCCCAGGTGTTGCCCAGTGTTCTGTGTCCGTCAGGCGGACCAGGCGGGCGGACGGCACGCAGTGCCGGATACGGTGGGATCACCATGAGCGCTTCGCAGACCTCTGATGTGCCCACTCTCCTCGTCAAGATCTTCGGCAAGGACCGCCCGGGCATCACCGCCGGACTCTTCGACACCCTCGCCGCCTACTCCGTCGACGTGGTCGACATCGAGCAGGTCGTCACCCGTGGCCGCATGGTGCTGTGCGCGCTCGTGACCGAGCCGACCCCCGGTCTCGAAGGTGATCTGAGGGCCACCGTCCACAGCTGGGCGGAGTCGATGAAGATGCAGGCGGAGATCCTCTCCGGCCTCGGTGACAACCGGCCGCGCGGCTCCGGGCGTTCGCTGGTGACGGTGCTCGGGCACCCCCTCACCGCGGAGTCGACCGCCGCCATCGCCGCCAGGATCACCAGGACCGGCGGCAACATCGACCGCATCTTCCGCCTCGCCAAGTACCCGGTGACAGCAGTCGAGTTCGCGGTGTCCGGCGCCGAGACCGAGACGCTGCGGACCGCGCTGGTGACCGAGGCCGCCGCGCTCGGCGTCGACATCGCCGTCGTGGCCGCGGGCCTGCACCGGCGTGCCCAGCGTCTCGTCGTGATGGACGTGGACTCGACGCTCATCCAGGACGAGGTGATCGAACTCTTCGCCGGGCACGCCGGATGCGAGGACGAGGTCGCCAAGGTCACCGAGGCAGCCATGCGCGGTGAACTGGACTTCGAGCAGTCGCTGCACGCACGCGTGGCGCTTCTCGCCGGGCTCGACGAGTCGGTCGTGCAGAAGGTGCGCGAGCAGGTACGGCTGACACCCGGCGCCCGCACCCTGATCCGTACGCTGAAGCGGCTCGGCTACCAAGTCGGCGTCGTGTCAGGCGGGTTCACGCAGGTGACCGACGATCTGAAGGAGCGGCTCGGGCTCGACTTCGCCCACGCCAACACCCTGGAGATCGTCGACGGCAAGCTGACCGGCCGGGTGACGGGGGAGATCGTGGACCGGGCCGGCAAGGCCCGCCTGCTGCGCCGGTTCGCTGCCGAGGCCGGGGTGCCGCTGGCCCAGACCGTGGCGGTCGGCGACGGGGCGAACGACCTCGACATGCTGAACGCCGCCGGCCTCGGGGTCGCCTTCAACGCCAAGCCGGTGGTGCGCCAGGCCGCGCACACCGCGGTGAACTTCCCGTTCCTCGACACGGTGCTGTACCTGCTGGGCGTCACGCGTGAAGAGGTCGAGGCGGCCGACATGCACGAGGACGAGGACGCCGCCGCGCACTGAGGCGGCACGCGCAACGCGGACGGGGCCGGCACCTGGTGGTGCCGGCCCCGTCGATGTCCAGAAGCAGGTCTACTCCGTGGGCGCCCAGTACTCGGTCAGCGAGGCCGATCCGGGTTCCAGGGATTTCCAGGGGCCGTCGAAGGTCAGCACCGCGAAGGCGGCGGTGTGGAAGCCCTGGGCCTTCATCCGTTCACGGGTGTCGTCCTCGGCCTGACCCGCCAGGATGTCGGCGAGGCCGTGGACACCCGGGTTGTGACCGATCAGGATCACGCTCTGCGTGTCGTCCGGGGTCTCGTTGAGTACCGCGATCAGCTCGCCGGGCGAGGCTTCGTAGATCCGCTCCTCGTAGACCGTTTTCGGCCGGTGCGGGAGCTCCTGGACGGCGTGCTTCCACGTCTCACGGGTCCGGATCGCCGTGGAACAGAGGGCCAGATCGAAGGGGATACCGGTCTCGCCGAGCCTGCGCCCGGCGACGGCGGCGTCCATACGGCCCCGGTCGGCGAGCGGCCGCTCGTGGTCGGACATCTGCGGCCAGTCGGCTTTCGCATGCCGGAAGAGGACGATCCTGCGGGGTTCTGCGACGCTCATGCGTCCCAGCTTCGCACGAAACATGCCACGAGGCGCAGGGAGTTGACGTGCTCCCCCGGCACGGGTGACGCCCTCCCCCGTCAGGGGTGATGCCGTACCCGAGAGGGGTGGAGCGGTCGCTCTGGGTGGCGTGCGGGTGTCGGGTGCGGGACATCGCGCGGGATCGGCGGCGCGCTCCGCGCACGGGTGGCATGAGGCGTCCCGGTGGCATGCGGTGTCGTGGTGGCGTGGAGTGTCAGCGTGGCTGGTCGTGGTGGGTGGGTGGGTGCTGGTGCCGGAGAAGGCGGAGGGCTCGGAGGGGCACGCGGCGAGCGGCGGCGGGCGCCTGGCGGCCGGGCAGTAGTCCCTCCAGGAGCCCGGGGGCGCGCGGTCACGGTGCCGTGTGCCGTGCGGTCACGGGGCCGTGTGCCCTGCGGTCACGGGGCCGTGTGCAGCACCGTCTGGATGCGCTCGAACACGTGCGTGAGGGCCGGGTCCCCGCCCGCGGCGTGCGCATCCGACGGGTTGAGGATCATGAGCAGCAGCGTGACGAAGGCGAGGGTGGGGAGAGCGAGGGCCCACCAGGGGAGGCGGATGTCCACGCGGCCGGGCGTCGCCGGGTGGATCCGGGTGTGCGTACGGGCCGACATGCCGCCTCCGTGGGTCTTCGAGTGGTCGCGGGCCACTCCTCGCGGCCACGATTCGAAGGTACGGACCGCACGGCCCCCGACCCATCCGGTGATCCACCCACTTGACCCTGACACTCGCCCCCTAGGGGACGGGGGGTTAGCCCTACCCCCCGGCGCGGAGGCGTCCCGGCGCGGGAAGCGGCGGGGTCGGGAGAGCGGTGGAGGGGGCCCTGGGGCTCACGGCACGGCGGCCCGGTCGTGGACCGGGCGCGGGTTCAGTTCACCGGTCGGCGGGCGGAGTCGTTCACGGCGACGCGATGGACGCGATGATGCCGATGATCACCGTGATGGCCAGCATCGCGCCGAGCACGAGCAGCAGCTTCTTCTGGCCGTTCTGGGGGTTCGGGTCGAGCACAGGCATGACGTCAGTCTCGCACCCCGGGTGGGGCCGGCCGCCGCCGGGTCCCGGTTCGCGGCCCGCGCCGGCCGGGGTCAGCCGGCCAGCTCGTCCTCGACCGTCCGGTCGCGGCCCGCCAGGATGCCGACCGCGATCTGCGGGATCATCAGGCCGGCCATGAGCGCGATCGGGAGGCCCCAGCCGCCGCTGTGCTGGTAGAGGACGCCGACGAGGAGCGGGCCGGGGATGGACAGCAGGTAGCCGGTGCTCTGGGAGAACGCCGACAGCTGGACGACGCCGGCGCCGGTCCTGGCCCGCATGCCGACCATGGTGAGGGCCAGCGGGAACGCACAGTTGGAGATGCCGAGGAGGACGGCCCAGGCCCAGGCGCCGCCCGCCGGGGCCAGGTAGAGGCCCGCGTAGCCGGCGAGTCCGCAGACGCCGAGGGCGACCACGATGGGCCCCTGGTGGGGCAGCCGGGTGGCGAGGCGCGGTATGACGAAGGCGAGCGGCACGCCCATCACCATGGTGACCGCGAGGAGCAGTCCGGCGGTGCCCGCGGCGACGCCCGCGTCGCGGAAGATCTGCGCCATCCAGCCCATCGTGATGTAGGCGGCGGTGGCCTGGAGGCCGAAGAAGACGGCGAGGGCCCAGGCCGTACGGCTGCGGGTGATGCGCAGTCCGGCGGCCTCCTGGCGGGCGTCCGCGGGGGACGGTGCCGGTTCGCCGGAGCCGGGAGCCGCCCCGCGGGCGCGGACGAGCGCGATCCACGGAAGGACGGCCGCCGCGGCGAGGCCCGCCCAGACGACGAGTCCGGACCTCCAGGAGCCGCCCAAGGCGTCGGTCATGGGCACGGTGATCGCGGCGGCGAGCGAGGTGCCGAGCGCGAGGGCCATCGAGTAGAGGCCCGTCATGGAGCCGACCCGGTCCGGGAACCAGCGCTTGACGATCACGGGCATCAGGACGTTGCTGACGGCGATGCCCATGAGCGCGAGCGCGCTGGCGGCCAGGAACCCGGCCGTCCCGCCGATGAAGGGGCGCAGCGCGAGGCCGGCCGTGATGGCGGCCATGCCCGCGCAGACGACCGCGGCGGGACCGAAGCGGCGGGCGAGCCGGGGAGCCATCACGCCGAAGACGGCGAAGCAGAGCGGCGGTACGGAGGTGAGCAGTCCGGCGACGCTGCCGCTCATGCCGAGCCCGTCGCGCACCTCTTCGAGGAGGGCGCCGAGGCTGGTGATGGCCGGGCGCAGGTTCAGGGCGGTGAGGACGATGCCGACGATCACGAGTCGCGTCGTCCACGCGCGCGGGGCTGGCGGCCGGGTCGCCGTGCTCTCGGTGGGGCGGTGTGTCGGTGGGGACGTCATCGTCGTCCGGGTCTCCTCGCTTGCCATGTCGCCCATCATAGAATCATGGGATGATTGGCTGTCCAATCCCGCTGCGTTAATCTCCGGAATCTCCGGCCCGCGCGACCGACCGCACCCGGGCCCGTACGAAGGACCGTCATGCCGCTGAGCCACCCCCGCCGTTCGGCACTGTCCGAGCAGGTCATCGCCGAGCTGCGGAACCAGATCACCTCCGGCGAGTGGCCGGTGGGCTCCCGCATCCCCACCGAGCCGGAACTCGTCGACCAGCTCGGGGTCGCCCGCAACACGGTGCGCGAGGCCGTCCGCGCGCTCGCCCACAACGGTCTGCTGGACATCCGGCAGGGCTCGGGCACCTACGTGGTGGCGACCAGTGAGCTGGCGGGTGTGATGCACCGCAGGTTCGCGGACGCCGATCCGCGGCACATCGCCGAACTGCGGTCCACGCTGGAGTCGAGCGCCGCGGCGCTGGCCTCCGAGCGCCGCACCGAGCGCGATCTCAAGCAGCTGGACGCCCTCCTCGTACGCCGGGAGGAAGCCTGGGAGTCGGGCGACACGGAGGCCTTCGTGACCGCCGACGCGACCTTCCACCTGGCCGTGGTCGCCGCGTCCCACAACGACGTCATGACGGCGATGTACGCGGACCTGGGCGAGGTGCTGCGCGACTGGCTGCGCGAGGACGTGGGCGCCGAGCTGACGCCGGAGAGCCACATGGACCACGCCCGGCTGGTCGACGCGATCCGTTCGGGCGCCTCGGAGGCGGCCGCCGAGGAGGCGGGGAGCTACGCGTTCATGTGCCGGCCGGGACGGCTGGACGCCGGGGGCGGGGCGCCGGGTGCCGGGCGCGGCTGACCGTCAGGTGCCGTGCGTGATCCAGACGGCGCGGATCTCCTTCCAGCACCGCCCGGACAGCCGGACCGTCGTCGCGGGTCCGACGTCGACGGAGGCGCTGTCGGTGTCGATGTCCCACCAGCGGGCGCACTCGACGTGCAGCCGGACGCTGTCGGTGTCCACATAGGGGTTGTGGCAGTACGCCACCACGTGCGAGCCGGTGACGGTCGTCCGGCACTCGGCGCCGAAGGGCTGGGATCCGGAGGGTCGTGAGGTCCCGGCGTCGTCCTGGTGTGCGAGCGTCCGGGGTATCGCGTCGTACGGAACGGCCATCACCAGGGCGACGGCGGCGAACGCCGGGGCAATGCGGCGGGACAGGCGCACAAGGGGACCTCCTCGGCCGTACGGCTGCGGGGCGGTGCGTACTCCCAGAGTGCGTGGTGCGGTGCTCCCGGCGCCCGGCCGAATGGGCCGAACGGGGGACGCCCCGTCGCCCGCGAACCGCGGGAAACGGGGCGTCCTGACCGGGCGTGGGGGTTACGCGCCGATGGCGTGCAGCCCGCCGTCCACGTGGATGATCTCGCCGGTGGTCTTCGGGAACCAGTCGCTCAGCAGGGCGACGACGCCCTTGCCCGCGGGCTCCGGGTCCTTGATGTCCCACTCCAGGGGGGCGCGGGAGTCCCACACGGAGGCCAGCTCGCTGAAGCCCGGGATGGACTTGGCGGCCATCGAGCCGATGGGGCCGGCCGAGATGAGGTTCGAGCGCACGTTCTGCTTGCCCAGGTCGCGGGCGAGGTAACGGTTGGTGGCCTCCAGGGCGGCCTTGGCCGGACCCATCCAGTCGTACTGCGGCCAGGCGTACTGCGCGTCGAAGGTGAGGCCGACGACCGAGCCGCCGTTCTGCATCAGCGGCAGGCAGGCCATGGTCAGCGACTTCAGGGAGAACGCCGAGACGTGCATGGCCGTGGCGACCGACTCGAACGGCGTGTTGAGGAAGTTGCCGCCGAGGGCGTCCTGCGGCGCGAAGCCGATGGAGTGCACGACACCGTCGAGGCCGCCCAGCTCCTCGCTGACGAGCTCGGCGAGACGGGCGAGGTGCTCGTCGTTGGTGACGTCGAGCTCGATGACCTTGGTGGGCTTCGGGAGCTTCCTGGCGATGCGCTCGGTCAGCGTGGGCCGCGGGAACGCGGTCAGGATGATCTCGGCGCCCTGCTCCTGGGCCAGCTTGGCGGTGTGGAAGGCGATGGAGGACTCCATCAGCACACCGGTGATCAGGACGCGCTTGCCCTCGAGAATTCCGCTCATGGTGATCAGTGACCCATTCCCAGTCCGCCGTCAACCGGGATGACGGCTCCAGTGATGTACGAGGCGTCGTCCGAGGCGAGGAACCGCACCGCCGCGGCGATCTCCTCGGGCTTCGCGTACCGGCCCAGCGGCACCTGCGACACGATGTTCGCGCGCTGCTCGTCGGTGAGCGCCTGCGTCATGTCGGTGTCGACGAAGCCGGGCGCGACGACGTTGAAGGTGAGGTTGCGCGAGCCGAGTTCCCGGGCGAGCGAGCGCGCGAAGCCGACCAGGGCGGCCTTGGAGGCGGCGTAGTTCGCCTGGCCCGCGGAGCCGAGCAGTCCGACCACCGAGGAGATGAGGACGACGCGGCCCTTCTTGGCCCGCAGCATGCCGCGGTTGGCGCGCTTCACGACACGGAAGGCGCCGGTCAGGTTGGTGTCGATGACCGAGGTGAAGTCCTCCTCGGACATGCGCATCAGGAGCTGGTCCTTGGTGATGCCGGCGTTGGCGACGAGGATCTCGACCGGGCCGTGCTGGGCCTCGATCTCCTTGTAGGCCTGCTCCACCTGCTCGGTGTCGGTGATGTCGCACTTGACGGCGAGGCACCCCAATTCCGTCAGGGCGGCCGGCGGCTCACCGGACCGGTACGTGATGGCGACCTTGTCGCCTGCGTCGGCGAACGCGCGGGCGATGGCGAGGCCGATGCCTCGGTTGCCTCCGGTGACGAGAACCGAGCGGCTCAACGGATCACCCTTTCGATAGCGGACTGGAACCCCTGCATGACAGGCGCCTACCTCGAAAACCTATCGGTCCGTCCGGCCTGTCAGAGAATCGGGCACCGACAGTGGGTTCGGGCGCCCTCTGTCGGGTCCCTACAGAAAGCCGGGGAGGCCCGGCCGAAAAAGCGCCCGGTCGCACGAAAGGCGTGGCCCCGGAGCCCGCCCGCGCGACATGATCGGACCCGACAGGCCACGACAGCAGGGAGACCTCGGTGCCTCATTCCATCGACGAAGCGTTCACGGCGCTGCCGCTGCGCGCCCTCGCGGACGCCGCGCTCGCGCGGGCGCGGGCGCTCGGCGCGGAGCACGCGGACTTCCGGTTCGAGCGGGTGCGCAGCGCGACCCTGCGGTTGCGCGACGCCAAGCCGGCCGGGTCGTCGGACACCACGGACCTCGGCTACGCGGTGCGTGTGGTGCACGGCGGGACCTGGGGGTTCGCGTCGGGCGTCGATCTGACGATGGACGCGGCGGCGAAGGTCGCCTCGCAGGCCGTGGCGATGGCGAAGCTGTCGGCCCAGGTGATCAAGGCGGCCGGTTCCGACGAGCGTGTCGAGCTGGCGGACGAGCCGGTGCACGCCGACCGGACGTGGATCTCCTCGTACGAGATCGATCCGTTCTCGGTTCCGGACGAGGAGAAGGCGGGGCTGCTCGCCGACTGGAGCGCGCGGCTGCTGGCGGCCGACGGCGTCAACCACGTCGACGCGTCACTGATGTCGGTGCACGAGAACAAGTTCTACGCGGACACCGCGGGCACCGTGACGACGCAGCAGCGGGTGCGGCTGCATCCGCAGCTCACCGCCGTCGCCGTGGACGAGTCGAGCGGCGAGTTCGACTCGATGCGGACGATCGCGCCGCCGGTCGGACGCGGCTGGGAGTACCTGCGGGGCACCGGCTGGGACTGGGACACCGAACTGGAGAGCATCCCCGGGCTGCTCGCCGAGAAGATGCGCGCGCCGAGCGTCGAGGCGGGGGTGTACGACCTGGTCGTCGACCCGTCCAACCTGTGGCTGACGATCCACGAGTCGATCGGGCACGCCACCGAGCTGGACCGCGCGCTCGGCTACGAAGCGGCGTACGCGGGCACGTCGTTCGCCACCTTCGACCAGCTGGGCAAGCTGCGGTACGGCTCGGAGCTGATGAACGTGACCGGTGACCGCACCGCCGAGCACGGCCTCGCGACGATCGGGTACGACGACGAAGGGGTCGCCGGCCAGTCCTGGGACCTCGTCAGGGACGGCACGCTCGTCGGGTACCAGCTGGACCGGCGCATCGCGAAGCTGACCGGCTTCGACCGCTCCAACGGCTGCGCGTACGCCGACTCCCCCGGGCACGTGCCGGTGCAGCGGATGGCCAACGTCTCTCTCCAGCCGGACCCCGGCGGTCTGTCCACAGAGGACCTGATCGGGGGCGTCGACCGCGGCATCTACGTCGTGGGTGACCGCTCCTGGTCCATCGACATGCAGCGCTACAACTTCCAGTTCACCGGCCAGCGTTTCTTCCGGATCGAGAACGGCCGGATCGCGGGCCAGCTGCGGGATGTCGCGTACCAGGCCACGACCACCGACTTCTGGGGGTCGATGGCCGCGGTGGGCGGTCCGCAGACCTACGTCCTGGGTGGTGCCTTCAACTGCGGCAAGGCCCAGCCGGGCCAGGTCGCCGCGGTCTCGCACGGCTGCCCCTCCGCCCTCTTCAAGGGTGTCAACATCCTCAACACGACCCAGGAGGCCGGTCGATGAGCGCTCGCTCCAGCCAGCAGAACAAGCCGCACGAGATCGTCGAGCGCGCCCTCGCACTGTCCCGGGCCGACGGCTGCGTGGTGATCGCCGACGAGGAGTCCTCCGCCAACCTGCGCTGGGCGGGCAACGCGCTGACCACCAACGGGGTCACCCGCGGGCGCACCCTCACCGTGATCGCCACGGTCGACGGCCGGGAGGGCACCGCGTCCGGCGTGGTCTCGCGCTCGGCCGTGACCGCCGAGGAGCTGGAGCCCCTGGTGCGGGCCGCCGAGGCGGCGGCCCGGGGTGCCGGTCCCGCCGAGGACGGCCGGCCGCTCGTCGCGGGCGTGGCCGAGTCCCCCGACTTCACGGACGCGCCGGCCGAGACCTCGTCCGCGGTGTTCGCCGACTTCGCGCCGGCGCTGGGCGAGTCCTTCGCCCGCGCCCGGGCCGGCGGCCGGGAGCTGTACGGCTTCGCCAACCACGAACTCGTCACCAGCTACGTCGGTACGTCGACCGGGCTGCGGCTGCGGCACGACCAGCCGAACGGGACGCTGGAGCTGAACGCCAAGTCCCCGGACCGGACGCGGTCGGCGTGGGCGGGGCGCTCGACGCGGGACTTCAAGGACGTCGACCCGGCCGCGCTCGACGCGGAGCTGGCCGTACGGCTCGGCTGGGCGGAGCGGCGCGTGGAGCTGCCCGCCGGGCGCTACGAGACGCTGCTGCCGCCGACCGCCGTCGCCGACCTGATGATCTACCAGATGTGGTCGGCGGCGGCCCGCGACGCCGCCGAGGGCCGGACGGTCTTCAGCAAGCCGGGCGGCGGCACCCGCATCGGCGAGCGGCTCACCGAGCTGCCGCTGACGCTGCGCAGCGACCCGAACGAGCCGGGTCTGGAGTCCGCGCCGTTCGTGCTCGCGCACTCCTCGGGCGACGACGCCTCCGTGTTCGACAACGGGCTGCCGCTGACGGCCACCGACTGGATCCGCCAGGGCGAGCTGCGGCACCTGTCCACCACCCGGCACAGCGCGGACCTGACCGGGCTGCCGGTGACACCGTCGATCGGCAACCTCGTCCTGGACGGCGGCGAGGACCGGTCGCTGGAGGAGATGGTCGCCGCCACCGAGCGCGGTCTGCTGCTCACCTGCCTCTGGTACATCCGCGAGGTCGACCCGGCGACGCTGCTGCTGACCGGGCTCACCCGGGACGGCGTCTATCTCGTCGAGAACGGCGAGGTCGTCGGCGCGGTGAACAACTTCCGCTTCAACGAGTCGCCGGTGGGCCTGCTCGGGCGGGCCACCGAGGCGGGGCGGACGGAGAAGACGCTGCCGCGCGAGTGGAGCGACTGGTTCACCCGGGCCGCGATGCCCGCCCTGCGGGTGCCGGACTTCAATATGAGCTCTGTCAGCCAGGGCGTATAACCTCGTACCTGATCCACGCGACCACCCAAGGAGATACGAGAACCGTGACGGACATCGTCGACGAGCTGAAGTGGCGGGGGCTTTTCTCCCTGTCCACTGACGAAGATGCTTTGCGCAAGGCGCTCGCGGACGGTCCCGTCACGTTCTATTGCGGCTTCGACCCGACCGCGGCGAGCCTGCACGTCGGCCACCTGGTGCAGGTGCTCACGATGCGCCGGCTCCAGCAGGCGGGCCTGCGGCCCCTGGCGCTGGTCGGCGGGGCGACGGGTCAGATCGGTGACCCCCGCCCCACGGCGGAGCGCACGCTGAACGACCCGGAGACGGTCGCGAACTGGGTGACGCGCCTGCGCTCGCAGATCGAGCCCTTCCTGTCCTTCGAGGGCGAGAACGCCGCGGTCATGGTGAACAACCTGGACTGGACGGCCGGTCTGTCGGCCATCGAGTTCCTGCGGGACATCGGCAAGCACTTCCGCGTGAACAAGATGCTCACCAAGGACTCGGTCGCCCGGCGGCTGGAGTCGGAGGAGGGCATCAGCTACACGGAGTTCAGCTACCAGCTGCTCCAGGGGATGGACTTCCTGGAGCTGTACCGCCGGTACGGCTGCACGCTGCAGCAGGGCGGCAGCGACCAGTGGGGCAACCTCACGGCGGGCCTGGACCTGATCCACCGTCTGGAGCCGCAGGCCCAGGTGCACGCGCTGGCGACGCCGCTGATGGTGAAGGCGGACGGCACCAAGTTCGGCAAGACCGAGGGCGGCGCCGTCTGGCTCGACCCCGAGATGACGACGCCGTACGCCTTCTACCAGTTCTGGCTGAACGTGGACGACCGGGACGTCTCGACGTACCTGCGGATCCTGTCCTTCCAGTCCCGTGAGGAGCTGGAGGAGCTGGAGCGGCAGACCGAGGAGCGGCCGCAGGCGCGCGCCGCGCAGCGCGCGCTGGCCGAGGAGCTGACGACGCTGGTGCACGGCGCCGACCAGACGGCCGCCGTGATCGCCGCGTCCAAGGCGCTCTTCGGACAGGGCGAGCTGGCCGGGCTCGACGAGCGGACCCTGAGCGCGGCCCTCTCCGAGGTGCCGCACATCCAGGTCACCGAGCCGGGTCTCGTCGTGGACCTCTTCGCCGAGGTCGGTCTGGTGGCCAGCAAGTCGGCCGCCCGGCGCACGGTGAAGGAGGGCGGGGCCTACGTGAACAACGTGAAGGTCGCCGCCGAGGACGCGGTCCCCGCCGAGGAGGACCTGCTGCACGGACGCTGGCTGGTTCTGCGCCGGGGCAAGAAGAGCCTGGCCGCGGTCGAGGTCACCGGCGCCTGAGGCACCGCCCGCGCGGTGTGACGTACGACGAAGAGGGGCGGCTCCCTGACCGGGGCCGCCCCTTCTTCGTCGTTCACCGGGTGGGAGTCACCGGGTCGCCTTCACCTTGTTGCCCCGCACCGCCATGTAGAGCATGTCGCCGAGGAAGACGATGACGATCGCGGCGGCGAGCTGCAGCGCGTGCCGGCCCCAGTCGATGCCCCGGGTCTCGGCGATGCCGATGCCGCGTGCGATCGCGTTGCCGACGATGGCGCCGAGGATGCCGAAGATGGTCGTCAGCCAGAGCGGGCTGTGCTGCTTTCCCGGAATGATCGCCTTGGCGATCAGGCCCAGCACGAACCCGACGATGATCGCCCACAACCAGCCCATGTCTGCCTCCTAGTACGGCTCTCCGTGAGCAGTACCGCCAGTCTCGTGGTGGCGGTCATACGTCGCATGTCGGGCGGAGCCATACGCGGTACCGCGCACCCGATCCACTCGCCGGGGACGTGCCCCGGTCTCGAAGGCGGCGCAGCCGCGGCGTACCGTGGAGGCTGTCCGGGCCCGCTGTCGACGGGTTCGTACCGGGTACGGACCGGGGAACGTCCGAGACAGGCGGGTGGTGGAATGTGATCAGGAAGCAGAGCGACGTCCAGGTCTTCCGGATCACCGGAGCGCGGCAGGGACTGGACGAGGACGTCCGCGGCCGGCAGCGCCGCTACATCATCTCCATGTCCGTCCGCACGGTCGCGGTCATCCTCGGGGCGGCCCTGTGGAACGTCGAGCGGCACGTGGCGATCGTCGCGCTGGTGCTCGGCATCCTCCTCCCCTACGTGGCCGTCGTCATCGCCAACGCGGGCCGCGAGAACGCGCCGGGGCTCCCGTCGACGTTCGTCGCCGCGCCCTCCCGGCCGATGATCGCGCCGCCGCGCCAGGACGGTCCCGCGGCACCGGACCCGGAGGGCGTCGCCGCCGATCCGGGGATGCCGTCACGGCCCGATCAGCACGATCCGAGCTGACGCGAAACGGGTCCGCCACGGCGCGGGAACCGTCTGTGGAACGCCTCCGGGCAGGCCCCGTCACGCCCTCGGAAACGGCCCCGGAGGAGCCTTCGAACACGGAATCCGGCCATGCTCCAAGCTCAAGAAAACCTCAGATCAATCATGTTGTTCAGGTGCCGGGCGGCGGGTCGGCCGTGACATACTTCGTACGCGCTCCGCATCCCCCGTCGGAGCGACAGACCGACGCCGGGCAGCTCCCCCCGTGGCTGCTCGGCGTCGCCTTTGCAGGGGTGCCGAAGGCCCGTCGGAGGGCTCTTCCGAGGACACCGGCCGACCGCGCGGGACGCGTGAAGTGAGGCCTCGGCTAGGGTCGGCGGCGTGATTCTGAACGTGCCCGGCTCCGACCCCGCCTCCCCCGTCTGCTCGGCCAAGGCCTGCCGCGCGGATGCCGTGTGGGTACTCGCGTGGAACAACCCGAAGCTGCACACGCCCGAGCGCAGGAAGACCTGGCTCGCGTGCGACGAACACCGCGAACACCTGTCGACGTTCCTCGGCATCCGCGGGTTCCTGAAGGACGTGGTCCGGCTGGAGGAATGGGAGTCCCCGGAGGCCTGAGCGGCGCCGGACGACCGGCCTAGCCGCCGATCGCCGACATCGGGCGGTCGGGCTGTACGAACGACGGGTCGTCCAGACCCGCCCCCGCCTTCTTGCCCCACATCGCGACCCGCCAGATCCGGGCGATCTCCTCGTCGGCGGCGTCCGAGCGCAGCGCCGCCCGCAGGTCGGTCTCCTCGGTGGCGAACAGGCAGGTGCGCACCTGCCCATCGGCGGTCAGACGCGTACGGTCGCAGGCCGCGCAGAACGGGCGGGTCACCGAGGCGATGACACCGACCTGGTGCGGGCCGCCGTCGACGGTCCAGCGCTCGGCGGGCGCGGAACCCCGCGCGCCCGCGCCCTCCTCGGTGAGCTCGAAGCGGGTACGCAGGGAGGCGAGGATGTCGCCGGCGGTGACCATGCCGTCGCGCTTCCAGCCGTGCTGGGCGTCCAGCGGCATCTGCTCGATGAAGCGGAGTTCGTAGTCGTGGGCGACGGCCCAGGCGAGGAGGTCCGGTGCCTCGTCAGCGTTCAGGCCGGGCATCAGGACCGAGTTGATCTTCACGGGGGTCAGGCCCGCGGCGTGGGCGGCTTCGAGTCCGTCGATGACGTCCTTGTGCCGGTCGCGGCGCGTGAGGGTCTTGAAGACGTCGGGCCGGAGGGTGTCCAGCGAGACGTTCACCCGGTCCAGGCCCGCGGCCTGCAGGGCGGCGGCGGTGCGCTTGAGGCCGATGCCGTTGGTCGTGAGCGACATCTGGGGGCGGGGCGCGAGGGCCGCGACCCGCTCGACGATGCCGACGAGGCCGGGGCGCAGCAGCGGTTCGCCGCCGGTGAAGCGGACCTCCTCGATGCCGAGGTGGGTGACCGCGATGTCGATCAGCCGGACGATCTCGTCGTCCGTGAGCAGATCGGGCTTGGCGAGCCACTGCAGGCCCTCTTCGGGCATGCAGTAGGTACAGCGGAGGTTGCACCGGTCTGTCAGGGAAACCCTCAGGTCAGTGGCTACTCGGCCGAACTTGTCGATGAGCACGTGGGCCCCCTCCCTCGATGCCGATCACGTTTTCCGGACAGTGCGAGCCTACGTGACACCGCCGACAAGGACAGCGGCCCGATCCCACGAGACGCGGCGCGGGCCCGTCGTAGGGACCTACTAGTGGTGATCCACCAGCGGCCTACGACGGGCCCGCGCGATGCCGGTGCCTCAGTGCGCTCCGGTGCCCGTCAGGGAGCGGACCTCCAGCTCGGCGTACTTTCCGGCGTCGGGCTCCTCCTTCGACAGCAGGGTGCCGAGCCAGCCCAGCAGGAAGCCGACCGGGATCGAGATGAGGCCCGGGTTCTCCAGCGGGAACCAGTGGAAGTCGACGTCCGGGAACATCGACGTGGGCTTGCCCGAGACCACCGGGGAGAACAGCACCAGGCCGACCGCGGTGACCAGACCGCCGTAGATCGACCACAGTGCGCCCTGGGTGGTGAACTTCTTCCAGAACAGGCTGTAGAGGATCGTGGGCAGGTTGGCCGAGGCGGCGACGGCGAAGGCGAGTGCGACCAGGCCGGCGACGTTGAGGTCGCGGGCGAGGGCGCCGAGGAGGATCGACACGGCGCCGATGCCGACCGTCGCGTAGCGGGCGGCCCTCATCTCCTGCTTCTCCGTGGCCTGGCCCCTCTTGATGACGTTCGCGTAGATGTCGTGCGCGAACGACGAGGACGAGGCCAGGGTCAGTCCCGCGACGACCGCGAGGATGGTGGCGAAGGCGACGGCGGAGATGGTGGCGAGGAGGATCGCGCCCCAGCTGGAGTCGACGCCGCCGAGATGCAGGGCGAGCAGGGGTGCCGCCGTGTTGCCCGCCTTGTTGGAGGCGATGATCTCGTCCGGTTTGATCAGCGCGGCCGCGCCGAAGCCGAGGGCGAGGGTCATCAGGTAGAAGGCGCCGATGAGGCCGATGGCCCAGTTGACGGACTTCCGCGCGGTCTTGGCGGTGGGCACGGTGTAGAAGCGGATCAGGATGTGGGGCAGGCCCGCGGTGCCGAGGACCAGCGCCATGCCGAGCGAGATGAAGTCCAGCTTGGTGGTGGAGGTGGCGCCGTACTTGAGGCCGGGCTCCAGGAACGGGGATCCCTTGCCGCTGTTCTCGGCCGCCTTGCCGAGCAGGTCGGAGATGTTGAAGTTGAACTTCAGCAGCACCAGGAAGGTCAGCAGCAGGGCGCCGATGATCAGCAGGACGGCCTTGACCATCTGGACCCAGGTGGTGCCCTTCATGCCGCCGATGGTGACGTACACGATCATCAGGACGCCGACGAGCGCGACGATGCCGACCTTGCCGCTGTCGCTGGTGATGCCGAGGAGCAGCGAGACGAGGACGCCCGCGCCGGCCATCTGGGCCAGCAGGTAGAAGATCGACACGACGATGGTCGAGGTGCCCGCGGCGGTGCGGACGGGGCGCTGGCGCATGCGGTACGCGAGGACGTCGCCCATCGTGTAGCGGCCGGAGTTGCGCAGCGGCTCGGCGACCAGGAGCAGGGCGACCAGCCAGGCGACCAGGAAGCCGATGGAGTACAGGAAGCCGTCGTAGCCGAAGAGGGCGATGGCGCCGGCGATGCCGAGGAAGGACGCGGCGGACATGTAGTCGCCGGAGACGGCGAGGCCGTTCTGGAAGCCGGTGAACTGGCGGCCGCCCGCGTAGAAGTCGGCGGCGTCCTTGGTCTGGCGGCCCGCCCAGACGGTGATGACGAGGGTCGCGGCGACGAACACCGCGAACAGGGTGATGATCAGCGGCCGGTGCTCACTGGCCTCGCCGGCGGCCAGCACCGTCGTGTGCAGGCTGGTCTGTACGGAGCTCATGCGCCGCCCTCCATCCGGGACTTGATGGCGTCGGCCTTGGGGTCGAGCTGGGCGGCGGCGTGCCGCGAGTACCACCAGGCGATGAGGAACGTGGTGAGGAACTGGCCGAGGCCGAGCACCAGGGCGACGTTGATGTTGCCGACCAGCTTGGTGCCCATGAAGTCGCCCGCGTAATTCGAGAGCAGGACGTACAGCAGGTACCAGAGGATGAAGCCGATGGTCAGCGGAAAGGCGAACGAGCGGTGGGATCGGCGCAGTTCACCGAATTCGGCGCTCTGCTGGACCTCCATGAACTCCTCGGTGGACGGCAGAGGGGCGCCGGTCCTCGCGGGCGGAGGGGCGTCGTTCGCGGGTGGCGGTGCGTCGGTGGCCACGGTGTCTCCTCGCGTTGCGGGTGCGGTTGCGACGGCGGGCGGGGGCGAGCCGGTGCTCGCGGACGGGGACGGTTCGGGTACGGACATGCGGCTGACCTCACAGTGACGTGGATCACGTGACGGGGTGCGATGTCGCGACTCTGTTCCGTGATCCAGCAGGGAGCCCGATCGTCCACGGGCTTCCTGCCCAAGGTCACGGCGCCACGCGTGGACCGGTTCAACTCCCCTGAGTTCTTTCGGGAAGTCGCCTTCTCCAGGAAGTCGTCGCCGGAAGTCATTGCTGGCCCGGGCGGCGGGAGGATAGCTTCAGCCTGCGCCATTTCCGTCATGTACCTGCCCGGGCACCACCTGTGTTCGGGCAGCTCCGTTTTCCGGATGATGTGGAGATCCCATGGCTCATCTGCGTTCCAGACGCCGTCTCGCCCTCGCCGTGCCGGTCGTTCTGTCGCTCACCGCCTCGCTGGGCTTCCTGCCGGGTGTCGCGTCCGCCGCTCCCGCCACCGCGCCCGCCGTGACGGCCGCGGACGGGCCGAACCTCTCCTACGTGGTCAACACGCGGGCGGACCACCGCACCATCGCGTCGGTGCAGCGGGCGATCACCGCGGCCGGCGGCAGCGTCGTCATCGCGTACGAGCAGATCGGTGTGATCGTCGTCCACTCCGCCAACCCGGACTTCGGGCGGCAGATCCGGGCGGCGCGCGGAGTGCAGTCGGCCGGTGCCACGCGCACCTCGGCCCTGACGCCCGCCGGAACGACGGACGAGGGCGCGGCGCAGGTGCTGTCGGCCGCGGAGGCCGCCAAGGTCGCGAAGACGGCCGCCCCGGGCGAAGAACCGCTGGAGGCCGACCAGTGGGATCTGCGCGCGATAGGCGCCGACAAGGCGGCCGCGGTCAACCCGGGCAGCAAGAAGGTCACCGTCGCGGTGATCGACGTCGGCGTCGACGACACGCACCCGGACATCGCGCCGAACTTCTCCGCCTCGCAGTCCGCGAACTGCGTGGGCGGCAAGCCGGACACGACGTACGGCTCCTGGCGTCCGGTGGACGCCGACCACTACCACGGCACCCACGTCGCCGGTGAGATCGCGGCGGCCCGCAACGGCGTCGGCGTCGCCGGTGTCGCGCCCGGCGTGAAGGTCGCCGGCATCACCGTGGCCCAGCCGGACTCCACCCAGCTGTTCTACCCGGAGAGCGTCGTCTGCGCCTTCGTGTTCGCCGCCGACCACGGCGTCGAGATCACCAACAACAGCTACTACGTGGACCCGTGGCTGTACAACTGCGTCGACGACCCCGACCAGAAGGCGATCGTCGACGCGGTCAACCGGGCCCAGCTGTACGCGCAGCACAAGGGCACGCTGAACGTCGCCGCGGCGGGCAACTCCAACGACGACCTCGACTCGGACGCGCTGACCGACGCGTCCAGCCCCGACGACTCGACGGCGACGACGCGGACGGTCGACCCGCACAAGTGCTTCGACATCCCGACCCAGTTGCCGGGTGTCGTCACGGTCGCCTCGACCGGCGTCAAGGGCGCCAAGTCGTACTTCTCCAGCTACGGCGAGGGCGTCATCGACGTCGCGGCGCCGGGCGGCGACCGCTACCAGATCCCGGACACGCCGTCGCAGAACGGCCGTATCCTCTCGACGCTGCCGAACAACACCTACGGCTACCTCCAGGGCACCTCGATGGCGACGCCGCACGTCGCCGGTGTGGCCGCGCTGCTCAAGTCCAAGTACCCCTGGGCGACACCCGCCCAGCTCCAGATCCTCCTCAAGGCCCAGGCGGACAACCCAGGTTGCCCTGCCGAGCCGTACGACGGGAACGGTGACGGTGTCGTCGACGCGACCTGCGTGGGCGGCAAGCACGTGAACGGCTTCTACGGATTCGGGATCGTCAACGCGCTGCGGGCGGTCAAGTAGCCGCCACCGACGCCTCCGTGGCCCCGGTCGTCGCCCGTCGCGGCGGCCGGGGCCACGTCGTTGCGCGCCGCCCTCACCGGTCGACCGCCGCCCGCCACCCTTCGGGGGCCCGGCGCACATGTTGATCCGGTCCACGCCGCACAGTGGCCGTATGACGCAATCACCGATAGATGCCGTGTGGCGGGAGCTGGGCGGGGACTCCGCCCAGCTTCAAGGGGTCTCGACCGTGGTGCGGGCGAACGCGCTGGAGGCCCGGCTGCCCGTACGGGAGATGGCGCGGGCCTGCGTGGGCGGGTGCGCGCTGGCCGCCGCCGAGCTGGCGGCTCGGCGGACCGGACGCGCCGGGGTCCCGCACGTGACGGTGGACGACGGCTCCGTCGCCACGGCGTTCGTCAGCGAGCGGCATCTGCTCGTCGACGGGCGCGCGCCGGCGTCCTTCGCGCCGCTGTCCCGCTTCTGGCGGACGGCGGACGGCTGGGTGCGCACGCACGCGAACTATCCCCATCACCGGGCACGGCTGCTCACGGCGCTGGATCTGGCGGACGACGCGACGGTACGGGACGTGGCCGCGGCGCTCGCGGAGCGGCCCGCGCCGGAGGTCGAGGAGACGGTGTACGCGGCCGGCGGCCTCGCCGTCGCTGTGCGCACGCCCGCGGAGTGGGCCGCCCACGCGCAAGGGCGCTCGGTGGCGGCCCGGCCGCTGATCGAACGCGGCCTGCTCGACGGCGCGCCCGCGCGTGCCCTCGCCCCGCTCGATGTCGGCAGTGGCCCGCTGCTGCCCGCCGCCGGGGTGCGGGTGCTGGACCTGACCCGGGTCATCGCGGGCCCGGTCGCCACCCGCACGCTGGCGCTGCTGGGCGCCGACGTGCTGCGCGTGGACGCGCCGCGTCTGCCCGAGTCGGCCGACGCGCACGCCGACACCGGTTTCGGGAAGCGGTCGACGACGCTGGACCTGGCCGTCGACCGGCGTCGGTTCGAGGAACTGTTGGCGACGGCCGACGTCGTCGTGACGGGGTACCGGCCGGGCGCGCTCGACCGGTTCGGGCTCACCCCCGAGGCGCTGGCCGAGCGCGGGCGGGGCCTGGTCGTGGCCCAGCTGTCGGCGTGGGGCGCGTACGGGCCCTGGGGCGGCCGGCGGGGCTTCGACAGCCTGGTGCAGGCGGCGACGGGGATCGCCGTCACCCAGGGTTCGGCCGAGGACCCCGGTGCGCTGCCCGCACAGGCCCTCGACCACGGCACCGGCTACCTGCTGGCGGCGGCCGTCCTGCGGGCCCTGACCGAGCGGTCCGAGGACGGCCGGGGCCGCCTCGTACGCCTGGCACTGGCACGGACGGCGGCGTGGCTGACGGACGGCATCGGGCAGGACACCGGCGGCCCCGCGGAACCCGGGACGGAGAACCGGATGACGGGCCTCGCCCACGACAGCCCGGACAGCCGGCTCTCCGACCGCGACAGCCCGATCGGCCACCTCCGGTACGCCCTCCCCCCGATCGCCTTCACCGACGGCCCCACCGACTGGTCCCGCCCGCCGGGCCCCTGGGGAACGGACGCACCGCGCTGGCTGTGACGGGGGACCGAGGAGACGGCGCGAGAGCCCGCACGTACACCGCAAGCGGCCCCCGTACGCCGGTTCTCCCGGTGTCCGGACCTCCAACGTCGGACGGGCTAACGTGAGTTGCCGGGTACGCGGCGGCTGGTGAGCATCGTGAGGTGACGTTGACACGACCGACGGCCGACGCGGCGGACGCGGGGGCGGCGGCCCGGCGGCAGGCCACCCGCAGGGCCCTCGCCCTGCTCGCGCTGGTGGCTGTCGCGGCCCTGATCCCGCTGCTCGGCCCGCGCACCGCGCTGACGGGCACGGGAGAGGCCGCCGCACCGGGGGTCGCGGGCATCGCCCTGCTGCGCGCGGTGCTGTTCGCGGCGCTGTGCGTCCCCGCCGGGGAACTGTTCGCGGCCCGGCTGGCCCGTCGGGTGCCCGGAGCGCCCCGGGTGGACGCTCCGCAAAGCTGGGCGGCGTACGCGGCGGTCGCCGGGTTCGTCGCCGCGCTGGGGCTCGCCTCCGTGGTCGCGACCGGCAATCTGGTGCCGCGTCATGTCGCCGACCTGGACCTGGGCGGCCTCTACGCGAGCCGCGACGGGCGGCTGGCGCTCCTGGAGGTCAACGCGTTCGCGGTGGCCTGGTTCTGCGCCCGGTCGCGCCGGTACGGCGCACAGGTGTGGCCGCTGGCCGCGGTCGCGCTCGCGGAGGCGCTGCGCGCGCATCCGGCGGCCGAGCACGCGGCGCTGACCGGCTCCGGTCTCACGCTCGTCCATGTGATCTGCGCCGCGCTGTGGGCGGGCGGTCTGCTGCACGTCCTGCGGCTGCTGCGCGCCTGGCGTGCGGCGGACGCCGGCGGCGGCGCAGGGCCGGGGACCGCGGCGGGTTCGGCGGGTTCGGCGGCCGGTGCAGCGCTGCTCGGCGGCTACGCGCGCGTGGCGGCCGTCCTGTTCGCGGTGATCACCGCCAGCGGCGTCTGGAGCTCGCTGCGCCGCATGCCGGCCGGCACGGTCATGGACCAGCTGACGACGACGGCGTACGGGCGCACCCTGCTGGCGAAGGTGCTCCTCGTGACCGCCGTCGCCGTCCTGGCGCTCTGCGCGCGGCTGCGGCTGCGCCGCGCGCGGGATCCGCTCGGCGCCCGCTCGCCCGCGCGCGCGGAGGTCGTCGTGCTGGGCGTGGTCGTCGCGGTGTCAGGTCTGCTGACGGCGCTGCCGCTGCCCATCCGCTGGTGAGCGGCGAGCCCGGCCGGCGGCTTCAGCTCGTGACGATGACCTTGAGCGCGGTCCGCTCGTCCATCGCCTTGTAGCCCTCGGGCACGCCCTCCAGGCCGACGGTCATGTCGAAGACCGGCGACGGGTCGATGGTGCCGTCGAGGACGTCGGGAAGCAGCTCGGGGATGTAGGAGCGCACCGGGGCGACGCCGCCGCGCAGGGCGACGTTCCGGTCGAACATGACACCGAGGTCGAGGCCGGTTCCGCTGCCGTGCGGCACACCGACGAAGCCGATGGCGCCGCCGTCGCGGGTGATGTTGACGGCCGTCCGCATGGACTGCTCGGTGCCGACGGCCTCGACGACGCAGTGGGCGCCCTGGCCGCGGGTCAGCTCGCGCACGGCCTCGACGGCCGCGTCACCGCGTTCGGCCACGACGTCCGTGGCGCCGAAGCGGCGCGCGATGTCCGTCCGCGCCTCGTGGCGGCCGAGGGCGATGATGCGGTCGGCGCCGAGGCGCTTGGCGGCCAGCACGGCGCACAGACCGACAGCGCCGTCGCCGACGACGGCGACGGTGGAGCCCTTGCGGACGCCCGCGCCGAGGGCCGCGTGGTGGCCGGTGCCGAGAACGTCGGAGAGCGTCAGCAGCGCGGAGAGCAGGTGGTCGTCGGAGGCCGCTTCCTTGGGGAGCTGGACGAGCGTGCCGTCGGCGAAGGGGACGCGGACGGCCTCGCCCTGGCCGCCGTCGTAGCCGACGGCGCCCCAGAAGCCGCCGTGCTCGCACGAGGTGGTGAGTCCCTCGCGGCAGTAGTCGCAGACGCCGTCGGACCACATGAAGGGCGCCACGACCAGGTCGCCGCGCCGGACGCCGGTCACCTCGGAGCCGGTCTCCTCGACGATGCCGAGGAACTCGTGCCCGATCCGCTGGCCGGCCTGGCGGGCCGCCTCGCCGCGGTACGCCCACAGGTCGCTGCCGCAGATGCAGGAGCGCAGCACGCGCACGACGGCGTCGGTGGGCAGCTGCACCATCGGCTCGGGCACGTCCTCCACCCGCATGTCGAACGGGGCGTGGATGGTGGTGGCGCGCATGGCGAGGGTCCCTCTCGTGCGGTGTGCGGGGTCGGCTCAGGGGGTGGTTGAGCGCATACCACCGTACGCCGCCGCGGACGCGGCTGAGCCGCCGAGGGGTTCCAGCACGCCTCGGACCAGCAGGAACTGGGCCGCCGCGTACGTGAGCATGATCCAGAAGGCCGGGTTCGGGGGCTGCGGCCAGTCGGCGACACCGGTGGCGATGAGGGTGTCGGAGAGCATGAAGAAGGCGCCGCCGAGCCCGGCGACGGGCCCGAGGCGGGTGGCTCCGCAGGCCATCGCGGTCAGCAGCAGGCTGTAGCCGGTGACGGGCACGCGGAGCCCCGCGGGCAGCCCGGGCCACAGCAGGACGACGAGGACGGCGAGGACGACGGCGTACGCGCCGGGCGGCCAGGGACCGCGGGCTCGGGCCGTCCGCCGGAAGAGCACGAGGTAGCAGACGTGCCCCGCCGCGAACGAGGCCATGCCGGCGAGGAAGGCCGTGTCGGCGTCGGAGAGGAGGGCCAGGTCGCCGGCCCAGCCGAGGAGCAGTGCGGCGATCAGCAGCCGTGGTCCGCCGCGGAGGGCCGCGTACCCCGCGAGCAGGGGCATCAGGAGCGGCTTGGCGATCAGATGCCCCGGCTCGAACCCGACGGCGAGGGAGAGGACGTCCACGGCCGCCGCGAGGGCGAGGGAGCCGAGCAGGAGCCGGACGGTGCGCGGGGTCACGCGGCGGGCTCGGTCACCGGGGCCGGGGCGGGGGTCGTGGCGGCGGAGGTCGTGGCGGCGGAGGCGGCGGGGGCCGTGGCAGGCGGCGCGGGCTGCCAGCCGGGGCCCCGCAGAACGCGTCCGGCGCGCTCGCGCCAGGTCGTCGCCGCCCTCACGTCCCGGGCGATGGCGGCGTACTCGTGGGTGGCCACGCGCAGCGGGTTGTAGGTGGTGATGTTCTTGGTGAGCCCGTAGACGGGCCGGTCGGTCTCGGCGACCCATGATCCGAAGAGCCTGTCCCAGACGATGAGGATGCCGCCGAAGTTGCGGTCCAGGTAGCCGCCCTGGGACGCGTGGTGGACGCGGTGGTGGGAGGGCGTGTTGAGGAGGAACTCGAACCAGCGGGGCATCCGGTCGATGCGCTCGGTGTGGATCCAGAACTGGTAGACGAGGTTCACGGACGAGCAGAACGCGAGGGCGGCGGGGTGCACGCCGAGCGCGACCAGCGGGAGGTAGAAGGGCCAGGACGTCCAGCCGGTCCAGGGCTGGCGCAGTGCGGTGGTGAGGTTGAACTTCCGGCTGGAGTGGTGGACGACGTGGCAGGCCCACAGGACGCGGACGACGTGGTGTCCGCGGTGCGCCCAGTAGTAGAGGAAGTCCTGCCCGAGCAGCATCAGCGGGACCGTCCACCACAGGAGCGGTACGCGCAGCGGTGTCAGCTCGTAGAGCGCCGCGTAGACCGCGACGATCGGGATCTTCCACAGGAAGTCGAAGAAGAGGCTGCCGAGGCCCATACCGAGGCTGGTGGCGGCATCCTTCCGCTCGTAGCCCGCGGCGTCGTCGTCCGGATGGATCCGGACGCTCACCATCTCGATCACGGCGAGCAGCACGAAGGCGGGTATCGACCACAGCACGACGTCGGGCAGGTTCGGCATGGATGCACCGTAGAGGCGCCGGCCGCCTGCCGCCAGGGGTTGTTACCGACAAGTATGACCGGCGGTACGCGCAGGCCTCGCGGTGATCACCCCTCAGCAGCGCCCGCGTTCGCCGCGCGGCGCCACGGTCCCGGCGCGGGCGCTCACGCCCCTCCGGCGCCGGCCCGGGCACTCACACGCCCGCCGCGCCGAGCAGTGCTCCGGCCGCGTACGTCACGGCCATGGCGAGCGCTCCCCCGGCCATGTTGCGCAGCACCGCACGCCACGGGTGCGCCGCGCCGAGGCGGGCGCTGCTCCAGCCGGTGAGGGCGAGCGCGGCCAGCACACAGACCACGGTCACACCGAGCCGCCAGGCCGCCGGGGGCAGGACGATCGCGAGCAGCGGCAGCAGCGCGCCGACGGTGAACGCGAGGAAGCTCGCCCAGGCGGCGTGCCACGGGTTGGTGAGGTCGTCGGGGTCGATGCCGAGTTCGACGGACGCGTGGGCCTTCAAGGCGTCGCGTTCGGTGAGCTGTTCGGCCGCCTCGCGGGCCACCTGCCGTGACAGGCCCCGCTGTTCGAGGAGTTCGGTCAGCTCCTCCAGTTCCGCCTCGGGCTCGTCCCTGAGCTCGCGTCGCTCCATGGCCAGCGCGGCCAGTTCCGAGTCGCGCTGGGTGGAGACGGACACGTACTCGCCCGCCGCCATCGACATCGACCCGGCGAGCAGTCCCGCGAGGCCCGCGGTGAGCAGGGCGGCGCGGTCGTCGGTGGCACCGGCCACACCGACGACGAGGCCGGCGGTGGACACGATGCCGTCGTTCGCGCCGAGGACAGCGGCCCGGAGCCAGTTGAGCCGCGAGCCGAGTGTGCCGCCGTGGGCCTCGTCGTGCGTCGGTTCCGTCACACGGGGCGGATCGCACCCCGGAGGCGGGGTGCGCCGTACCGACCCGGTGGTCCGCCGGTCCGTACGGCGCCGGGGAGCCGCCGGGGTGTCGCCGCGGCCCTCACCACACGCGGACCGAGCCTCCTCTCGCGAACGTCGGGCTCGTCGCGTCGGCGGGCGGGGTGACGAGCGGCTCGGCGATCTCGGCCACCGTGGGGCCGACCTTCGCGGCGATCTCGTCGAGGTGGGCGAGGTCGAACCCGTAGACGCGGGCCGCGTTGCCGCCGACCATGGCCGCGACCTCCTCGCGGGGCAGTCCCGCGTAGGCGATGCGCAGGCCCTCACGGGTGTAGGGGTGGGTGCCCTCGTCGTGCGGGTAGTCGCTGCCCCACATGATCTTGTCGAGGCCGATGCGCTCACGCAGCGGAACCTCGTGGGGGCGCATGAAGCTGGCGCCGACGAAGCAGTGGTCCCGCCACACCTGGGAGGGGCCCTCGCCCATCGCCTCGCCCAGCCCGGCGCCGAACCTGGACTCGGCCGTCGCCGCCCGGCCGGCCGCCGCGACCAGCCGGCGGTGGTAGTAGTCCAGCATGTCGAGCACGCCGGGGATCCAGCCCGAGCCCTGTTCGGTGAGGACCAGGCGCAGGCCGGGGTGGCGGCGGAACGCCCCGCCGAACACCAGGTGCCACAGGGCCCGGTGGGAGAACCAGGTCGTCTCCACCATGAAGACGGCGCGGGCGGCCGGTTCGTCTCCCAGGGGCGGTGAGGCCGAGCCTCCGTGGTGGTTGACCGGGACGCCCCGTTCGGCGCAGGCCGCCCAGATCGGGTCGTACGCCGTCGAGTACAGCTCGGGCAGGCCGGAGCCGGGGGGTGTGCCGGGCAGCAGCAGGCCGCCCGTCAGGCCGGCGTCCGCGGCCCGGTGGATCTCCTCGACCGCCCGGCCGACGTCGTTCAGGAGGATCTGGAAGACGCCCGCGCGCCGGCCGGGTGCCGCCGCGCAGAAGTCAGCGAGCCACCGGTTGTGGGCGCGCAGGCCCGCCCAGCGCTGTTCGAACTCGGCTGCCGTCGGGGCCGGTGCCATCAGGGACGCCGAGGGGAAGAAGGGCGGGACGGTGTTCGGGAAGACCACCTCCGCGACGATGCCGTCCTCCTCCAGTTCCGCGAGGCGCCGCCCGGAGTTCCAGTTCCGGTCGGCGGTGTCGGCCAGCAGGTCCTCGTAGGGGTTGACGTAGCCGGCCGCCCAGGTGTCGAAGTCGTCGTGGTGCGCGCGTTCCAGGTACGGCTTGTAGTCGAGGAGATCGGCGCCCGCGTGGCAGTCGGCGGAGATGACGGTGTAGCGGTCGTCGGCGCTCACGGGGTCACCCCCAGGTCGGGGAAGTCGTGGTCGGTCAGCCAGTGGCGGCCGACCTCGCGCGAGCGCGCCCAGGACGCCTCGACCGCCGACTGGTCCTCCGGCTGGCCCAGTTCGGCGGGTGTGGGTCCGATCCGCCGTGCGAGCGGGGCGAGTTGGGTGACGTCGAAGCCGAAGACCTCGGCCGCGGCGAGTCCGAGCATGCGGCGGCTCTCGGCCACCGGGATGTCGTGGAAGGTCCTCGCCAGCCAGGCCCGGGTGTCGGGCCAGGTGCCCTCGGGGTGCGGGAAGTCGCTGCCCCAGAGGATGTTGTCGACGCCGATCTCGTAGCGCTGGGCGAGTTCACGGCGCTTGGTATTGGTCGCGCAGACGAACACCTGCCGGTCCAGGTACTCGTGCGGGGGCCGTTCGAGCTCGGCGAAGGGTGAGAGCTTCTTGCCGCCGTGCGCGCCGAGGTAGAGCCGGTCCATGAACCACAGCAGGTTGGGCAGCCACCAGCAGCCGGACTCCGCGACGCCGAAGCGGAGACCCGGGTGGCGTTCGAAGACTCCCGACCAGAGCAGGAACCAGAGGGGGCGTGCCGGCCACCAGGTGACCTCGGAGACGTAGATCCCGAGGTGGTCGCCGTACTCGTGGCGGGGGGCCGCTCCGGAGTGGGTGACCACGGGCATGCCGCACTCGGCGGCCGCCGCCCACACGGGGTCGTAACGCCGGTCGTGGTAGGGCTCCTTGTCGACCCACATGGACGGGATCATCAGGGCGCCGAGGCCCGACTCCTTGGCCCGGTACACCTCGGCGACGACCCGGCCGGTCTCGCCCGTGATCGGCAGCAGCGCCACCCCGCAGTGCCGTTCGGGGTGTTCGGAGACGAACTCGGCGAGCCAGCGGTTGTGGGCCTGCGCGCCGGCCATGCCGAGGTCCGGGTCCTGGTCGCCGGAGAGGCCGAGGCCGACGCCGAAGGGCGCGGCCGTGCGGCTGTCGACGGCGTCCGCGTCGGGGAAGACGACCTCGGCGGCCACTCCGTCGCCGTCGAGTTCCTTGAGGCGCTGCGCGGTGTCCCAACCGCCCCGCAGGCCTTCCTCGTTGTCCTCGAACCACTTGTCGGCGAAGGTCTCGTTGCGGATGCCGAGGCGGGTCATCTCGTCGCGGCGCCGGCCCTGGCCCGCGAGGAACTCGTCGAAGTCCCGGTGGAACCGGGAGTCAAGGTAGGGCCGGTACTCCTCGGTGGGGAGTCCGGCGTGGCAGTCGGAGGAGATGATCAGATACGGGTCCTGTGCGGTCACCGCGCCCCCTCAGTCGAGGATGAAGCTTTCCAGGTAGGACGGATCGGCCCGGTCGAGCATCGACTGCGACCGGGCACGGATCTGCCGGTCGCTGTGCTCGCTCTCGGGCAGCAGCCAGAAACGGTCGTCGCGGATTCCCTCGGCGACGAGGTCGGCGACCTGTTCGACGGGCGTGAACTGGACGTCGTGGCCCGCCTCCTTCATCGCGGCCTCCCACTGGTCGAGGCTGCGGTACGGGGTTCTGCGGGGCCGCGCCTTGGCGTAGCGCTCGGGACGGTTGCGGTGCGACTCCCACAGGCCGGTGCGGAGCATGTGGGGTCCGGGGAACAGCACGGAGGCGCCCACGCGCGCGCGTTCCGCCTTCAGATGGGCGTACAGCGACTCGGTCATCGTCACCACGGCCGCCTTGGTGACGGCGTAGACGGAGGCGGTGGGCAGCGGGGCGATCCCGCCGTCCCCGGACGAGGTGTTGACCACGTGGCCCGGCTCGCCCGCGGCGATCATCCGGGGGACGAACGCCTGGATGCCGTGGAAGACACCCCACACGTTGACGGCGAAGGCCCACTTCCAGTCGTTCGGATCGTGCTCCCACATACGGCCCTCGGCGCCGGAGCCGACACCCGCGTTGTTGCACAGCACGTGCACCGCGCCGTACGTGGTGTAGGCGTCCTCGGCGAGCGCGGCGACCTCGGAACGCTCCCCGACGTCCACCACCCGCGCGTGCACGTCGGCGCCCTCCTCGCGCAGTTCCGCGGCGGCCTTGCCGAGGGCGCCCTCCTCGACGTCTGCGAGGACCACCTTCAGACCGTCGGCCGCGAACCGTCGTGCCATCGCCAGCCCGATGCCGCCCGCCGCTCCGGTGACGACGGCGACCTGTCCCGCGCGCAGTTCCATCACAGGCTCCCTTCGGGCGGCCCGTCGAGGATCTGCCGCGGGTCGTCGTAGCGCTGGTGGACGTAGGGCAACAGGGCCTGCGCGCTGACGCGTTCGACGACCCTGCCCTGCTGGTCGGTGGTCTTCTCGCCGATGGTGATCTCGACGAGCCGGCGGACGGGGAGGTCGGCGACCGGGTCGTACATCGACTCGCGCAGGACGACGTCGCCGGTGACGCGCTCCAGCCGGCGGACCTTCTCGTTGCGTACGCAGTGCACGAGGACGGGATCGAGGTCGAATCCCGAACCGTCCACCGCGGGAAGGAACTTGAAGTAGAAGTCGGTCTTCCGCGTGGGCTGCGGCAGCGGCAGGTCGCCGCTCACCGCGCCGCGCACCTCGACGAAGGCGATGCCGTGCCGGGCGAGGACGGCGCGCACCACGAGCCCGTCGCGTTCGACCGTCACCTCTCCCAGCTTCTTGGGCTCCCCGAAGACCTCGCGCCCGCCGGTGAGGGCCCGTTCGTGGGTCATCGGCATGACCAGCGGGTACCAGCCCTCGACGCCGTCGTGCGCGGCGGCGACGGCGAACGAGCCCGCGCCCAGGGGATATCCGGGCAGATCGACCTTGCTGATGTTCACGCGGACCAGCGGCCGCGCGGTGGGCTTCAGCGGGGGCGGCAGGACCGCCGCGACCGCGTCCGGGTCGCTCTCCCAGACGGCCACCACGCCGGTGGACCAGATGTCGGGGAGCCGGGAGTTCGCGGTGCGCGCGGCGGCGATCTCCGCCTCGGTGCGTGCCCCGTACCTCACTCGTGCCATGTCGTACCGCCCTTCGCGGGGGAAGCAGCAGCTTTCTGATGGTCCGTCACTGGCGCCTGTAACACAGTTACAGCAGACTGCTCGAAGGGTGAATACTCGTGCAGCACGGAGTTGGGGAGCACCATGGGAAGACCCGCGCTCACCCGCGAGGAGGTCCTGGAGACGGCCGCGGGTCTGGTGAAGCGGCACGGTCCTGACGCCCTGACGATGCGGGGGCTCGCCGCCGAGCTGGGCACCGCCGTCACCTCGATCTACTGGCACGTCGGCAACCGCGAGTCGCTCCTCGACGCCCTCGTCGACCGCACCGTGGCCGACCTCGGCGAGATCCGTCCCGCCGGGCGCACACCGGCCGCCCGCGTCGTCTCGGTCGCCCGGACCCTGCGCCGGCAGCTGCGCGAGCACCCCCACCTCGTCGCGATGGTCCACGAACGCGGCCTCACCGAGCGGATGTTCCTGCCCGCGCGGCAGGCCCTGGTGCGCGAGGTGCACGCGGCGGGGCTGCGCGGTCCGCGGGCCGCCGAGGTCGTCCGCGCGGTGCTGTTCCAGGTCGTCGGTTTCGTCCTCGTCGAGCGCAACCGGGAGCGCGCGCCCGTGCAGCGGCCCGCCGAGGAGGAGCTGTGGGACGCGCGGACCGCACAGGGCGACCCGGCCCTGGCCCGCGCGCTGAGCCGCCCGGTCGACCCGGAGAGGCTCTTCGTCATGTCCGTGAGGGCGCTGGTGGATGCGCTGCTCAGCCCCCGACCGGGACGCGGAGAATAATCGGTGGTGCGCCGGACCGCCGTCTCCCTAGACTCCGTGACCGCGGGGGCGGCTCCGCAAGCGTGCTTCCTTCTCTCTCTTTCTATGAAACCCGTAGCGCGCTCACTCCCCGCCCCCGCCTCACACACTTTCTCCGGGGGGAATTCCGTTTGTCCGTGCTGTCGTCCGTGCTGCTCCGCCGCCTCCGAACCGTCTACGTCGACCAGGCCGGACCACGCCCGGGTGACAGGGCGACCACCGAGGGGCTGACCGCCCTGGAGGCCGAGCTGCTCGACCGGGGTTTCGCCCCGACGGCGGCGCTGCGCACCGCGCTCGCCTGGCTCGGTCCCGCGGGACTCGCGGACGCGGGGAGTTCCCTGATCCGGCAGCTCGACGCCGAACTGGGCGCCGACCGCACGCACATGCCGCTGTTCCGCAGCTTCCCGGCCTCGGTGCCGGACGACACCTTCGAGCTGTACGTGGACCGCGTCTTCAGCCTGCTGCTCCAGTGGCCGGCCCAGCCGTGCGTTCTGTGCGGCACCGTCGGCAGCGTGCACCCGGTGTCGCCCTGCGCCCACCTCGTGTGCCGTACCTGCTGGGACGGCGCCGACTACGCCGGCTGCCCGCTGTGCCACCGGCGCCTCGACGGCGGCGACCCGTTCCTGAAGCCGGCCGAACCCCGCCGCCGCCTCGACGTGCCGACCGGCCCACTGAAGCCGCTCGCCCTCGGCACCGACCGGAACGCCGACGCCACGAAGGCACTGCTGCGGCTGCTGGCCCGGCGTACACCGCTGCCGCCGCAGGACCGCGACGACGTGAAGCTGCTGCTCGCCCACACCTCCGGCGCACTGGACTGGCTGCCCGGAGACATCCCGGTCCGCGAGACGAAGGCGCTGGTCCTGGGCTGTCTCCTGCTGGACCGGCGCACCCGCGCGGCCGTGCGCCCACTGCTCGGCGCACACCTCACGACCGCGACCGACGTCCTGCGGCTGCTGCACGTCTGGTCGGGCGGCGAGGCCGACCTGCTCGAGCTGCGGCGCTTCCGCTCCCTGCCCCGCGCGCTGCGCCGCGAACTCCTCGTCGTGCTCGACGGGTTGGACGTCCCGTCGCTGGTCGAAGACGTCCAGCGGCATCCGGCCGCCTGGAAGCGCGCGGCACAGATCCTGCACCCGTACGAGGAGCACGCGCGTCACCCACGGGCGGCGCTCGCCTTCGCGGTCCTGCGCGCCACGGACACCTCCGGCACACCACTCGGTGAGGCCCTGCTGCGCACGGCGGCCGCGCACCCCGAGGCGGTACGCGTCGACGGCACACGTCTGAAGGCGGACACCTGGGGCACGCGAACCGAACAGACCCTGCGGGAGGGCGATGCCGCCGCCGCGCTCGCCCTGCTGGCCCGACGCCCCGGTGAACTGCTGCGGCGGATGGACCACTTGCTGCGTCTGAACGAGCTGAGCGCGCTGCCGGAGGGGTTCGCGGACACGGTGCGGCGGGTGCTGCCTCAGGCCGGTCCCGGCCCGCTGCTCGCGGCGCTGGGACGGCTGCGCGACCGGCACCGCCCGGGCGAGCGACGGGTGTTCTTCCCGCGCGGACAGGTGACGCACTCCTTCACCATGGACGACACCCGGGCGCCGTTGGCCGAGGCGGTCACCGAGGGGGTGTGCGCGCTCCTGGAGGCGGAGGCGCTGCGCCGGCTGTCCACGGCAGGGCGCTTCGACGTCGCCGTCCTCGACGCGGATCTCGCGGGCCTCGCCGTCCCCTCGGCGGAACGCGCGTCCGCGAAGGGGCTCGTCTCCGTACCGCGCGGCAGCAGCCAGCCGCTGCCCGCGGGCGACATCCTGCGGCTCTTCCTTCACTGGACACAGCCCGACAGGACACGCGTGGACCTCGATCTGTCCGTCGCGCTGTACGACGACGACTGGACGTTCGCGGGCGTGTGCGACTACACCAACCTCGTGCACGGGGACCGGGCCGCCGTGCACTCCGGGGACCTCACCTCGGCTCCCGCGCCGGACGGAGCGACCGAGTACGTTGACCTCGACCTGGGGTCACTCGCCGACGGCCGGGTGCGCTACGCCGTACCCGTCGTCCTGAGCTTCAACAACGTCCCCTTCGAGCAACTCCTCGACGCCTTCGCCGGTTTCATGGCGCTCCCCTCGAAGGAGGACCGGGACGCCTCGTACGACCCCCGGACCGTGCGCCAGCGCTACGACCTGGAGGGCGAGTCGCGCGTCCACATCCCGATGCTGGTCGACCTGGAGCGCCGGACGTTCCTGTGGACGGACCTGCACCTGCCGCCCTCGGACGGCTTCCACAGCGTCCACCGGCACAGCGACGACCTCGGGCGGATCGGCAGGGACCTGTTCCAGTACTTCGCCTCCGGACGTACGACGCTGTGGGATCTGGCCGTCTGGCACGCGGCGGCCCGGACGGACGAGGTCGTCGTGCTCCGGCGCGCCCGCCCGTCCGACGAACTGTGGCACTACCACCGCCACGCGGGTGAGACCGACTTGGCCTTCGCGGTGCGCGTGCGGACCCTGGCGGCCCCGGAGCGGCGGTGCGCCTCACCGGACGCGGAGGCGACGGCCGCGGGGGCGGTCGCGAAGCGGCACGCGCTGCTCGCCCTCGTGCACGGTGGCGTCGCTCCGGAGGGCGCGACCGGGTCCGTGTACCGGCTGCTGCCCGGACCGGTCGACGGCTGCGGTCTGGAGCCGCTGACGGCCGGGGACCTCGTGGCGGCGCTCGGCTGAGGGGCGCGGCCTCTCGGCGGGGAGGCGGCGCCCGCCCGCCGAGAGGCCGCCGCGAGCGGGCGGCGGCGTCAACTCGGGGGCGTGCGGCGCCCTTGCGAGGGACCCACGCGCACGGGGCACGTCCGGGGCCCGGGAGGTCCCGTGTTCCGGGAAGGCGGCAGCGGAGCTGTCAGTCACGGCCCGTATCCTCAGTGACCATGCTCGAAGACCTCACGACCGCAGCGTCCCCAGCCTCCTGGCCGGCCGCGTATCCGCAGGGATACGCGGTCGTTGACGTGGAGACCACAGGGCTGGCCCGCGACGACCGGATAATCTCCGCCGCCGTCTACCGGCTGGACGCGCGCGGCGAGGTCGAGGACCACTGGTACACGATGGTCAACCCGGAGCGCGATCCGGGCCCGGTGTGGATCCATGGGCTCACCAGCGACATGCTCGAAGGAGCCCCCCTCTTTCCGGAGATCGCCGAGGAATTCGCCGCTCGGCTCGACGGCCGTGTACTCGTCGCGCACAACGCGGTCTTCGACTGGTCGATGATCGCCCGCGAGTACGCGCGCGCCGAGCGCGAGGCCCCGGTGCGTCAGCGGCTGTGCACCATCGCCCTGTCCAAGGAGCTGGGTCTGCCGCTGCCCAACCACAAGCTGGAGTCGCTGGCCGCGCACTTCGGGGTCGTCCAGCAGCGCGCGCACCACGCGCTGGACGACGCCCGCGTGCTGGCCGAGGCGTTCCGGCCGAGCCTGCGGGCCGCGGCACGCGACGGGGTGCGCCTGCCGCTCCTCGAATGCCTGCCGCTCAAGGAGTGGGCCGGCAGCACCTCGGCACCCCGGATCGGACGCCAGGCCGGTGGCTACGCGTCCGGCGGCTACCCCTCGGGGAGTTGGCGCCCCTCCCGCAAGCGTCCCGCATGCCCCTATCCCAACCCGGGGCGGTACGACGCGGGCAAACCGCTCAAGCAGGGCATGCGCGTCGCGTTCTCCGGGGACACCTCCGTCGACCGCGAACTGCTGGAGGACCGCGCCGTCGAGGCCGGACTGCACGTCGCGACGAGCCTGTCCCGGCTCACCAGCCTGCTCGTGACGAACGACCCGGACGCCGCCACGTCGAAGGTCGTCAAGGCCCGGCAGTTCGGCACACCGGTGATCGACGAGGCCGCGTTCGGACAGCTGCTGCGCGACGTCGAACCCGCGTCGCGGAGGTGACGGACGTACGGGTGACCGAACGGGCACGGGAGGGTGACGGGCGTACGGGTGATTGACGCGCGACTCGCCCCGCCCCCGCTCGCCCGCGCCGCGACGGCACCCCACCCTGTGGCGCATGGCGAGATGCGAAGTATGCGGCAATGACTACGGAATGAGCTTCGAGGTGCACGCGCAGGGCGCGGTGCACGTCTTCGACTGCTTCTCCTGCGCGATCCACCGGATGGCCCCGATCTGCGAGCACTGTCGCGTGCAGGTCATCGGCCAGGGCGTCGAGGTCGAGGGCCACTGGTACTGCGGCGGGCACTGCGCCCGCGCTGAGGGGAGGGCGGGGATCGTCGACAAGGTCTGAGCCCCGGACCACCTCGGGAACAGGCCGGGCGCGGCCCTCGGCGGGACCCTCCCGTCGGGGGCCGAAACCGTGCCGAGTACCGTCAATGGGGTGTACCGCTTCCTGTTGTCCCGGCAGTGGGTGATCCTCACCCTCGTGGCCCTCGCGCTCATCCCCACGATGATCAAGCTGGGCTTCTGGCAGCTCCACCGGCACGAGCACAAGGTCGCCCTGAACACGGTGATCTCCGACTCGCTGGCGGCGAAGCCGGTGCCCGCCGAGACGCTCACCGCGCCGGGACAGCACATCCGGCACGACGACCTGTACCGCCGGGTCAGCGCCAAGGGCCACTTCGACACCGCGCACGAAGAGGTCGTCCGCCGCCGCACCAACTCCGACGGCGAGGTCGGCTATCACGTCCTGACGCCGTTCGTGCTGGCCGACGGCCGTGTCCTCATGGTCAACCGGGGCTGGGTCCCGGCGGACGGCGCGCAGACCGCCTTCCCGAAGATCCCCGCCCCCGAGCGCGGCGAGGTCACCGTCACCGGCCGGCTGATGGCCGACCAGACGACCGCCGACAGCGGCATCAAGAACGTCCGCGGCCTGCCCGACCGTCAGGTCATGCTGATCAACAGCGAGCAGCAGGCGCAGCGGCTCGGCCGGCAGGTCCTCGGCGGCTACGTCGAGCAGACGGCACCGCGCCCCAAGGGCGACTCCCCCGAACTGATCCCGGACCCCGAGCACAGCGACATCGGCCCCCACATGGCGTACGCGATCCAGTGGTGGCTGTTCTCCGCGGGCATCCCGTTCGGCTGGGTGGTCCTGGTCCGCCGTGAGCGCCGCGACCGCCTGGAGGCGGCGGCCGCGGAGACGGCGCCGGAAGCGGAAGCGGAGCCGGCGAGCGTCTAGCGGCGCCCGCCCGGGGTCACCCCGGCCGCTCCTGCCACTCCGGCGGCCCGATTGGCGCCCGCCCCGGTCGGGAACCCGTCCTGCGTGCACCGACGCATCGAGGACTACGCGCTCATCGGGGACGAACAGACCGCCGCTCTGGTGGGCCGCGACGGGTCCGTCGACTGGCTGTGTCTTCCCCGCTTCGACTCCGCCGCCTGCTTCGCGGCCCTGCTGGGCGACGAGGACAACGGCCACTGGCGGATCGCGCCCGAGGGTGCCGACGTGTGCACCCGGCGCGCGTACCGCCCGGACACCCTGGTGCTCGACACCGAGTGGGACACCGCCGAGGGGTCCGTCCGGGTGACGGACCTGATGCCGCAGCGCGAGCACGCCCCCGATCTCGTACGCGTCGTCGAGGGGCTCAGCGGCCGGGTGCGGATGCGCAGCCGGCTCCAGCTGCGCTTCGACTACGGGTCGGTCGTGCCCTGGATGCGCCGGTCGGACGGTCACCGGGTGGCGATCGCCGGCCCGGACTCGGTGTGGCTGCGCAGCGAACCGCCCGTCCCCACCTGGGGCAAGAACTTCCGCACCTACTCCGAGTTCACCGTCGAGGCCGGCGAGAAGGTCGCCTTCGTCCTGACCTGGCATCCCTCGCACCGGCCGCGCCCGCCGCTCAGCGACCCCTTCGAGTCACTGGAGACGAGCGTCAAGGACTGGCGGGCATGGGCGGCCCGCTGCCGGTACGACGGACCGCACCGGGATGTCGTCGTGCGCTCCCTGCTCACGCTGAAGGCCCTCACCTACGCGCCGACCGGCGGCATCGTGGCCGCCCCGACCACCTCGCTCCCCGAGGAAATCGGCGGTGTCCGCAACTGGGACTACCGCTACTGCTGGCTGCGCGACTCCACGCTCACCCTGGGAGCGCTCCTCGCGGCGGGCTATCTGGAGGAGGCCGAGGCCTGGCGCGACTGGCTGCTGCGCGCGGTCGCGGGCGACCCGTCGGACCTCCAGATCATGTACGGCCTGTCGGGCGAACGCCGGCTGTCGGAGTACGAGATCCCGTGGCTGCCCGGATACGCGGGCTCCTCGCCGGTCCGGGTCGGCAACAGCGCCGTGGAGCAGTTGCAGCTCGACGTGTACGGCGAAGTCATCGACTCGCTGTGGCTCGCGCGGCGTTCGGGCCTGCCGTCGAGGCCCCACATGTGGCGGGTGCAGTGCGCCATGATGGACTTCCTGCGCGTCGCGTGGCGGCAGCCGGACGAGGGGATCTGGGAGATCCGCGGCCCGCGCCGGCACTTCGTCTACTCCAAGGTGATGGCCTGGGTGGCCGCCGACCGCGCCGTGCGCACCCTGGAGGAGGACCCGTCGCTCGAAGGCGACCTGGAGGGCTGGCGGGCGATGCGCGACGAGGTGCACCGCGAGGTGTGCGAGCGCGGCTTCGACGCCGGGCGGAACACGTTCACCCAGTCCTACGGCTCGGCCGAACTCGACGCCGCCCTGCTGCTCATCCCCCGCGTCGGTTTCCTGCCCGCCGACGACCCGAAGGTGGTCGGCACGGTCGACGCGGTCCGTGCCGAACTCGCCCCCGACGGCCTTCTGGTACGCCGCTACAGCGCCGCGACGAACGACGTCGACGGGCTGCCGGGCGACGAGGGCGCCTTCGTCGTCTGCTCGTTCTGGCTCGCGGACGCGCTGTATCTGACCGGCCGTACGCGGGAGGCCCGCGAGCTGTTCGAGCGCTTGGTCGGTCTCACCAACGACGTGGGTCTGCTGTCCGAGGAGTACGACCCCGTCGCGGAGCGCCAGCTCGGCAACTTCCCGCAGGCGTTCAGCCACATCGGCCTGGTGGTGAGCGCCCTCAGCCTCTTCGGGGTGCGGCCCGCGAAGCCGCCGGAGGGCGGGGAGGACCCGGCGTCTTTGGAGGCGCCGTAGGGCGGTGGGCCGCCGCCCTGGAGGCGGGTTCCGGCATGGGAGAGGATGGGCGCCATGGATCTTGGACTGAAGGATCGTGTGTACGTCGTCACGGGTGCCACCCGTGGCCTGGGCAACGCCGCCGCGCGGGAACTGGTCGCCGACGGCGCGAAGGTGGTCCTGAGCGGGCGCGACGCGAAGAGCGCGGCCGACGCCGCCTCCGCGCTCGGCCCGAACGCGGTCGGGGTGGCGGCGGACAACGCCGACCCGGAGGCCCCGGACCGGTTGATCGCCGCCGCCCGGGAGCACTTCGGCGCCTTCGACGGCATCCTCATCAGCGTCGGCGGCCCGCCGCCGGGCTTCGCCGCGGACAACACCGACGAGCAGTGGACGGCCGCCTTCGAGTCGGTCTTCCTCGGCGCGGTACGGCTGGCCCGCGCGGCCTCCGCGGAACTCGGCGAGGGCGGCGCCGTGGGCTTCGTGCTCTCCGGGTCGGTGTACGAGCCGATCGGCGGGCTCACCATCTCCAACGGCCTGCGTCCGGGCCTCGCGGGCTTCGCCAAGTCGCTCGCGGACGAGCTGGGCCCGCGCGGCATCCGTGTCGTCGGGCTGCTGCCCTCGCGCATCGACACGGACCGCGTCCGCGAGCTGGACGGTCTGTCGGCCGATCCGGAGGCCACCCGCGCGGCCAACGAGTCGCGTATCCCGCTGCGCCGTTACGGCACGCCGGAGGAGTTCGGCAGGACGGCCGCGTTCCTGCTCTCCCCCGCCGCCTCGTACCTGACCGGCATCATGGTCCCGGTCGACGGCGGGATGCGCAGCGGGTTCTGACCGGCCCGCTCAGGTCACGCGCTCGGCGCGGTGCTTGACGCCGCGCAGCCGGACCTCCGCCGGGAGCGCGGCGAGGCCCGCCGAGTTCCGCGCGTGCGCGAGGGCCTCGACGGTCAGCTGGTGGAGTGCCTGCCCGGGGTCGACGTGTGGTTCCAGCAGGAGCCGTACGTGCGCCTCGGGCAGGGTGCGCCGGCCGGTCAGGTGGACCCGTGCCCTGTCGACGCCGCCCAGCCGGCCGGCCTCCGCGGCCAGTACGCTCTCCAGCGCCCGCCCGCGCAGCAGAGCACCCTCTCCGTCGCCGGTGTCGACGAGCACCTCGGCGAGACGGCGGCGCCGCAGGTCGGCGAACAGCCACCACAGGGCTAGCAGGACGAGGATCGCGAGGGCGGCGATGACGACGGGCCACCACCAGCCCTCGTCGCGCCACTTGGTCCGTTCGGCGGTGCTGAGGAGCACGTCGTGACGTCCGTCGTGGATCCACCAGGAGGGCGGCTTGACGCCGAGCCCGATGGCGAGGACGGAGCCGCCGAGGGCGAGCAGGACGAGTCCGGCCAGCCCGATCAGTACGCGGTTGACGGTCCGGCGCACGGACCTCACCCCTTCCGTCCGGGACGGGCGACCCGCACCGAGAGACCCGGTGAGCGGGACAGGCCCAGTCCCTGGATGCCGTCGGTGAGCGTGGTGTCCAGGTCGGCACGGACGTCGTCGAGTTCGCGGAAGTGCGACACCGCGCGGACGTCGACCTTCCGGCGTTTCACCCGGACCCGGACCGACTGGACGCCGGCGACCTCCATGGCCCGGTCGCGCAGGGCCATCGCGGCGGCTCTCCGGTGCAGCCCGGCCCGCACGTCGCGGTGGGTGCGCCGCATGGGCAGCACGTCGCGCAGTCCGGGGGTGGCGGCGAGGAGGATCAGCCAGAGCCCGAGTGCGGCGGCGATGCCGGCGCCCACGAGGACGGCGGTGTCGTCGAGGGGCCGTTCGGCGAGCTGCCGGGCGAACCACTTGCGCAGTTCGAGGGCGGAGTGACCTGCGCGGACGGCCGCGACGTCGTAGAGGAAGAACCCGGCGATCACGAAGAGCAGGACCGCGAGGATGCAGGCCGGAACGCGGCGCGCGGACCAGAAGCGGCCCTGGCGGCCGTCCTCGCCGTCCAGGGTCTCCAGTGGTTCGTAGGCGGCTGCCGAGGCGGACTGGCCGAGCGCGCCGGTGTCGTCCGCCTTCTCCAGCACCGGCAGCTTGCGGGTGTTCTCGGAGCCCTGGGGCTCGCTCACTGCGTCCTCCCCTGTACCGCGTCGGGCCCGTGCGCCAGGTGCAGCCGCTCCACCTGGACGGCGACCTCCGGCACTTCCATTCCCGCCAACGCCTCTACCCGCTGGGCGACATGACGACGCACCGCCTTGCACTGGCCGCCGATGTCGGAGGGGTATCCGAGTTCGAGACTGACGCGGACCTGGGCGCTGTGCGTCGGGCGGTCGCCCGCTCCTCCGGCGCCGGAGGACTGCCGCCGGACGACGACGGTCGCGTGCGGGGGCACCGCGTCCGGCGGCAGCGGCGGGAGCGCCTCGCGCGCCGCCTGCGAGGCGATCTTCGCGACGACCCGGTCGGCGATCCGGGTGGCGCCCCGCTCGGGCGCCGCCACCGTCGTCACGCCCGGCCGGGTCTCACCGAGTTGGTCGACCTGACCTGGCACGGGTCACCGCCGCCGGTCGTCACGGGCGCGGAAGAGGTCGCCGAGGTCCAGGTCCCCCTCGAGGAACCGTCCGACGAAGAACCCGACGGCGCCCAGCGCGGCCACCAGGAGAAAGGCGCCGAATCCGCCGAAGTACCCGGCGAAGGCCAGCGCCATACCGGCGATCATGCCGACAACGGCCAAGCTCATGGTGCGCTCCTCAGCGGTTCGGCGGCCGGGTGATCACGTGTGACGCGGTGGCCGGGTGGTGGTCCGGGACGTATGGACGGCCCGGGGTCACTGGAGACGTGACTCCGGTTCCTCGTCTTCTTCCTCGGGAAGCTTCACATCACTCACCGCGATGTTGACTTCGACCACTTCGAGGCCGGTCATGCGCTCGACGGCCGCGATGACGTTCTCGCGCACGTCGCGTGCCACGTCGGCGATCGAGACGCCGTAGTCGACGACGATCTCCAGGTCGAGTGCGGTCTGTACCTCACCGACCTCGGCCTTCACACCACGGGTCACGGACTTGCTGCTGCTGGTGCCCGGCACCCGGTCGCGCATCGCGCCGATGGTCCGGCTCATCCCGCTGCCCATCGCGTGGACGCCGACGACGTCGCGCGCGGCGAGCCCGGCGATCTTCTCCACGACTCCGTCGGCGATGGTGGTCCGTCCGCGCGTCGCGGGGTCCCCGCCGCCGCGCTTGGTGGGCTTGCGGCCGGCCTCCTTCTCGGAGTCGGGGCTGTCCGTCCGGTTCCGCTCGGTCATATCGGTCATTGCCGTACGTCCCTTTCGGTCGTCCTCCTGAGCCCACAGTAGGTCGGGTCGCGCGGTCGCGCGCCCGCTGATGGGGCAGGCTGGAGCAATGACGGCGGACCGGTGGGCGCAGGTGGTACGGCAGCAGCTCGGACTCGGCAGGCTGCTGCCGCTGGGCCGTTCGCGCGACGGCGCGTGGATCACGGAGAGCGCCGCGGACGCCGTGCTGCGGCGGGCGGCGACGGCCGTGGACGGCGTGCGTCTCGGCGCCCTGCGGATCGCGCTCGCCGATCCGGACGCGCCGTACGCCTCCGCCGTACCGGCCCCGCCCAGTGCCCTCGCACCCGGTCCGCTGCGCGTGACGGCGGAGTTCGGGGCGGCGGCGGATCCCACGGCCCCGGGGTCCGACCCGCTGCCGGCGACCGCGGAGCGGCTGCGGCTCGCCCTGTCGGCGGCCGCGGCGCAGCGGCTCGGCCTCGACGTGAGCGAGGTGGACCTTCAGGTGACCGACTTGCTGACGGATCCGCCGCAGAGGCCGGAGAGCAACAAGGAGGAGGGCGAGGGCGTACGGGAGGCTGCCGGGCCGAAGGAGCCGAAGGTCCCGAGCGATCCGGAGGCGGCACGGATCGCCGCCGTCGTCCGGGCGGTCGCGGGCGTCACCTCTCTGACGGAGGCACTGGGCCGATCGGTGGACATCACGACTCCTGCCGCCTCGGAGCCGGCCGTGCCCCGCCGTCACGTCCGTGTGGAGCTCGCGGTCTCCCCGGACTTCCGCGCTGTGGAGGTGGCACGCGCGGTCAGGACGGCGGTCGCGGAGGCCGCTCGGGACACCCCGTCCGTGGCGGTCCTGGTGACCGCCGTCGGCTGACGCCGTACGAGAGGAGAGGGCGCCGGGCTGTCGAGGCCGACGGCACCCGGCGTCCGCTCGGTCGCCCCGGGAGCGCGCCCACGGTCCGGACGGCGGAACCGTACGGACGCGCTTCGCCCGTCGTTCTCAGTCGCCGACGCCGGCGAGGTCCCGGAGCCGGCGGGCCTGCGAGGCGCGTTCGGCGGTGCGCTGGTCCTCGTAGGAACGCTCCTGGGCGCCGCGCAGCAGGGCCTTCGTCTCGATCACGGCGTCGCGCGGGGCGGCCAGCAGGGCCGCGGTGAGGTCACCGACCGCGTCGTCGAGCTGGGCCGCGGGCACGGCGAGGTTCGCGAGTCCGGTGCGCTCGGCCTCCTCGGCGAGCACGAAGCGGCCGGTCGCGCAGATCTCCAGGGCACGGGCGTACCCGACGAGACTCACCAGGGGGTGCGTGCCGGTCAGGTCGGGCACGAGGCCCAGGCTGGTCTCGCGCATGGCGAACTGCACGTCGTCGGCGACGACGCGCAGGTCACAGGCGAGCGCGAGCTGGAACCCGGCACCGATGGCATGCCCCTGCACGGCGGCTACGGACACGAGGTCGCTGCGCCGCCACCAGGTGAACGCCTCCTGGTACTCGGCGATCGTCGCGTCGAGCTCGGCGTCGGAACCGCGCGCGAGGTCGATGAACGACGGCTCGCCGTCGAAGCCCTCCGGCGTGAACGCCTGCCGGTCGAGCCCCGCGGAGAAGGACTGGCCCTCGGCGCGCAGGACGACGACCCGGACGGAGCCCGGCAGTGACCGGCCGGCTTGCGTCAACGCCCGCCACAGAGCAGGACTCTGGGCATTGCGCTTGGCCGGGTTGGTCAGTGTCACCGTGGCGATCGCGTCGTCGACGGTGAGCCGTACGCCGTCCTTGTCGAGTACCGGTTCGAGTTCCTTGTCGGGCGAAGCCATGGGGTGCCTCCGGTGGGTGCGGTCGGATCAGGTGTGCACCCCGTGAAGCACGAGGGCACACCTAAGTGACTGCACAGTAACCACCCGGTCGGTCACCCGACCGACCGGGTGGTCACCACCGAAGCCGATGGGGACGCCCGGCCTCAGGCCGAAGCGGCCTTCTTGCCCCGCGTCGCTCCGCCACGCCCACGGAGCGTGACGCCCGACTCGCTGAGCATCCGGTGCACGAAGCCATACGAACGGCCGGTCTCTTCGGCCAGCGCTCGGATGCTCGCACCGGAGTCGTACTTCTTCTTCAGGTCTGCCGCGAGCTTGTCGCGCGCGGCGCCGGTTACCCGGCTGCCCTTCTTCAGAGTCTCGGCCACCCGTGCCTCCTCATGGGAAGTGCGCTCTGGACTCTCATGATCACCCCTCCCGGGCGTCATGGCCACCCATTCGGCAAGGTCCGTAAGACAAGGTTTTGACGACAGGAGCCCGTCCCCACGAGTGGAATCTGTGGTTCCGGCTGGTGCGTTCCTTACCGCCGAACGGGTAATTCCACGAAGTACCTGGTCAGCGACGCAAGACGGCCGAGCCCCGTGTTCGCCGGGGCTCGGCCGGAAAATCGGTGTAGGACACACCTCGGTACGAGGAGATCTCACACAGATGGTGGATCACGGATCGGCCGAATGATCCATACGCGGTGGATCAGTCATTCGATCTCGGTGTGCGGACCCCTCGCGGGGGCGCGGGGGCTCAGGCGAGGGCGACCAGGTCGGCGTAGTCGGAACCCCACAGGTCCTCGACGCCGTCCGGCAGCAGGATGATCCGCTCCGGCTGGAGCGCCTCGACGGCACCCTCGTCGTGCGTGACGAGGACGACGGCGCCCTTGTAGGTGCGCAGCGCGCCGAGGATCTCCTCGCGGCTGGCGGGGTCGAGGTTGTTCGTCGGCTCGTCGAGCAGCAGGACGTTCGCGGAGGAGACGACGAGGGTCGCGAGGGCGAGCCGCGTCTTCTCCCCGCCGGAGAGCACGCCGGCCGGCTTGTCGACGTCGTCGCCGGAGAACAGGAACGAGCCGAGCGTCTTGCGGACCTCGACCAGGTCCAGGTCGGGGGCGGCGGACCGCATGTTCTCCAGGACCGTGCGCTCGGGGTCGAGGGTCTCGTGCTCCTGCGCGTAGTAGCCGAGCTTGAGGCCGTGGCCCTCGATGACCTCGCCGGTGTCCGGCTTCTCGGCGCCGCCGAGCAGCCGCAGGAGGGTCGTCTTGCCGGCGCCGTTCAGGCCGAGGATGACGACGCGGGAGCCCTTGTCGATGGCCAGGTCGACGTCGGTGAAGATCTCCAGGGAGCCGTACGACTTCGACAGGCCCTCCGCCATCAGCGGGGTCTTGCCGCAGGGCGCGGGCTCGGGGAAGCGCAGCTTGGCGACCTTGTCGGAGACGCGGACCGCCTCCAGGCCGGCGAGCAGCTTGTCGGCACGCTTGGCCATGTTCTGCGCGGCCACCGTCTTGGTGGCCTTGGCCCGCATCTTGTCCGCCTGCGAGTTCAGCGCGGCGGCCTTCTTCTCGGCGTTCTGGCGCTCGCGCTTGCGGCGCTTCTCGTCGGCCTCGCGCTGCTGCTGGTACAGCTTCCAGCCCATGTTGTAGACGTCGATCTGGGCGCGGTTGGCGTCCAGGTAGAAGACCTTGTTGACGACCGTCTCGACGAGGTCCACGTCGTGGGAGATCACGATGAAGCCGCCGCGGTACGTCTTCAGGTAGTCGCGCAGCCAGACGATCGAGTCGGCGTCCAGGTGGTTCGTCGGCTCGTCGAGCAGCAGGGTGTCGGCGTCCGAGAAGAGGATGCGGGCCAGCTCGATACGGCGGCGCTGACCGCCGGAGAGCGTGTGCAGGGGCTGGCCGAGCACCCGGTCGGGGAGGTTCAGCGCTGCGGCGATGGTGGCCGCCTCGGCCTCGGCGGAGTAGCCGCCCTTGGTGAGGAACTCCGTCTCCTGGCGCTCGTACTGCCGCATGGCCTTCTCACGGGTGGCACCCGCGCCGTTGGCGATGCGCTGTTCGTTCTCGCGCATCTTGCGGATCAGGACGTCCAGGCCGCGCGCGGACAGGACGCGGTCACGGGCCAGGACGTCGAGGTCGCCGGTGCGCGGGTCCTGGGGCAGATAGCCGACCTCGCCGGAGCGGGTGACGGTGCCCGCGGCGGGCTGGCCCTGGCCGGCGAGGACCTTGGTGAGGGTCGTCTTGCCCGCGCCGTTGCGGCCGACGAGGCCGATGCGGTCGCCCTTCGCGATGCGGAAGGTGGCGGACTCGATGAGGATGCGGGCGCCGGCACGCAGCTCGATACCGGAGGCGGAGATCACGGACAGACTCCAGGGCTGGGGGAAGGAGGACGGCTGAGGGCGTTCCCGCCGTCTAATGCGCGAGGAGACAGGCCATGGGGGCAAGTCTAACGGGGCCGTGCAACCTCCTTTCCGGTGTGCGGGCCTCCGGCACTGTGACACTCGCCCCGTCCCGTGCCTCGCGGAGGGCCCGAAGGCGCGGGACGTCCGGCCCGGAAACCCGCTGCGGGGGCCGCCGGGCGCGGGCGTAGCCCGTTCGGCCCCCGGGCCGGGGCCACGGGCCCGGGAGCGTACGAGGATGGCGCCACGGAGCGAGCGACCGGCGTACGGCAGAGGGTGGTGTGTCCATGCAGTTCGACGACGACGCGGACCTGGACACGTCCGAGGTGCAGGATGTGCGCGGCAGTCGGATCCCCGGCGGGAGGGCGACCATCGGCGGCGGTCTCGCCGGCCTGATCGCCCTGCTCCTCGGGCTGTTCTTCGGGGTCGGTCCCGACCAGCTCGGCCTGTCCTCCGGAAGCGACGGGCCCGCGCCGGCCTCCTCCTCGCTGGCGCAGCTCCAGCAGACCTGCCGGACCGGGCGGGACGCGAACGCCCAGGAGGACTGCCGCGTCGTCGCGGTGGTCAACAGCATCCAGACGCACTGGACGAAGGAGTTCACGCGCCGGGGCGGCACCTACACCCGTTCTCCCACCGTGTTCTTCAGCGGCCAGGTCGGTACCGCCTGCGGCACCGCCACGTCGGCCGTGGGCCCCTTCTACTGTCCCGGGGACCGCAAGGTCTATCTGGACCTGGGCTTCTTCGACGATCTGCGCACCAAGTTCGGCTCCAGCGGCGGACCGTTCGCGCAGGCCTACGTGGTGGCGCACGAGTACGGGCATCACGTGCAGGACCTGATGGGGACGCTGGCCCGGTCACAGGACGGGGTGACGGGCGCGGACAGCAACGCGGTGAAGGTGGAGCTCCAGGCGGACTGCTACGCGGGCGTCTGGGCGCGGCACGCGACGACCACCCCGTCCACGTCGTCGGGCAAGCCGCTGCTGACCTCGCTGACGGACGCCGACATCCGGGACGGTCTGGACGCGGCGGCGGCGGTCGGTGACGACCGGATCCAGCAGCGGTACCAGGGCCGGGTGACGCCGGAGACGTGGACGCACGGGTCGGCCCAGCAGCGGCAGCAGTGGTTCTACCAGGGCTTCAGCAGCGGCGACATGGCGCAGTGCAACACGTTCCGGTGAGCGGGTGCCGGCCGGGAACCGCCCGGCCCGCGGACGGGGCGTGGGCGGCGGACCGCGGCCGGCGGGGCGTTGTCAGTGGCCGGTGCCAGACTGGGCAGCGGATCGGATTCCGGCGATGTGACGAGACGGAGTGATCGGCATGGCTGGTACGAACGGCGGACGCCCGAGCATCTATCCCTCGCTGTTGTACTCCGACGCGAAGGCGGCGATCAGGCAGCTCACCGAGGCCTTCGGCTTCACCGAGCTGTCGGTCTACGAGGGCGAGGACGGCTCGGTGATGCACGCCGAGCTGGTGCAGGGGAACGGCGCGGTGATGCTCGGCTCCAAGGGCCGCGGCGGGCGTTTCGACGAGGCGATGAAGAGCGCCGGCCCGTGCGGGGTGTACATCGTCGTGGACGACGTCGACGCCCACCATCAGCGGGCCGTGGACCACGGCGCGGAGATCCTGATGGCCCCGGCCGACCAGGACTACGGCTCGCGGGACTACATGGCCAGGGACATCGAGGGCAACATCTGGAGCTTCGGCACGTACGCCCCGGAGATAGGCGCGTAGGAGCCGCGCTCCCCCGCCTCCGCTGCCCGGCCGTCGGGCGGACGCGAGACCGCTTCCCCGGGTCCGCGGCTGTGCCGCTTGCCCGGAGATCCCGCCGGACAGCGCCCCAGGGCGCTGTCCGGCGGGCGCGTGCCTCTGCTCCGGTTCCGGCGGCTCCCGGGTCAGCTCCCGCCGGTGTGCACCTGGAAGGCCGCCCGGCGTACGGCCTTGGCGAGGGCCGGGTCCGGGTGGGCGGCGGCGAGGGCGACGAGGACCTGCACCGTGCGCGGGTGACCGACCGCGCGCACCTCGTCGAGGAGTGCGGGCACGGTCGCCTGCACCGCGGACTCCAGATGGCGGACGAGGAGCGGGGCGTCGCCGTGGTCGGCGACGGCCGCGGCCGTGTCGACCCACAGCCAGGTGGACTCGGCGCGGGTGAGCACCTCGTGCGCGTCCTCGGGGTCGTGACCGTCGTGCTCGGCGAGCCACAGCAGGGCGTAGGGGCGCAGCCACGACTCGTCGGCCACGGCGCGCACGTCGGGCTCGGCGGGGGCGCCGACCACCCGCAGCGCCTCGAAGGCGAGGCCTCGGGTGAGGGCGTCCTCGCCGCGGGCGGCGGCGAGGAGCTCGGTGACGGCGCTGCCGACGGGGCGGGCGGCGAGCCAGGCGCGGTACTCGGCGCGGGCCGCGTTGGGGCGGAGCTGGGCACAGCCGCGGAGCATGTCCTCGGCGGACTGCTCGATGTTCCCGGCGGGGCTCTGCGCGGCGACGCAGATCTGCTCCAGCTTGACCCAGACCGCCCAGCTGCCGAGCGGGGTGAGGGTGGCCTGTGCGTCGCCGTAGGTCAGCGCGCCGACGGAGGCGAGGGCGCGCAGCGCCCATTCGAGGAGGGGGGCGAGCGGGGCGTCCGGGATCTCGACGGGTTCCGGGGCGGGCTCGGGCCCGGGACCGTAGGCGACCTCGCAGCGCTCGGTGCGCAGTTCCGTGACGCGCTGTTCGAGGAGATCGAGGAGCTGCTCCACGGGGACGGGCCCGGCGGAGAGCTGGAGGAAGGAGAGCACCTGGGGCATCGCGGAGACGACCTCGGCGACGGTGCCCGGTGCCCGGTCCGCGGGTTCGGGGTGGGCGAGGGACCAGGCGTCGAAGAGGGCGACCCAGCCGCGCAGGACGGCGCTGTCGTCGCGGCTCCAGGCGCGCAGCCGCCAGCCGGGACGGGCGCTGTCGCCGTGCACCTCGATGAGGCCGGCCAGCCGGGCGGTGTCCCAGTCCGCGCGGACCTGAGCCGGGGTCAGTCCGAGTTCGGTGGCGGCCCGTTCGGCGGTCGCCTCGGAGAGCGCGCCCTTGCCGTCGGGGGTCGCGTCGTCGCGCCCCGGGCGCAGCGCGGCGTCGGCCCAGCGGGCGACGCGGGCCGCGTCGGACAGGCCGGTGCGTGCCATGCGGGCGAGTTCCGCGGGCGGCGGTGTGCCCTCCGGCGGTCGCGGTGCGGGGCGCGATGTGCGGCGCTGGGTCACCGCTCGGGGAGCGGCCGCGAGGGGCCGCGGGCTGACGAGTCGGAGCCTGGAGTCGCGCGGGTTACGGGACGTCACGGGTGCAGTCTTCCGGTTGACGGTCCGAAAACCCAAACGGAATGCTCTCGCGGGTGCCGGTGGTGCTCCGGGAGCGGGCCCGTCGGGGCGCTCGCCGCACCGGAAAGTGCGCCGTGGGGAGTTGTCCGGGACCGAACCGGAAGCGCGCGGTCGCGGCGGGCCGGGAGCCCGTACCCGGGGCGTCGGAGGCTGCCCCGGATCGCCGCCGGGGTCACATCAGTGGGGTGAGGAAGCGGCGGAGCGCCTCTTCGTAGCCTGCCGGGTCGGCGTTCCACATGGCGGCGTGCGGGGCGTCCGGGACGGTGGAGAGGGTGACCAGGTCCGGGCGGCTCGCAGCGAGGCGGCGGGACGGGCCCCAGGGGGCGATGGTGTCGTCCGGGCCGTGCACGAGCAGGGTCGGCACGGTGAGCCGGTCGGGGTGGGCGGCGTGCGCGATGCGCTCGCCGCGTACCCCGGTGCGGCCCTGGGCGGCGCGCACGGCCAGGGGCAGCAGGAAGTTCGGGGTGTGGCGGGCTCCGGCCAGGGCGCGCAGCGTGGCCTCCCAGTCGAGGACCGGGGAGTCCAGGATCAGGCCGGAGATCCGCTCGCGTAGCGCGGAGTGGGCGGCGGCGCGCAGCGCCATGGTGGCGCCGGTGGACCAGCCGTACAGGATGATCCGCCGGGCGCCGTACCGCACGGCGTAGCGGATGGCCGCGTCGAGGTCGCGCCACTCGGTCTCGCCGAGGTGGTTCAGGCCGTCCGGGGAGCGCGGGGCGCCGAGGTCGCCGCGGTAGGCGAGGTCGAGCACCGGGAAGTGCCGTTCGTTCAGGAACCTCATCACGTTCATGGGGTGTTCCCGGGTGGCGCCCAGGCCGTGCACGGTGATGATCCAGGTGTCGCGCACGGCGGGGACGAACCAGGCGGGCAGTGCGCCGAGTTCGCCGGGTACGTCGACGTCGGCGTGCTCCAGACCGAGGGCGGACTGCGGGTCACCGACGTACAGGTTGGGGACGAGCCAGACCTTGTCGCCGGGTTCCAGGGAGCCGTGGGTGACGCTGTCCAGCCGGCGGACCACGGTGTCGGCGGTGTGCGGGGTGGCGTCCTGGACCGGGCCGACGACGGCGTGGCTGCCGTCGCCGGCGAGCCCGTAGGTGCCGGGGCGCCGCGAGGCCAGAGCGCGGGTCAGGGTGATCCCGCCGTCCGTCGTGGCGTGCACGGTGAGCCGGGGTTCGGTGGGCAGGGGTTTGCCGGGACGCGTCTTCAGCGCGGCGTCGCTGGCGAACCGGCCCGCGGCCACGGAGGCCGCGCCGGCGGCTGTGGCGACGGCTGTGGCGACAGTTACGGCCGCGGCCGTCGCTCTTAGGGTGCGCACCCGACCAGTCTCCCGGTGGAGCCCGCCTTCGGCCAGTGGGAGGGGGCCGGCGGTGACAGCCCTCTCCCTGGAAGCACCCTCGCGGCGGACGGATCGTCGCGAGGGTGCTTCCAGCTCTCGGGTCCCTTGCTTCACGACCGGTCCGCACCCGCGCGGACCCATGCCTCGCGCGGGCTCCGCGCCTTCATCAGTGCTGCGCCGCGCGGACCCCTGGCCGTGCCCGGCGGAGCACAGCCCCCCAGCCCTCCCCGCCCTCCCTTAGCCCGGCTGTCCGTAGCCCCGCAGGCGCTCCCCAGCCTCCTGGCGTCGGACGGATCGTCGCGAGGGTGCTTCCAGCTCTCGGGTCCCTTGCCTCACGACCGGTCCGCACCCGCGCGGACCCATGCCTCGCGCGGGCTCCGCGCCTTCGTCGGTGCTGCGCCGCGCGGACCCCTGGCCGTGCCCGGCGGAGCACAGCCCCCCAGCCCTCCCCCGCCCTCCCCTAGCCCGGCTGTCCGTAGCCCCGCAGGCGCTCTCCCGCCTCCTGGAGCCGGGCGGGCGAGAGGAGGCTGGGGGTCAGGCCCGGGACCGAGGAGGACAGGAGCCAGACGCGGCACATCCACTCCAGCTGGGCCGTGCGGTCGTACGCCTGGTCCAGTGAGGCTCCGTGGGCGAGCGTGCCGTGGTTCTGCATCAGGCAGGCGGTGCGGCCGTCGAGCGCCCGGAGCACGTTCGCGGCCAGCTCCGGGGTCCCGTAGGTCGCGTAGTCGGCGACGCGGACCGGGCCCCCGAGCGCACCGGCCATGTAGTGGATCAGGGGCAGTTCGGGGACGAGGGTCGACACGGCCGTGGCGTGCGCGGCGTGGGTGTGGACCACGGCCCGGGCGTCGGTCTCGCGGTAGACGGCGAGGTGCATGGGCAGCTCGCTGGTCGGCCGCAGCGACCCGAGGGACTGGCGGCCGTCGAGGTCGACGCCGACGGCGTCGGAGGGGGTCAGCCGGTCGTAGGGCACACCGGTGGGGGTGACCAGGACGGTGTCCCCGACGCGGACGGACACGTTCCCCGAGGTTCCGACGACGAGCCCGTCGGCCACCGTGCGGCGGGCCGTCGCGACGAGTTCGTCCCACGCCGCCGCGATCACCGGGTCCCGGGCGTCCCGCCCCTCCCCCGAGACGTCAGCGGCCTCAGCGGCCCCGGTCGGCGGATCGTCCCGCTCGTCGCCGCGCTCGTGCCGTTCACCGTGCGCGTCGTCCGTGTCGCGCCCGGCCTCGTCGCGCCGGTCCTGCCGGTCCTGCCCGTCGCGCCCGTCCGTCATCCGTGGTCCTCCCGCCGTCCCGCCCGCATGGCCCGCGGCTCGAGCTGTCCGCCCTGCCGTCCCGTCCGTCGCCTCGCCGGTCCGTTCGGGCATGCCGCGATGCCGCGATCCTGCCAGTCGTCCGCGTCGGCACCTCGAGGACGGTCCCCTCCCGGAACGAACGGCGCCCGCGCCTTCGGGAGCCCGGGCGCATGCTCGTCCTCCGCGCCCGGCGCGGCACCTGCCACGGCCTGAGCCCGGCCGCCCCGGTGCGCCGGAGCAGGGACTTCGGCGTCGGGGCCGGGCCTGAGACGGGCCGGACGCCGGTCATCCGCACGAGCGCGCACCGGTGAAACACCCGCACCGATTCAGCCGGGCCTTCGCCGCACGGCATGCCCTCCGGCCGGCGCGCCGCGACGCGGCCCCCCGAGCACGTTTCGCGCCGGCTGGTCCACCTGGTCACCCGGCAGATACGACACCACCGGCCGGTGGTGTCGTATCTGCCGGGTGACCAGGATCTCCTCCACGGGTCCCCGGCCGGTCTCGAAC
>NZ_JBEXGN010000033.1:0-66463 GCF_040607345.1 Streptomyces sp. NPDC005302
CCGGCGCAGCAGCTTCGCGCCCGCGAGGCCGGCGGCCATCGCCGCGACGGTCAGCGGCAGCAGCCGCAGCCCGGTCTCCAGCGGGGACAGTCCGATGCGCCAGCGAATTCCGGCCTCCAGGAAGCCGTCGATCTCGCCGCCGAACACGGCCTCGGGGTTGCCGACTTCGAACTCGGTGCGCAGGTCCTTGACCATCTGGTACGGGTGCAGGACGTACGAACGCATCTGATTGCCCCAGGAGTTGCCGCCGTCGCCCTTGAGGGCGTCCATCGCGGCCTGCTCCTCCTGCCGGCGCCGCTCGAGGAGCTTGGCCTGCAGCACGTTCATGGCCGAGGCCTTGTTCTGGATCTGCGACCGCTCGTTCTGGCAGGAGACGACGATGCCGGTGGCCAGGTGGGTCAGGCGCACCGCGGAGTCCGTGGTGTTGACGCCCTGGCCGCCGGGACCGGACGAGCGGTACACGTCGATGCGCAGCTCCGACTCGTCGATCTCGATGTGGTCGGTCTGCTCCACGACGGGCAGGATCTCGACACCGGCGAAGGAGGTCTGGCGGCGCCCCTGGTTGTCGAAGGGGGAGATGCGCACGAGTCGGTGGGTGCCCTGCTCCACGGAGAGCGTCCCGTACGCGTACGGGACGTGGACGGCGAAGGTGGTGGACTTGATGCCCGCCTCTTCCGCGTACGAGGTCTCGTAGAGCTCCGTCTTGTAGCCATGGCGCTCGGCCCAGCGCAGGTACATGCGCTGGAGCTTCTCGGCGAAGTCGGAGGCGTCGACGCCTCCGGCCTCGGCGCGGATGGTGACGACGGCCTCGCGGGAGTCGTACTCGCCGGACAGGAGGGTGCGGACCTCCATCTCGTCCAGCGCCTTCTTGACGGCCGTGAGCTCGGTCTCGGCCTCGGCGCGGGTGTCCGGGTCGTCCTCCTCCTCGGCCATCTCGAAGAGCACACCCAGATCGTCGATGCGCCCGCGGAGCGCTTCGGCCTTCCTGACCTCCGCCTGGAGGTGACTCAGCTTGCTGGTGATCTTCTGCGCCTCGTCGGGGTCGTCCCACAGGGACGGCGCGGCCGCCTGCTCCTCGAGCACGGCGACATCTGCCCTCAGCTTGTCGAGGTCCAGGACGGCCTCGATCGACTCCATGGTCGAGGAGAGGGACTTGAGCTCTTCGGATACATCGACGACTGCCACGCCTCCAGCGTAACGGCTACGACAACCGGGCCCGCCCTCGTCCCCGAGGGGGCCTTGGCCCGAGGACCGCCGAAGACTTCCGAAAGGCGCCTGTCCGCGACGCCCGCCCCGGGGTCACGGCGACGAAGGGGCCGAGTTCTTCGTGTCCTGGGGGCTCCCGCCGGAGTCATCGCCGGAGGTGGCGAGCCAGGTGCCGACGCCCACCGCGGCGACGAGCGCGACCGCCGCCGCCCCCAGCGTGATCCGGCGGCGCCGCGCGGAGGCACGGTGGCGTGCGGACCCCGGCCGGGGCGCACCGGCGGCCCGGGGTGCCCGCGCCGTGCCGCGGGCCCCGCCGGCCAGCTCGTCGGGCGCCGGTACGCGCATCGAGGTGTGGGTGTCGCGGTTCGAGTCGGGCGCGGCCCCCGGCACGAGCGGCACGGCCCCGCGCCGTACCCGCTCCGCGGCGGGCTCGGAAGGCTCGGCGCTCTCGTCGCCGTCCTGGCGCTCGTCGTCCGCCTCCTCGTCCTCCGAGTCCGGCGAGTCCACGTCCAGCGGTGGCATCCCGGACAGCAGGGGCAGCTGCTCGCGGAGCCGGGCTCCCAGCTCGGAGGCGCGCAGCCGGGACGCGGGCGCCTTGGCGAGGCACTGCACGATGAGCTGCCACAGCTCGTCCGGGATGCCGGGGAGCGGGACGACGGTCTCCGTGACGTGGCGGCGCAGGACGGCGCCGGGGTGGCCGCCGCCGAAGGGCGTGAACCCGGCGAGCAGCTCGTACAGCACGGTGGCCAGGGCGTAGATGTCGACGGCGGCGCGCGGCGGCAGTCCCTCGATGATCTCGGGGGCCAGGTAGTCCGGGGTGCCGATGATCTTCGTGGCCCGGGTGCGGCGCGGGGAGTCGATGAGCTTGGCCACACCGAAGTCGGTGAGGAGGGCGGGGTGGGAGCCGCCGGGGCCGAGCGGGCCCTGCATGTCGAGCAGCACGTTCTCGGGCTTCACGTCGCGGTGGACGACGCCGGCGGCGTGCGCGGCGGCCAGTCCGTCGGCGACGTCGGCGACGATCGCGACGGCCGCCGCGGGGGCGAGCCTGCGCTCCCGGTCGAGCCGGGTGCGCAGGTCGGTGCCGCGGACGAGGTCCATGACGAGGGCGAGGTCGTTGCCGTCGACGACCAGGTCACGGACCGCCACCACGTGGGGATGGTCGAGACCGAGCAGTGCGGTGCGCTCCTGCACGAAGCGCCCCACGAGCTCCTGGTCGGAGGCGAGGTCCTCGCGCAGCAGCTTGATGGCGACGGGACCCTCGGGTCCCTCGCCCAGCCACACCGTGCCGGCGCTCCCCCGCCCCAGGATCTGGTTCGCGGTGTACCGGCTGCCGATCTTGCGTGCCAAGACTGCTCCTACAGACGCGTGTTGTCGCTAAAAGTACGCGTCCGAGGAGCCAACCTTCACTCCCGAGGCGGAAATCACCCGTCAGATATCGACAAATCCACAGGGTCAGTTGCTCGAGGGGCTGTTTCCGCCGAGGTCGCCGACCCAGCCGCTGACCGTGTCGAACCAGTCGCTGAGCTGGGCCCAGTAGCCCTTCGTGCTGCCGATCCAGCCCTGGAGGGGGCTGAACTCCCACACCAGCCAGCCGGCCACGAACAGGATGACGATGGTGAACAGACAGCCCTTCAGGCAGCCGAGCCCCGGGATCTTCATGGGGTTGGCGCCGCGCTGACGGGGCTCGCGGGCGGGGCGCGGCGCGGGCTGCTGCGGGCGCTGCGGCTCGGCGTAGCGCTGCGGCTGGGGCTGCTGCTGGGGTGCCGGGGCGTAGCGCTGCGGCTGTTGCTGCTGGCGCCCGTACTGCTGCGGGTCCTGCTGCTGCGGGTAGCCGTAGCCCTGCTGCTGCGGCTGCCCACCGCGCTGCGGTCGCTGCTGCTGGGGCTGCTGCTGCGGCCGGGCCACCTGACGCTGGGGGCGGCGGCGCAGCGGGTCCTCGTTCGGGTCGAGGTACTGGACCTGCGTCTGGTCGTTGCGGTCGCGGGCCGCGCGCAGCTGGTTCTGCCAGGGGTGCGGGTCCTCACCCTGGCCGCCGGGCTGGTGCGGCGGTACGGGCGGGAGCACGGCGGTCGGGTCGGCCGCGCCGCGGTTCGGCAGGACGGAGGTGGGGTCGGCGTCGCCGGAGGTGTGCGGCAGCACGCTGGTGGCGCCGTACGGGTCGTAGGAGCCCGCGTTGTGCGGGAGCACCTGCGTGGGGTCGGCCGCGCCGGGCATGCCGGGGACGGTCGCCGGGGACGGGTCGGGGGCGAGGAGGGCGCCCACGCCGTCCGCGGCGGCGATGGCCGCGGGGGTCGCGTGCACGCCGACGCCGGCGGCCACGGCGCGCAGGCCGCGCGCGAGGTTCTCGGCGCTGGGCCGCTCGTCGGGGTTCTTGCGCAGGCAGCGCTCGATGACCGTCCACAGGGGGTCCGGGACGGTCGAGGGGCGGCGCGGTTCGGCGCTGAGGTGCTGGTGCAGCACTTCGAGGGCGGAGCCGCCGGAGAACGGCGGGCGGCCGGTGACCAGCTCGTACAGCAGGATGCCCGCGCCGTAGATGTCGACGGCGGACGTCTGCGGGCGTCCTTCGGCGGACTCCGGCGCCACGTAGGCGGGCGTGCCGACGAACTCGTGGGTGCGGGTCAGGCCCGGGGAGTCGGCGAGGCGGGCGATGCCGAAGTCGGTGAGCATCGGGTGCATCCCGCCGGCGTCCTGCTTGAGCAGGACGTTCGCGGGCTTCAGGTCGCGGTGCACGACGCCGTCGGCGTGGCTGGCGGCGAGCGCGTCGGCGACCTGGGCGGTCAGCAGCGAGGCGGCGACGGGCGAGAACGGCCCGTTCTCGCGCAGGTAGCGGTGCAGGTCGGGCCCGTCGACCAGGTCCATGACCAGCGCGAGCAGGTCGCCCTCGACGACGAGGTCCCGTACGCGCACGATGTTCGGGTGGGTCAGGCGCAGCAGCACCGACCGCTCGCGCAGGAACCGCATCACGATGTCGGCGTCGCTGGCGAGCTCCTCCTTCAGGACCTTGATCGCCACGGTCTCGCCGGGCTGGCCCGCGACGGCCGCCTCGGCGCCCGCGGTCTCCCGCTGGCGGGCGCGCCAGACCGTGCCTGTGGCGCCGCGTCCCAGCGGCTCCTCAAGGAGGTACTTGCTCCCTACCGGCCGCACGTCATGCGCTCCCTGTTGCTTGCTTGACTGGTCCGTCCACCGTGGTCACCGTGGTCAGGTTTCCGACCCACTGTAGTGCCGCCCTCCCGGGCACCGGGCTGTCGTCGTCGTGTGCTTGGCCATAGGTCCCCCGCGCGCCTGTGGTCCGCATAAGCGCATACGTGCGGCTACCCGTGCATGTTCGATGGAAAGACGCTCGGTCCGGTCGCTTGGTTGCCGGAAGACGGGCGTGACCGATCTCAAGCGGACACCCGCCGGCTACCGGTCAGGCACTTTTACGGGCAGAGCCGACCAATCAAGATCACTTACGGGTGGGGGGCGGGCGTGTTGTCAGTGGCAGGTGCGAGGATGCCTCCAGTACTGGCCGACGTGCCCGTGTGCGGTGGGGGAATTCTGCGGTGGGGGACCGCAGCACAGCCTCGTCCTCGTCGCGGGCACCTGCGCGGAAGGGACCCCTGACGGCGATGCAGATCCGGCTGACCGTCGTAGACCCGTTGGGCCCGCCCTCGGAGCCGCGGGGGCGAGCCGCGGCCTGCGATGTGCTGGTGACCGCGCCCGCCGGGACGGCGCTGGCCGCGGTCGCGTCGGGGCTGGCCTCGGCGGTCGGGGGCAGCGGGCAGGGCGAGCGGGGGCGTGAGCCCGGGGGCGGCCAGATCGTGCTCTACGCGGGCGCGGAGCGACTCGACGCCCAGCGCTGCACCCTCGGTGAGCCGCCGCTGACGGACGGCGCCGTGCTCAGTCTGGGCTCACCCGCCGAGCCCGGTCCCGACCTGGACGACGTCTCGACCCAGCTCCATGTGGTCGCGGGGCCCGACGCGGGCGGGGTCCACCTGCTGCACGGCGGCCAGATCCACGTGGGCCGCTCCGGCCGGGCGGACGTCCCCCTGGACGACCCGGACGTCTCCCGTCTGCACTGCGCCGTCACGGTCACCCCGGACGGCCGGGTCTCGGTCGCCGACACCGGCTCCACGAACGGCACGACGCTGGACGGCACCCGCGTGGGCGAGCGTCCCGTCCGCTTCACCGAGGGCGCCCTGCTGCGCGTCGGCGAGTCCGCCCTGCGCCTCGCCCCGCCCGGAGGCCCGGGCACGGTGGCGACGGCCCCGGACGGCGAAGGGCACGTCCGGGTGTCGGTGGGCGCGCCCCGCGACGCCCCGGACGGCGGCCCCCACGCTCCGGGCCCTGTGTCCGCCCCCTCACCGAGCGCCTCCCCGGACGCCCGGCAGCCGCACGGAGCGGTCCCCCACGCGCGCGGGGAGAGCGCCTCCCTCTTCCAGGGGGGCTCCCTGCCTCCCGCGGACGAGACCCATCACGCCTACGGCACCTCCGACTGGGGGGCCTCCGCCGACGGCGTCCCGGGACCCGAGGAGTACGGGCGGCCGGCACCGCCTGTCGTGCCGGAGCAGGGCCGGGCACCCCGGATCGAGAGCGGCCCGCGCGGCGGAGCCGGAGGCCCGGGCCGGAGCGACGGCCACGCGGGAGCCGCCGGCGATTGGCCCGAAGGAGAGCCGGAGGACGCCTTCGGCGCCGGACCGGGCATCCCGGGAGCTCGCAAAGGCACGCCGACGCGCGGCACGGACCTTCCCCCGGGGATGCGCAGGCGCGGAGGTCTCGGAGCCTGGGCCCGGCGGCTGACGGGAGGCCGCGGCGGCCCGGAGGAGGGGACGGCGCCCGAGGCGTTCGACGACGGAGCGCTGGTGGTGCGGGACCTCCCGGCCGCCGTGCACCGCTCGCCGGAGAGCTGGCCCGACCCGGCGGCACTGCTGCTCACCGCCCTCGGCCCGGGCCCCCGGCTCTGGGAGCGCGGCCCCGGTCACCCGGAGGCTCTGACGGTGCGGCTCGGCACGGCCGACCGGACGACGCCGGGCGGCTCGGGCGCGTTGCCCGCCGTGCCGGTGACCACGGGACTGCGTGAGGTCGGTTCCCTGGGCCTGGCCGGCCCGAGGGCGCGGCTGGCGGGGCTGGCCCGGGCGGTCGTCGCCCAGCTCGCCGCGCTGCACTCCCCCGACGCGCTGGAGATCGTCCTCATCAGCGCCGACCGCGCCCGCCCGGTGCAGGAGCGCAGCGCCGAGTGGTCCTGGCTCGGCTGGCTCCCCCATCTGCGTCCCACCCACGGGCAGGACTGCCGTCTCCTCCTCGCGTACGACCGTGAACAGGCGGCGGCGCGCACCGACGAACTCCTGCGCCGCCTGGAGGACCACCTCGCGGAGACGGACGGCGGGCCCGGCCGGCGGGGCACCGGCGGCGAGGGCGTCTCCGTCCCCGCCGCCCGGCGCCCGGAGCCGCACGAGAGCGGCGCACACGACGGGCCCGGCACCGGCGGCACAGCGCGCGGTGCGACGCACCGGCCCTCCTGGGCCCGCGCGGAGAGCGGGCCGCACACCGGGTCCGGACAGGACGACAGCGGTTTCGACGGTCCGTACACGGTGGTCGTCGTGGACGGCGACCCCGGCGGCGCGGACGTCCGGGAGGCCGTGCTGCGCCTCACGCACGAGGGCCCGCGGGCCGGTATCCACGTGGTGTGTCTCGCCGAGACGGCCGCCGCGTCACCCGCGTCCCCGGTGACGGAGACGTACGAGGCGGCCTGCGCCGTCGCACCGGCGTTCCGTGCGTGCGGGGCGGTCGCCCTGCTCAGCGGGGACGTGGCGACGGCACTGCGGCTGCTGCGGGTGGCGCCGGGCGGCACCGGCGAGCCCGCCCCCGGCGGGACTCCGCTGACCGGGGCGGCGCACGGCGACCGGTCCCGCGGCGTGGCGGAGCGCACCGGACCGTCGGCGCCGTCACCGCGTTCCGGCCCCGCGCACACCGGGCCGTCGGCCGCCTCCTCACGCCACGACGGATCGACGCACCTCGGCATCCCGCACCCCGGAGCCGGACGCGGGTCCGCGGCCGGACCCTCCGGCACCTCCTCGCCCCACTCGGGCCGCACCTCCCCCGGCGCCGGAGGACAACCGGCGCGCGGTCCCGTCGGCCACGGCACCGTCGCCGCGGTGGACGCCGTGTCGCTCGCCTGGGCCGAAAGGTTCGCGCGGGCGCTCGCACCGCTACGGACCGACGGCGCTCAGGGCGACCGGCACACGCGCGTGTCCGCGCCCCTGCCCCAGGCGGCCCGCCTGCTGGACGAGTTGGGTCTCGCACGCGCCACCCCCGCTTCTTTGATGGCCCGTTGGGCGGACGCCGCGGACGACACCGAGGCACTCGGCGGACGCGCCCGGGCCGTCCTCGGCGCGGGACCGCGCGGCCCCGTCGCCGTCGACCTCCACGTCGAGGGCCCGCACCTGCTGATCGAAGGCCCTCCGGGCAGCGGCCGTACGGAGCTGCTGCGCTCGGTCGCCGCGTCCCTGGCCGCCGCCGAGCGGCCCGACCGGCTCGGCATCGTCCTGATGGAGGGCCGCGACGGCACGGGCGGACACGGCTCCGCGAGCACCGGTGAAGGACTCCAGGTCTGCACCGACCTGCCGCACGTCACCACGCATCTGACGGCCAACGACCCCGTGCGCATGCGGGAGTTCGCGCAGTCCCTGAGCGCCGAGCTGAAGCGGCGCTCCGAGCTGCTCGGCCGGCTCGGCTTCGGCGAGTGGCACACCGGACAGGCGGTGTCCGGCCGGCTGGTCGCCCAGCGCTCGCCCGGCCCGTCGGCGGGCAGAACCCCGCCCACCGGCGCCGCCGACCTCGACACGCCGTCCAGTTCGACGCTGCGGCTGCGGCCCGCCGCGGCCCGCCGGCAGGCAGAGGCGGGCCCGCCGCTGGCCCGCCTGGTCGTGGTCGTCGACGACCTGGACGCCCTGCTGTCACCGCCGTTGGGGTCCCCGGGGCGCCCGGCCGCCGGTTCGGTCGTGCGGGCGCTGGAGGCCGTGGCCCGCGAGGGCGACCGTCTCGGCGTGCACCTCGTGGCGGCGACCGCGGAGGACGGCCGTACGGCGGGGTCGGAGCTGGCGCGTTCCGCCGCGTTGCGCGTCACCCTCGAAGCGCCGTCACCGGGACCGGACGAACCCGCCCCCGGGCGGGGCCGTCTGCTGCGCCCGGACGGCCGGGAGACCCCCTTCCAGGGCGGCCGGGTCACCGGTCGCATCCCCCGCACGGCCACACTGCGCCCCACGGTCGTCCCCCTGGAGTGGCACCGCATGGGCGACCCGCCGACGCGCCGCCCGGTCCGCGAACTGGGGAACGGTCCGACGGACCTGGCCCTGCTCGCCAGCGCGCTGGAGCGCGCGGCCCGTTCCGTCTCCGCGGCCGAGGTGCCGTCGCTGCTCTAGGTGTACTGCCCAGGGCAACTGGATCGGTCCGGCCCCCGGACCGATCCAGGGCGGTGCGTCCGGCGCCGCGAAACCGCCCCCAAGTGCCCTGTTCGCGAGGTCTGTTCGGGTCTCGCGTCGGTGTGCCCGACGTCACGACCCAATCACGATCGCTCTCTTGACAGCACCGGCGCTCTTGCCGCCCTTGAGCGACCAGGCGTAGACCGGAGCGCACGGGACAGCTGTTCGGACGTTCAACGAGGAACGCAGAACGGAGAACGGGGCACTGATGCGCAGCACTCTTCGTACACACAGGTCGACCGATCACGCCACGCACCGCTCACGCAGGACGGCACAGGCAGCCGCCGCGCTCGTCGCGGGGGCGCTCACGCTCACCGCGTGCGGCGGCGACGACGGCGGCACGGACAAGGGCAGCGACGGCGGCACGGCCACCGCGAGCGGTGGCACCGGCTCGGTGACCCTGCCCAAGCTCGACGGCGACACCCTGGAGGTCGCCGCCGTCTGGACCGGCGCCGAACAGGCCAACTTCAAGAAGGTGCTGGCGGAGTTCGAGAAGCGCACGGGCGCGAAGGTCACGTTCGTCCCCGCGCAGGACCCGATCATCAACTTCCTCGGCTCGAAGATCGCCGGTGGCGCGCCGCCGGACGTCGCGATGCTCCCCCAGGTCGGCGCCATCAAGCAGGCCGTCGACAAGAAGTGGGCCAAGCCCATCGGGCCCGACGCCCAGGCGCAGCTGGCGAAGAACTACGCCCAGGGCTGGCAGGACCTCGGCAAGGTCGACGGCAAGCAGTACGGCGTCTACTACAAGGCCGCCAACAAGTCGCTGGTCTGGTACAACGCGAAGGTCTTCGAGAACGCGGGGGCCAAGGAGCCCAAGACCTGGAAGGACTTCCTGACCACCGCGCAGACCGTCTACGACTCCGGTGTCACCCCGGTGTCGGTGGGCGGCGCGGACGGCTGGACGCTCACCGACTGGTTCGAGAACATCTACCTCTCCCAGGCGGGCCCGGAGAAGTACGACCAGCTCGCCCAGCACAAGATCAAGTGGACGGACCCGTCCGTGAAGGACGCGCTGACCACGCTCGCCCAGATCTGGGGCGACAAGAACCTCATCGCGGGCGGCCCGGACGGCGCGCTCCAGACGGAGTTCCCGGCGTCGGTGACGCAGACGTTCACCGGGGGTGACCAGCCGAAGGCGGGCATGGTCTTCGAGGGCGACTTCGTGGCCGTCAACATCGCGGAGACCAAGGCGAAGATCGGCACGGACGCGAAGGTCTTCCCCTTCCCCGCGGTCGGTGACAAGCCGCCGGTGGTCAGCGGTGGTGACGCCGCCGTCGTCCTGAAGGACTCCAAGGCGGCCCAGGCGCTGGCCACCTTCCTGGCCTCGCCCGACGCGGCGACCATCCAGGCGAAGCTCGGCGGCTATCTGTCGCCCAACAAGAGCGTGGCGCTGTCCGCCTACCCCAACGCGGTCCAGCAGAAGATGGCCAAGGCGCTGATCGCGGCCGGCGACGACTTCCGGTTCGACATGTCCGACCAGGCCCCGCAGTCGTTCGGCGGCACGCCCGGCAAGGGCGAGTGGAAGGACCTGCAGGACTTCCTGAAGAACCCGAAGGACATCGCGGGCACCCAGAAGAAGCTCGAATCCGACGCCGCAGCGGCCTACAAGGGCTGATCCGGCGATGACGTCGGCAACGGCCGGGGGCGCCGCACCGGTGCCCCCGGCCCGCAAGCGCAAGAGCGTGACCGGCACCCGCAGGACCGTGGCAGCGCTCTTCCTGCTGCCCGCCCTGGTGCTGCTCGGCGCGCTCGTGGTCTACCCGATCGGGTACTCGGTCGTGCGCAGCTTCTACGACCAGTCGGGCGACGGGTTCGCCGGGATCGACAACTACAAGGCACTGTTCAGCGACGACGGCATCCGCACCGCGCTGAAGAACAACATCATCTGGGTGGTGTTCGCCCCGACGGTCGCGACCGCGCTCGGCCTGATCTTCGCGGTGCTCACCGAACGGGTGAGCTGGGGAACGGCGTTCAAGCTGGTCGTCTTCATGCCGATGGCCATCTCGATGCTCGCCTCCGGCATCATCTTCCGGCTGGTGTACGACCAGGACCCGGACAAGGGCATCGCGAACGCCGTGTGGGTCGGGGTGCACGACACCTTCGCCTCGTCGTCGGCGTTCCCGAAGGCCCACCTCGGCCGGGAGTCGCCCCTGAAGGCCGACGAGGGCGGCTTCGTCACCCGCGACGCCGTGCGGGCCGGACAGTCCGTCTCGCTGCCGCTGGTGGGCGTCGCCCCGGACCAGATGCCGGACAGCGCCAAGAAGGCGGTGCAGGCGGCCACGGACCCGGGCAATGTCACCGGCACCGCCTGGCAGGACTTCACCCGCGGCAAGGGCGTGGGCAAGCTCGGCCAGGTCGACCCGAGCGAGCTGGGCTACCCCGGGATGCGGATCGAGGCGGTCAAGGACGGCAAGGTCGTCGACTCGGCGAAGGTCGGCGACGACGGCACGTTCACGCTCTCGGGCAAGGCCGACGGAGCACTGCTGCGGCTCCCGGCCGACAACTTCAAGGAGCCGTACAACGGACTCGACTGGCTCGGCCCGTCGCTGGTCACTCCCGCCATCATCGGCTCGTACATCTGGATGTGGGCGGGCTTCGCGATGGTGCTGATCGCGGCGGGACTCGCGGGCATGCCGCGTGAGCTCCTGGAGGCGGCCCGGGTCGACGGGGCGAACGAGTGGCAGGTGTTCCGCCGGGTCACGGTGCCGCTGCTCGCACCGGTCCTCGCGGTGGTCGCCGTGACGCTGATGATCAACGTACTGAAGGTCTTCGACCTGGTGTTCATCATCGCTCCGGGCTCCTCCCAGGACGACGCCAACGTGCTGGCCCTGGAGCTGTACCGCAAGGGCTTCGCGGAGGACCAGCCGGGCATCGCGAGCGCCATCGCCGTGTTCCTGCTGCTGCTCGTGATCCCGGTGATGCTCTTCAATGTCCGCAGGCTCAGGCGGGAGGTGCGGCGATGACGGCCCATGCCGGAAGTCTCACGAAGACGGCACCCGCGGCCGAGGCGAGGACGGCCCGGCGGTCGCTCGGTTCACGGATCGCGGGTGCCGTCAGCAGCGGTGTCCTGCGCGTCTTCCTGCTCCTGGTCGGCCTGTTCTGGCTGGTGCCCACGCTCGGGCTGCTGCTGTCCTCGCTCCGCAAGCCGGAGGACATGAGCGCGAGCGGCTGGTGGAAGGTCTTCAGCGAGCCCTCGCAGCTCACCGTGGACAGCTACCAGAAGCTCCTGGAGAACAGCGACATCACCAACTCGCTGCTCAACACGGTGCTGATCACCGTGCCCGCGACCCTGCTCGTCGTGGTGATCGGCTCGCTCGCGGGCTACGCCTTCGCCTGGATGGAGTTCCCCGGCCGCGACTGGTGGTTCCTCGGCGTGGTCGGTCTGCTGGTCGTGCCCGTGCAGGTGGCGCTGCTCCCGATCGCCGAACTCTTCGGAAAGATCGGCATCTTCGGGTCGATCATCGGCGTGGTCCTCTTCCACGTCGGGTACGGGCTGCCGTTCGCGGTGTTCCTGCTGCGGAACTTCTTCGCGGAGATACCCCGGGAACTGCTGGAGGCGGCCCGGCTGGACGGTGCGGGCGAACTGCGGCTGTTCACACGGGTCGTGATGCCGCTCGGCGGGCCCGCCATCGCCTCGCTGGGGATCTTCCAGTTCCTGTGGGTGTGGAACGACATGCTGGTCGCCCTGGTGTTCTCCGACTCGGGCAGCCAGCCGATCACGGTCGCGCTCCAGACGCAGGTACGCCAGTTCGGCAACAACATCGACGTGCTGGCCCCGGGCGCCTTCATCTCGATGGTGATCCCGCTCGCCGTGTTCTTCGCGTTCCAGCGGCAGTTCGTGTCCGGCGTGATGGCCGGCGCCGTCAAATAGGCAGGTAGCAGCAGCATTTGAGGGGCGGGCCGGACACCGGCCCGCCCCTCGCCGTTCACCGGACATCCCCCGGATGCCACATCTGGCGTAACCAAGTCACCCCTTCGGCCGTTCCCGGGCAGGTATGCCCGCGCCGACCCATGGATGTCCCGTGCCCCGGTTCAGTGTCATCGTCCCCGCGTACAAGGTTCAGGCGTACCTGCACGAGTGCCTCGAATCGGTGCTCGAACAGTCGTATCCGGATCTCGAACTCATCGCGGTGGACGACTGTTCGCCCGACGCCTGCGGGTCGATCATCGACGAGTTCGCGGCCCGCGACGCCCGCGTCCTGCCGGTGCACCTGCCGGAGAACGTGGGACTCGGCCGCGCCCGCAACGCGGGCATCGAACGCGCCACCGGCGACTACCTGATCTTCCTGGACAGCGACGACACCCTCACCACGGACGCGCTGCACGCGATCGCCGACCGTCTGAAGGAGACCGCCGAACCGGACGTGCTGGTCTACGACTACGCGCGCACCTACTGGTCGGGCGAGGTCCGGCGGAACCAGCTCGCGGCGGAACTGACCGAGGAGGGCCCGGCACCCTTCCGGCTCGACGAGCGGCCCGGGCTGCTCCGGCTGCTGATGGTGGTCTGGAACAAGGCGTACCGCCGGGAGTTCGTCGAACGCGAGGGCCTCTCCTTCCCGCCCGGGTACTACGAGGACACGCCCTGGACCTATCCGGCGATGATGTCCGCCGAGTCGATCGCCACGCTCGACCGGGTGTGCGTGCACTACCGCCAGCGGCGGCACGGCAGCATCCTCGGCACCAGCAGCCGCAAGCACTTCGACGTCTTCGACCAGTACGACCGGGTCTTCGCGCACGTCGCCGCGCACCCCGAACTGGAGCGGTGGCGCCCGCTGCTGTTCCGCCGCATGATCGACCACTTCTCCACGGTGTTCGTGAAGCGGGACCGGCTGCCGCGCGGCGCGCGTGCCGAGTTCCTGCGCAAGGCCCGTGACCACTACCGGCGTTACCGCGTCCCGGGCGCCCCCACCGGGCCACGGCTGCGGCACGCGCTGGTCCGGTTCGGCACCCACCGCACGTACCGGCTGCTGTCGTCCCTGTCGCGGACCCGCAAGCGGGCCGTCCGGCTGGTCGGCACCCTGCGGCGCTCGGCGCGGGGCGCCGCGCTCCACCTGCACTACCGCGTGCAGCTCCGGCTCCCGCTGCGCGCCGACCGCGCCGTCTTCTCCAGCTACCGGGGCCGGGGCCACGGCTGCAATCCGGGCGCCCTGGAGTCGGCGTTCCGCACGTACGCGCCGCACGTCCGCACCACGTGGATCGCCGACCTCGAACACCATCACACGATCCCGGCGGCCACCGGCCGGCTGCGCCCCGGGACGCCCGGTTACTGGACGGCGCTCGCCCGCTCCAAGTACCTGGTGAACAACGTCGACTTCGACCGGCGTCTGGTGAAGCGGCCCGGCCAGGTCATGATCCAGACGCAGCACGGGACGCCGCTCAAGTACATGGGCCTCGACCTCCAGGACCGACCGGCCGCCGCGCGCGGCACGGACTTCGCCGAGCTGCTGCGCGGCGTCGACACATGGGACTACTGCCTGTCCGCCAACCGCCACTCCACGCTGGTCTGGGAGCGGGCCTTCCCCTCCTCGTACGACACGCTGGAGTACGGGATGCCGCGCAACGACGTGTTCCAGAAGGCGACTTCGGCCGACGTGGCCCGGCTGCGCGCGTCGCTCGGCATCCCCGAGGGCGCGGTCGCCGTGCTGTACGCGCCGACGTACCGCGACTACCGGAACGGCCAGCACCGCACCCTGGACCTGGAGCGCGTACTGCGGCAGCTGGGGCCGCGGTTCGTGGTCCTCACCCGCGCCCACCACCGCTACGGGGCGCCGCTCACCGACGCCTCGGGCGGCCGGCTCATCGACGTGTCGGACCATCCGAGCGTGGAGTCGCTGTGCCTCGCCTCGGACGCGCTGGTCACCGACTACTCGTCCCTGATGTTCGACTACGCGGGCCTGGACCGGCCGATCGTCGTGCACGCCGACGACTGGGAGGCGTACGAGGCGGCTCGCGGAACCTACTTCGACCTGCGCGCCTTCCCGCCGGGCGCGGTCGCGCGCAGCGAGGACGAACTGATCGACATCTTCGCGACCGGCCACTGGCGGGGCTCGCGCTCCTCGCAGCTGCGGGCCGCGTTCCGCGAGCGGTTCTGCCCGTACGACGACGGACGCGCCGCCGAGCGGGTGGTGCGGCGGGTGGTGCTCGGGGAGACGACGGGGCTGCCGCCGTTCATCCCGTTCGCGGAGCGGCACCCGGTCCCCTCGGCGCTCGCGGCGCCTCCCCGCCCCGTGGGCTCGGCCCCACCGGCGGTCGCCCCTCCCGCCGCGCCGCTCCCGGCCGTCCCGGCGCCGGGCGGTGCCCTCCCCCTGACCGAGCAGCACTGAACCGGAGTCCGCGTGCCCTCCAGCCCGTCGCGGCCCACGCCCACCCGGCCCACCACATGGCGGCCGACCGGGCGCCCCGGGCGATGAAACCCCCGTTCGGCGCCCCTTGAGAGAAAGATCAGAATGCCCCGCTTCAGCGTCATCGTGCCCACCTTCGGAGTCGCCGGGCGACTGTCCCACGCACTGGACTCGGTCCTCACCCAGTCCTTCGGCGACGTCGAGCTGATCCCGGTCTGCGACGGGCCGGACTCACCGGCCGCGGCGGTCGCCGCCGGGTACGCCGCCCGCGACCCCCGGGTGGCGCCCGTCCACTCGCCGCCCCCGGGCGGGCTGAGCGGGGCCCGCAACGCCGGGATCGCGGCCGCGACCGGCGCCTACGTGCTCTTCCTCGACGGCGACGACGAGCTGGCCCAGGGTGCGCTCGCCGCGCTGGACGCGGCCCTGCCGACCGGTGTGGACGTCCTCTACTTCGGGCACCAGCGGGTGCACTGGTGGGAGGGCGAGCCGAGCACACCACCGCTCGACAAGGCCGCCGAGGTCCTCGGCGTGCACGTGCCGGCGTGGAGCGCGGCCTACCGTCGCGCGTTCCTCGTCGAGCACGAACTCGTCTTCCCCGAGGGGCATTTCACCGACGCGGGCTGGGGCGGGCTGGTGACGGTCGCGGGCGGACGGACGGACGTGCTGCGCACGGTCTGCGTACGCCACCATCTGCGCCGCCAGGGCAGCCGGCTCAACGCGCCGGGCGAGCACCACCTCGAACTCCTCGACCAGGTGGAGCGGGTGCTGGCCCGGGTCGCCGAACAGACCGTTCCCGCCGCCCGGTCCAAGGCGCTGTTCGGCGAGCTCTTCACCCTGGTCCTGAAGACGGCCGCGCATCCCACCCGGGTGCCGGCGCGCCGCCGCCGGGCCTTCTTCCGCCGCGCGGGCCGGCTCTACCGGCGTCATCGCCCGGCCGGTTTCCGCGTGCCGGGAGGCAGCCTCGGCGTGCAGCACCGGCTGCTCGCGACGGGCGCCTACAGCGCGTTCCGGGCCCTGCGGGGCGCCAACCGGGCCGCGGCCGGTGCGGTCCGGCGGGTGCCGCGCCCGAGGATGCTGCGCACCCGCGCCTTCTACGCCGCCCAGTTGCGCCGGCCGCTCGACGAGAACCTCGCCGTGTACTGCGCGTACTGGGGCCGCGGGTACGCCTGCAACCCGGCCGCGATCCACGCCAAGGCCCGCGAACTCGCCCCGCACATCCGCTCGGTGTTCCTGGTGGAGCCCGACGCGGTGGACGCGGTGCCGAAGGACGTCGAGCACGCGGTGATCGGCAGCCGGCGCTCCTGGGAGGTGCTCGCCCGCGCCAAGTACCTGGTCAACAACGCCAACTTCGCGGACGCCGTGGTGAAAAGGCCCGGCAGCGTGCACGTCCAGACGCAGCACGGCACACCGCTGAAGAAGATGGGCGTCGACCAGTCGACGTACCCGGTGGTGGCCGCCGCGACCGGCAGCTTCACCAAGCTGCTGTCCCGGGTGGACCGCTGGGACTACAACCTCTCCTCCAACCGGCACTCCACACAGATGTGGGAGCGGGCCTTCCCCGGCGGCTACGAGGCCCTGGAGTACGGCTATCCGCGCAACGACGTGTACTGCACGGCGACCGCCGAGGACGTGGCCCGGGTCCGTAAGCGCCTCGGGGTGCCCGAGGGCCGGACAGCCCTGCTGTACGCCCCCACCCACCGCGACCACAGCACCGGCTTCGAGTCGCGCCTCGACCTGGAGGCCTTCTGCGAGGCGGTCGGGGAGCAGTTCGTCGTCCTGCTGCGCGCCCACTACTTCTACGACGAGGGCAGCGGGCGCGGCTCGGGTCGGATCATCGACGTGACCGGGCACCGCTCCTCCGAGGACGTCTGCCTGGCCGCGGACGCGCTGATCACGGACTACTCGTCGATCATGTTCGACTACGCCAACCTGGACCGTCCGGTCGTCGTCTACGCAGACGACTGGGAGGTCTACCGGGAGACGCGGGGCGTCTACTTCGACGTGATGAAGGAGCCGCCGGGCCGGATCGCGCGTACCCCGGGCGAGCTGGCCGCGCTCTTCACCGACGGCTCGTACGCCGATCCCGAGGCGACGGCTCTGCGGGCCCGGTTCCGCGAGCGTTTCTGCCAGTTCGACGACGGGAGGGCCGCCGAGCGGGTGGTCCGCAGGGTGCTGCTGGGCGAACCCCCCGAGGCGATCCCGCCCGTCCTGCCGCTCGCCGAACGCCGCCCGGCTCCCTCCGCGTCCACCCTCGTAAGGAGCTGACGTGCCCCGCTTCAGCATCATCGTCCCCGTCTTCAAGGTGCAGGGCTTTCTGCGCGAGTGTCTCGACTCGGTCCTGGAGCAGTCGTACACGGACCTCGAGGTGATCGCCGTCGACGACTGCTCCCCGGACGGCTGCGGAGCGATCCTCGACGAGTACGCGGACCGCGACCCGCGCGTGCGGGTGCTGCACCTGCCGGAGAACGTGGGGCTCGGCCGCGCGCGCAACGCGGGCATGCCCCTGGCCGGCGGGGACTACCTGTTCTTCCTCGACAGCGACGACACCCTCACGCCGGGCGCGCTGCGCGCCGTCGCCGACCGGCTGGAGGAGACCGCGGACCCGGACGTGCTGGTCTTCGACTACGCCCGCACCTACTGGTGGGGCGGAACCCGCAGGAACGTGCTCGCCCGGGTGCTCGCGGAAGCCGGCGCGGGAACCTTCTCGGCGTCCGAACACCCCGAGATCCTCGACCTGTTGATGGTGGTGTGGAACAAGGTCTACCGGCGCGCCTTCGTCGAGCAGGAGGGCTTCGCCTTCCCGCCCGGCTACTACGAGGACACCCCGTGGACGTTCCCGGTGATGCTCAGCGCCCGGCGGATCGCCGCGCTGGACCGGATCTGCCTCGCCTACCGGCAGCGCCGCCAGGGCAACATCCTGTCCACCACCAGCCGCAAGCACTTCGACATCCACGACCAGTACGAGCGGGTCTTCGCGTTCGTCGACGCCCGGCCCGAGCTGTCGAGCTGGCGCCCGTACCTGCACCACAAGATGGGCGAGCACTGTCTCGACATCCTCTCCAAGCAGGACCGGCTGCCGGAGGGCGACAAGGCCGAGTTCTTCCGGCTGACGGCCGCGCTGTTCCGCAAGCACCGGAGCGGTCCCGTGCCGCCCGAACTGCGCGTGCTGGAGGGCGGGTTCACGCGGTACCGGCTGCGGCGGCAGGCCGCGCGGGCGGGACGGGAGCTGAGCCGGCGCGGACAGCAGGTGCGCAGGGCGGCGACCGTGCGGGTCGGGCGCGGCTGGTCCTCGCTGCACGAACACCGCCCGCTGGACCCGAATCTCGCGGTGTACTCGGCGTTCTCGCACCGCGGAGTCCTCGGCGACCCGGCGGCCGTGTACGCGGCCGCGCGTGAACTCGCCCCGCACGTCCGGGGCGTGTGGGTGGTCCGCGACGAGGAGCAGGCGGCCCTGCTGCCGCCGGACACCGAGCACGTGCTGCTCGACTCGCCCCACTACCGCCGGGTGACCGCACGCGCCACGTACTTCGTGAACAACGTCAACTGGCCGGGCTCCCTGGTGAAGCGCCCCGGCAGCGTCCATATCCACACCCATCAGGGCACCCCGCTGAAGTTCATGGCCGCGGACCTGCTGCACAAGCCGGGAGCCCGGCACGGCTTCGACGTGCCGCAGATGCTGCGCCGCGCCGACCGCTGGGACTTCAGCCTGGTCGCCAACCGCCACTCCGAGCTGGTCTGGGACCGCGCCTACCCCTGCCACTTCACGTCGCTGCGCACCGGCAGCCCGCGCAACGACGTCCTCGTGCGGGCCCGCCCCGGGGACGGGGCCGCGGTCCGCGAACGCCTCGGCATCCCCGCCGGGAACCGGGTGGTGCTGTACGCGCCGACGCGCCGCGACTACGTGCGCGGCGGGCATGCCGACCGGCTCGACCTCGCCCGGTTCGCGGACGATCTCGGCGACGGCCACACCCTCGTCGTACGGCTGCATCCCTCGCTCGCGGACGGTCCGGCGCGCGGGATGGGCCTGGCCGAACTGCACCGGCGCGGGATGCTGGTCGACGCGACGGACGAGCCGTCCGTCGAGGACCTGATGCTCGCCTCCGACGCGCTGGTCACCGACTACTCGGCCCTGATGTTCGACTACGCCAACCTCGACCGGCCGATCGTGCTGCTCGCCGACGACTGGGGCGCGTACGCGGCGAGCCGGGGCGCCTACTTCGACATCACCTCCGACGCGCCCGGCCATGTGGCGGGCACGCAGCGGGAGTTGGCGTGGCTCTTCGCGTCGGGGTCCTGGCGGGACGCGGAGTCGGCACGGCTGCGGGCCGGGTTCCGGGCGCGGTTCTGCGAGTTCGACGACGGGAGGGCCGCGGAGCGCGTGGTGAGGACGCTGATGCTCGGCGAGCGGCCCGAGAACCCGGCCACGGCGGCGGCCGTCGCGGTCCCCGCGCAGGCGGGACACGACGTCCTCGCGTCCTCGTGAGCGCCGCCACGACCGCGCGCGCCCCGCGCCGCTGGGCGCGGGCGCTGCGCCGGCCGCGGTCGGCGCGCGGCTGGGTGGTGGTGATCGCCGCGGTCTTCGCCGTGCTCCAGCTCGCCAACATCACCGGCCGGGACACCCCGGACACGAAGAACTACCTGTCGTACGCGCTGAGTCTGAGCGGCGACGGCAAGCACGAGGCGGCCGCCCGGACGATCGACTACGCGTGCGCGAGCAAGGCGTCCGTCGCCCGCCGCAACCAGGCCGTCGACGTGGTGCGCTTCCACCGCGCGAGTCCGACCCGGCGGGTGGTCGAGGAGTGCCGTCGTGCGGAGTGGCGGGGGGTGTCCGCGCGGCTCGCGGCCGGGCAGACCGCCGGCCACACGGTGCCGTTCATGCCTCCGCGCTTCATGCGGATCTTCGAGGTGCGGCCCGGCTATCCGGTGCTGCTGGTCCCGTTCGTGACGGTGCTCGGGGTGACGTGGGGGCTGTGGGCGTCGAGCGTCCTCGTGACCGTCGCCGGGGGTGTTCTCGTCTTCCTCGTGCTGCGGACCCTGCGCACCTCCACGGGCGCGGCCCTCACCGGTCAGGCGCTCTTCTACGTCCTGCCGTGCGGGACCACCGCGATGCGCCCGATGACCGAGGGTCTGATGCTGACGGTGACCCTGGCGGCGCTGTGGGGCTGCGCGCTGGCCCTGGAGGGGCGCGCGCGGGCCGGTACGTGGCTGGCCGGCGCCTCGCTGGCCGTCCTCTTCACGGTCAAGCACTCGCAGGCGCTCTTCCTGGGCCTGTGTCTGGCCGCCGTCTGCGCGCTGCACCTGGTGCGCCTGCGCCGGTGGGACGGGCCGCTGCGGACGCTCGGGGTGGTCGCGGGCTGCGCGGCGCTGGGCACCGTGCTGCTCGCGAAGGTGCTGGGCTACCCCTCCGAGTCGGAGAGCCTGCAGGACCTGCTGACCGGGCACTTCGCCCGTCCCGACCGGGCCGGTCCGTGGCCGGAGTTCTTCCATCTGGAGACCGCGTTCTGGATCGAGTGGCTGCGCCGGCAGCTGTGGGAGCCGCTGTTCCTGGCGGCCGTGACGGCGGCCGGATGGGGGGCGCTGCGCCGGCACCGCGCGTTCGCGCCCTTCCTGCTGGCGGCCGCTTTCACCGGGGTGCTCAACCAGGCCGGGCATCCGGACATCAACATCTGGGGAAACCGGCTGATCGTGCTGTTGTGGCTGCTCCCGGTGGTCGGCCTGCCGCTGCTCCTGGACGCGGTCGTCCGTCCGGCCGCACGGGCCCTCACCGGCGCGGTGCCGGGGCCCGTGCGGCGGGACGCCGAGGTCGCCCGATGAGGTGATCTTGGGCTAGCGGCCCGACCCCTGCGGGCATATACGGCAAATGCCGGAAACCGCTGAGCCCGTCCCACCTGCCGCCCGATGAGCGCCGATGTCCTCGCCCGGCGGGGGGCCGTCCGGGGCGCGACCGCGCTCCGCGGCGGCGGCACCTGGCGTCCGACGCCGTACCAGCTGTTCGGCGGACTGTTCTGGCTGGTGGTGACGCTCGCCTACTGGCGTGTCCCGCTGTGCTGCGACGCGGGCCAGCACGCGGCGGTCGTCGAGCGCCTGCGGGCGCATCTGCTCCATCCGCGGCACCCGATGGCGGACCTGCCGGGCGCGGGAAGCCCGTACTACTCGCCGTACGCGGTGGCGCAGGGCGCGTTCGCGCGGCTGACCGGGCTCGGCGGCTGGGCGGTCGTGCGGCTGTCGGGACCGGTGAACCTGCTGGTGCTGCTGACCGGCATCGGCCGTCTCGTGCGGACGCTGACACCCCGGCCGTGGGCGCCGGTCCTCTGCCTGTTCGCCATGGTGCTGCTCTGGGGCACCGAGCGGGCCTGGTGGAGCGGCTATCTCGGGCTGATGTCGATGACCGGGAACCTGGGTTATCCGTCGACGTTCGCCATCGGACTGACCTTCTGGGCCTGGGCGTTCACCGCCACGCGCGCGGCGGGCACGACCGGCGGTCCCGTGCGCTTCGTGGGCCCGGCGGGTCTCAGCAGCTGGTGGGGGTACGCCGCGCTCGGCGGGCTGTACGGGCTGATCCTGCTCGTCCACCCGATCACCGCGCTCGCGGCGGCGCTCGGAGCCGTGGCGTTCGTGGCGGGCTCCCGGCGCGGCCCGGTTCCGGCCGTCGCGGGCCGGTGGCTGCTGACGGGCGTGGTGGCGCTCCTGGTCGCGTACGCCTGGCCGTACTTCGACGTCTTCGCGCTGACCGGGGACCGCGGCGTGGACGCCATGCACGAGCGGCTGTACGACGGGATGCCCGGGCACTTCTGGCTGGCGGCGGCCGGGCTGCCGGCGCTGTGGCTGCGGGCCCGGAGCGCCCGCAGGCTCGGCGGGCAGGGGTGGCGTGATCCGCTGGTGCTGCTGTTCGCGTTGGACTGCGCGGTGGTCGCCTACGGCTGGGCGAGCGGGCACTACACGTTCGGCAGGATCCTCGGGCTCACGCTCGTGCCGCTGCAGTTCGCGCTCGGGGTGGAGCTGGCGGCGCCCCGGCCGTGGGGCCGGGGGCGGCGGCTGCTGGGGTGGACGGCGGCCTGCGCCGCGCTGGCCGGGTTCCTCACCGTGCAGGCCGGGGCGGTCGTGCCCCGCGCACTCGACCCGGTCGGCTTCGACCAGCCGCCGCACTGGCCGACGTACGACTGGGCCGCCCGGCACATCGCACCGGGCGAGGCGGTCGTCACCGACGGGTACTACGCGGTGCATCTGATCGCGGGCTACGGCCCGGACCTCGCCGCGCCCGCCTGGCCCGACCCCGCCCTCGACGAGGGTGAGAGGCGGCGGCGGGTCGCGGCCGTCCGCGCCTACCTCGACCCGGCCTCGACACGGGCCGAGCGCACCGCCGTCGCCCGCCGGTACCACGTCCGCTGGCTGCTGCTGACGCGCTGGCGGCGGGTTCCCGAGGAGGCGACGGTGGTGGCGTGGAGCCGCGAGACCGGGGAGGTGCTGGCCCGGGTCGGCACGGGGGCCGGTCCGGCCGGGGACACGGGCACGGCAGGTGGCGGGGCCACCGGCGCGGCGGCCGGTCCCGGGGTTCGTCCCGCCCGGTGACGCGCCGCCGCCGGTGACGACTACTCGATGACGAGCTCGACCGGGATGTTGCCGCGGGTGGCGTTGGAGTAGGGGCAGACCTGGTGGGCCTGCTCGACCAGCTTGCGGCCGGTGGCCTCGTCCACGGTGTCGGGCAGCTCGACGCGGAGCGTGACGGCCAGGCCGAAGCCCTCGCCCTGCTTGCCGATGCCGACCTCACCGGTCACCGCGGCCTCGGAGACGTCGACCTTCGCGGCGCGGCCGACGACGCCGAGGGCGCTCGCGAAACAGGCGGCGTAACCGGCGGCGAAGAGCTGCTCGGGGTTGGTGCCCTGCCCGCTGCCGCCCATCTCCACCGGGATCGCCAGCTGGAGGTCGAGCTTGCCGTCCGAGCTCACGGCACGGCCGTCGCGGCCGTGGGTGGCGGTGGCGACTGCGGTGTAGAGCGTGTCCATGAGGACCATCCCTCTCAAGTCGGTTCCTTGGCGGGGCTGCCGGTCCGGCGGCCCCACGACCAGAATTAGAGCACGCAATTCAGTTGTGCACAACTTAATGGCTCGCACGAGCTATCCTGGGCCCATGACCGCCACACCCGCGCCGGCCTCCCCGGCCCCCTCCGACGGGGACTTCCTCCGCCTCGACCAGCAGATCTGCTTCTCGCTGAACGCCGCCTCGCGCGCCTTCGGCGGTGTGTACCGGGTGATCCTCAAGGACCTCGGGCTCACCTACCCGCAGTACCTGGTGATGCTGGTGCTGTGGGAGCACGGCGAGCTGCCCGTGAAGAAGCTCGGCGAGCATCTGCGGCTCGACTCGGGGACGCTGTCGCCGCTGCTGAAGCGGCTGGAGGCGGCGGGCCTCGTACTGCGGGAGCGCAGCACGCGGGACGAGCGGTCCGTGCAGGTGCGCCTCACCGAGGAGGGCGGCGCCCTGCGGGAGCGCGCGGCGTCCGTGCCGCGCCGGATCGGGGCGGCTACCGGGGCGGACCTGGAGGAGATCCGAGAGCTCCGGGACCGGCTCGACCGACTGACGGCCGCTCTCGACCGGGCGGCTCTGTCGCAGACACCGGGCTCCGCATAGGCCTGCGCACGTAGAGACGCATCGTCACGCCGCGGCGCACGACCTGCTCACGGGGCACGAACTGCTCGTCGACCACGGCGAGTTTGGCGCGCTCGGTGGGAGTGCCCGGATACCAGGAGGGCACCGTCGCGAACGGCTCGGCGACCAGCCACACCCGGTCGAGCCCCTTCAGCCGGCGGCGCAGTTCGGCTGCGCCCGCCTCACGGCCGTACAGGGTGCCCGAGGCCGGCGCCGGAACACTCAGCGCGATGTCGCGGATTCCCAGGAACCCCTTCGGATAGGCCAGGGCCGCGCGCCGGGCCAGCGAGGGCAGGAACAGCACGGGGTCGCCCGGGCGCAGTTCGCGGTGGGCGACGGCGGAGACCGCGGCGAGGTTGTCGGGACGCCGGTCGGGGCTGCGGTCCTGGCGCAGGATCGGGAGCTGCACGGCGAAGACGAGGGTGACGCCGAGGACGCCGCTGAGGACCGCGTGCGGCAGCAGCCGGGGCAGCAGGGCGGTGAGCCGTTCGGCCCCGGCCGCCGCGAGGAGCGGTGCACCGGCGAGCGCGTACAGGACGTACCGGTCGTCGTAGAGGGGCCACCAGCGCGACACCGTCAGCAGCACCAGGGGCGGCACCGCGGCGAGCGGCAGGGCGACCGCCGGGAGGGTGAGCGCGCCGCGGCGGGGCGGGCCGGGCACGAACGCGAGGGCGGCGAGCAGGAGATAGGGCAGGACCACGAGCCGCGCCGGACCGGTGAACGTCGTGAGCAGTCGCTCCGCGCTGCGCAGCCCGGTCCGCGACAGCCAGGCGACCTGCTCGGACTGCCCCTGCGAGACGATCAGGAGCGGCAGCAGCACGAGGGCCACGCCCGCGGCGGCGAGGAGCCAGCGGCGCCACACCCGGGCCGGCGGGCGCGCGAGGGCCAGCGTGCAGGCGTGCGCGAGCAGCAGGAGCAGGGCCATCTCGTGCAGCAGGCAGGTCACGGCGAGCGCCGCGCCGTACGCCCACCAGGGACCCGGCCGCGGGGACGGGACGGCCCGCACCAGGAGCAGGGTCGCTCCCGCCGCTCCGGCCGCGACGAGCGCGTAGGAACGGCCTTCCTGGGCGAAGTGGCCGGCCATCGGCGTGACGGCGTACAGGAGCCCCGCCCACAGGCCGACCCGCGGCCGGCACAGGCGGACGCCGAGGGCGGCGACCAGGCCGGCGGTCGCGGCGGCGCCGCATACGGAGGGCAGCCGCAGGGCGATCTCGCCGGGGTGCGGCGCGAGGACGGCGTGCATGCCGAGGTAGTACAGGCCGTGCACGGCGTCCACGGAGTGCAGCAGGTGCCAGATCTGGGGCACCGAGCGCCGGGCGACCTGGAAGGTCACCGCCTCGTCGCGCCACATGGCGCCGCGGTCGAGCCCCCAGAGCCCGATCGCGAGCATCACGAGCACGGGAAGGAGAACGGCCGCTGTCTCCGGACGCCCCACTGCCGACCGTCTGACCCACGCATACACCATGGGCCAAATTTTTTGCTATTAAACAACCTTTGGCCGGTATTGACGGCGTATCGACCGCAATAGCCCATCCATGCGGCTTACGATCCGGCCTTGATGAGCGTCCTCAGGAACCACCGCCCGCTTGCCCTCGCCGCCGTCTGGCTCGCCACCCGCGCCCTGATGCTGTGGCTCCTCGCCCACGACGACCTCCGTCTCCTCGGCCGGGGCGGCGTGTCCCGCGAGGTCGGACATCTCTACTTCCGCTGGTACGGCGTCCTGTCGCAGGGCGCGTTCCCGGCGGGCGACCGGCTGTGGCAGTACCCGCCCGGCGCGGGCCCCGTCCTGCTGGCACCCGCGCTGCTGCCGTGGCTGACCTACGTCACGGCGTTCGTGGCGCTCACCCTCGTGGCAGACCTCGTGATCACCGTCGCGCTCACGCGCGCGGGGCGGCGGGCCGGCCGCAGCCTGCGCGGCGCCCTGCTGTGGGTGCTGGGCCTGCCGCTGCTGCTGCACATCCCGCTCGCCCGGTACGACGTGCAGGTCACCGCCTTCGCCGTGCTCTCCCTGCTGGCGCTGTCGCGCTCCCCGCGCGCGGGCGGGGTGTTCGCCGCGCTGGGCGCCCTCGTGAAGGTGTGGCCCGCGCTCGCGCTGATCGGCACACCCCGGGGCCGGACCACCCGGGAGGCCTGGACGTCGGCCGTGGTCGCGGCCGCCGCGCTGCTCGCCGTCCTCGTCGCCGCGTTCAGCAACTCCTTCGACTTCCTGCGCCAGCAGGGCGGCCGGGGCGTGCAGATCGAATCGCTCGGCGGCACGGTGCTGGGGTTCGCGCGCCACGCCGGCTGGCCGGGAACGGCCCGCTACCAGTACGGCGCCATGGAGTTCGTGGGCCCGTACGTCAGCTCGGTCGCGGCCGGCTCCCTCGCCCTGACCGTCGCGGCGTTCGGGATCCTGCTGCTGTGGCGGGTGCGGGCCCGGCACTGGACGGCGGCCACGCCGTTCGACGCGGCGCTCGCCGCCGTCCTGCTGTTCACCGTGACGAGCCGGGTGATCAGCCCCCAGTACATGGTGTGGCTGCTGGGCCTGGCCGCCGTCTGCCTGACCTCGCGGCACACCACCCAACGCCCGGTCGCCGCACTGATCGTGGCGGCGACGGCGGTCAGCACGGTCGTGTACCCGGCGATGTACGGCGAGGTGATCCACAGCACCTGGACGGGCTGTCTGCTGATGCTCGTGCGCAACGGCCTGCTGGCCGCCGCGGCGGGCCTGTCACTCGTACGGCTGTGGCGGTCCGGACTGCCCCCGACCACCGCGGGCCGCATCCCCCAGCGCCGGACGCGCGCCACGCGCCGCGCCCTCGCCGGAGTGCGGACAGGACACTGAGCGCCCCTTAACGGAGAATTGCCGCAACTCATCCGAATCCGGACCGTGGACCGCCCTCATGACCCCTCATCGCGCGAAGGTCACCGTCGTCGTCATCGGTTACGACGACGGTGACCACGTGGCGGACGCCGTGCGCTCCGCCCTCGCCCAGGGCGACGCCGTGCGCGAGGTGATCGCCGTCGACGACTGCTCGACCGACGGCAGCGCCGCCCTCCTCGACACGCTCGCGGCCGGGGAGCCCCGCCTGACGGTGGTCCACCGGGCCGTCAACAGCGGCGGCTGCGGCAGCCCGCGCAACGACGGCATCGACGCGGCGACCGCCCCGTACGTGATGTTCCTCGACAGCGACGACGTCCTGTCGCCCGGCGCGGTCGACGCGCTGCTCGGCACGGCCGAGGCGCACGGCGTCCAGGTCGCGGCCGGGCTGTGCGTGCGCCGTGAGCTGCCGTCGGGCCGCGAGATCCCCTGGGAGCGCGCGCTCTACGCGGGACCCGCCGTGCTCCCCAACCCCTCCCGGCGTCCGCGTCTCGCGCACGACACGCTCTGCGTCAACAAGCTGTACCGCACCGACTTCCTGCGCGACCACGGCATCCGCTTCCCCGACGGCCGCTACCCCTACGAGGACTGCGTGTTCACCGCGCGCGTACTGGCCGCCGCGCCGCGCGTCGCCCTCGTCCCGGACACGGTCTACGTGTGGCACGTGCGGCGCGACGCCGAGCGGCTGTCCATCTCGCTCGACCGCGCGGACATCTCCAACTGGCGTGCGCGCACCGAGGCGAACCGGGCGGCCTACGAGATCCTCCTCGGCGCCGGAGAGAAGCGGCTCGCGCGGGCCGTGCACGCCAAGTTCCTCGACCACGACCTGCGGATGTACACGCGGGAACTGGAGTTGCGCACCGCCGCCTACCGCCGCGCCTGGTGGGACCACACGCGCGCGTACCTGTCGACGTTCGACGCGGCCGACCTCACCCTCAACCCGAGCGCCCCCGGCCGTCTCCTCGCCCGCGTGCTGCTCGCCTCGCACCGGCCGCGCGACCTGCCCCGGCTGCGGGAACTGGCGGCCCGCCCGGCCCGGCTGCTCCCCCCGTACGCCCGCGCCTCCGACGGCACCCCGGTCTGGTCCTCGGACCTCCCCCAGGTCACCCTGGAGCACTTCCTGGAGCGCCCGGCCCATCTGCTGCCGGCCGCCGTCGACGCGGAGCTGCGGGTCCGCGCGCGGGGCACCCGGCTGCGGCTGCGCCTGCACGAGCTGTACGGCCGGATGGCCGAGGCCGGTCCGGCATCGGTGGACGTGGTGTTCACCCGCCGCGAGGACGGCCGGGCGGGCCCGCGCGCCGAGGCCCGGCTGCTGGCCGACCGGTACGGGGACGTGTGGACGGCGGAGACCCCGGTGGAGCTGTCCGAGCTGGAGCCGGGCACCTGGGACCTGCGTCTGACCCTCGGTTTCCGTGACGGCACGAGCCGGGAGGTGACGGCGCACGCGCTGGGCGGCCCCGGCCTGCTGCGCCGCCGCGCCGTCCCGGACGTCCACCACGGCGTCCGCAGCGTGTACTTCCTGCAGCCGTACCGGACCCACGCGGGCGCGCTCGCCCTGCGCACCACGTCCGGTTGGCGAGGAATGACCGAGGTGCTGCGCCGCAGGGCCGGGCGCCTGCTTCACTGATACGCGAAGACACGCGGGGCCGCACGGGATGCACGGGGACGCGCGACCGGGCACCACGGGCTCACTGACGAGGGGACGGCCCACATGACCTGGCTGATCACCGGCGGCGCCGGCTACATCGGGGCGCACGTCGTCCGCGCGCTGCGCGAGGCGGGCGAGGGTGCCGTGGTCTACGACGACCTGTCGACGGGGATCGCCGAGCGGGTGCCGTCGGACGTCCCGCTGGTGGTCGGCTCGACCCTGGACGGCGAACTGGTGGCCCGGACCCTCGCGGAGCACGCGATCACCGGGGTCGTCCACCTGGCGGCGAAGAAGCAGGTCGGCGAGTCCGTGGACCTGCCCCTGCACTACTACCGGGAGAACATCGAGGGACTGCGCGTCCTGCTGGACGCCGTGACCGCCGCGTCCGTGACGGCCTTCGTCTTCTCGTCCTCGGCCGCGGTGTACGGCATGCCGGACGTGGAGCTGGTGACGGAGGAGACGCCGTGCGTGCCGATGAGCCCGTACGGCGAGACGAAGCTCGCGGGCGAGTGGCTGGTCCGCGCGACGGGCCGCGCGACCGGCCTGTCCACGGCCTCCCTGCGCTACTTCAACGTGGCCGGCGCGGCGAGCCCCGAACTGGCCGACGTGGGCGTCTTCAACCTCGTCCCGATGGTCTTCGAGAGGCTGACGGAGAACGCGCCGCCGCGCATCTTCGGCGACGACTACCCGACCCCCGACGGCACCTGCGTCCGCGACTACATCCACGTGGTCGACCTGGCCGAGGCGCACGTCGCCGCGGCCCGCGCGCTGCGGGCCTCCCCCGGCGCCGGCCTGACCCTCAACATCGGCCGCGGCGAGGGCGTTTCGGTCCGCGAGATGATCGACCGCATCAACGCGGTCACCGGCTACGACCGCCCCCCGGTCACCACTCCCCGCCGCCCCGGCGACCCGGCCCGCGTCGTCGCCTCCGCCACCCGCATCGCCACCGAACTCGGCTGGAAGGCCCGCTACGACGTCGAGGACATGATCACCTCGGCCTGGACGGGCTGGACCCACCACCATCCAGGGGCGGACCGGGGCTGACGGCCCGACCGCTTCGGCGGGGGCTCCGTCCGGGGCGGCGCACCCGGGCAGCACGCCGGAACCGGTGCCGGAACCGGTGTCCGAACCCGCCCGCGACCGCCCGTACGCTCGCCCCATGACCGCCATCGGCACGATCCTCGGTTCCGCGGTGGGTGACGCGCTGGGCGCTCCCTTCGAGTTCGGGCCGGAAGGGGCGTTCACGCGGCGCTTCCCCGTTCCCGGACAGGGCGGGGAGATGTGCGGTGGCGGTGGCTGGGACCCGGGCGAGGCGACCGACGACACGCAGATGGCGGTGATCGTCGGCGACTCCTTGGTCCGGCACGGCGGCCTCGAACTCCCGGACGTCTTCGACGGGTTCCGGCGGTGGGCGGCGGCCGAACCGAAGGACATCGGCCTCCAGACGGAAGCGGTCCTCACGAGCGGCGACCCCTGGGATCTCGCGTCCGCCCTGCACTTCCAGGTAAGTCAACGCGCCGCCGGGAACGGCTCGTTGATGCGGGCGGCGACCTCCGCGGTGTTCTTCGCCGCGTGCGGCCGGGACGTCACGATGTCCGCCGCCCGCCGGATCGCCGCGCTCACCCACGGCGACCGCGCGGCCTGGGAGGGCACGGCGATCCTCCACGAACTCGTCCGCACCGCCCTGGTCGGGCACGATCCCCTCACCGCGCTCCCCGACACCCTGGACGCGGTCCACCCGGACCACCGCGCCCGCTACGCGACCGTCCTCGCCGGCGACTGGCACCCGGACAGGGCGACCGAGTTCAACGGCGCGGTCTGGCCCTGCCTCGGCTCGGCGGTGTGGGCGCTGCGCACGACGGACTCCTTCGAGGACGCCCTGCGCGCGGCGGTCGACCTCGGCGGCGACACGGACACGGTCGCCGCCGTGACGGGCGCCCTCGCCGGGGCCGTGTACGGGGACGACGCGATCCCCGGCCGGTGGACCGCGGCCCTGCACGTCCCCCTGCCGGGTTCGGGCGGCCGGGTCCTGCGGGCGGACGACGTCGCGGGGCTCGCCGGCCGGCTGGCCGACGGGCCCCGGACGCCCGCCGACGGGATCACAACGCCTTGAGCGCCGCCGCTGTCGTGCGGGCCAGGGCGGCCAGGTAGGGCTTCGGGAGTTTGGGGCCGCGGACCACGACCGCCCGCCAGTACAGGGGGCCGGACATCAGGTCCAGGGCCAGTTCGAGGTCGGCGCCCTCGCGGACCTCGCCGCGAGCGGTGGCCGCCGCGACGATGCCGCTCGCGACGCCCTGCTGACCCTCCCGCAGCGCCTTCTGGAGCGCGTCCGCGATCTCGGGGTTGCGGGCCGCCTCGGCCTGGAGGTCGGGGATGATCTGGCCGGCCACCGGGTGCCGCAGGGCGCGTGAGGTGACCTCGTAGAGCAGCCGGAGGTCGCCCTCCAGGGAGCCGGTGTCGGGGGCGGGCAGTCCCTGGACGGCGATCGCCGAGACCAGGTCGAGCACGAGATGGCGCTTGGAGCGCCAGCGCCGGTACACCGCGGTCTTGCCGACCCCGGCACGGCGGGCGATGCCCTCGATGGACATCCGGGCGTATCCGACGGCCGCGAGCTCCTCGAAGACGGCGGCACGGATCGCTTCGGTCACATCCTCCCTCAGTACGGCCGCACCGGCGGGGGCCCGGCGACGCGGGGCCTTCCCGTCGGCAGGCGCGGGCGTGGCGGCACTCGCGGCTGTGTCGGCGTTCGTGGTCATACGGACCAGCATAGGCCGTTACGTCGAAACGGTTGCGTTCCGACGTAGACAGCCCTACGCTCACGTTGCGACGATACGGTCCCGTCCCGACGTAAGAGAACGGCAAAGAGCAGTCCTCGAAATGGTCAGGACGCCCCGCACCCCACCCCCCGAGCGAAAGCAACGGATGTGAGCCAGGTCCTCCACACCCCGCCCGCGACAGCGACGACGGCCTCCCCCGCCGACGCCGCCGCGGCCTCCGCCGCCCGGTACGGCCTCACCGTCAGCGGCGCCCGCCCGAGCCTGCCCGCGTACGTCCGCCAGCTGTGGGCGCGGCGCCACTTCATCACCGCGTTCGCCACCGCCAAGCTCACCTCGCAGTACAGCCAGGCCAAGCTCGGCCAGGTGTGGCAGGTGATGACCCCGCTGCTGAACGCGGCGGTCTACTACTTCATCTTCGGCATCCTGCTCGGTACCAAGCACGGCGTCCCGGACTACATCCCGTTCCTGGTCACCGGCGTCTTCATCTGGACCTTCACGCAGAGTTCGATCATGGCGGGCACCCGGGCGATCTCCGGCAGCCTCGGCCTGGTCCGCGCCCTGCACTTCCCCCGCGCCGCGCTCCCGGTGTCGTACGCCCTCCAGCAGCTCCAGCAGCTGCTGTTCTCGATGGCCGCGCTCGTGGTGATCCTGCTCTGCTTCGGAGTGCCGGTCAGCGCCTCGTGGCTGCTCGCCGTGCCGGTGCTGGTGCTCCAGTTCACCTTCAACGCCGGCGTGGCGATGGTCATGGCCCGGATGGGCGCCCGCACTCCGGACATCGCCCAGCTCATGCCGTTCCTGCTGCGCACCTGGATGTACGTCTCCGGTGTCATGTGGAGCATCGACAAGGTGCTCAGCAACAACAAACTGCCGCACTGGGCGATGGTCCTGCTGGAGAGCAACCCCGCGGCCGTCTACATCGACCTGATGCGCTTCGCGCTGATCGACAGCTTCCACGCGCACCAGCTGCCGCACCACGTCTGGGCCCTCGCGGTGGGCTGGGCGCTCGTCGCCGGCGTCGGCGGCTTCATCTACTTCTGGAAGGCTGAGGAGACCTACGGCCGTGGCTGACACCATCACGCAGCAGACGCAGGCGACGCAGGACGTTCCGCCGCAGGGCACCGCGGCGGCGTCCGGAGCGGGCCCGGAGCCCATCCCCACCGTCATCGCCGAGAGCGTCGACATCGTCTACCGCGTCAACGGCACGGGCGCCGGACGCGGCAGCGCGACTGCCGCCCTCAACCGCATGCTGCGCCGCAAGCAGAGCGAGAAGGCGGCGGGCGTCCGCAAGGTCCACGCCGTCAAGTCCGTGTCCTTCACCGCCTACCGGGGCGAGGCCATCGGCCTGATCGGCACCAACGGCTCCGGCAAGTCCACACTGCTCAAGGCCGTCGCCGGTCTGCTCCCCGTGGAGAACGGCAAGATCTACACGGACGGCCAGCCCTCGCTGCTCGGCGTCAACGCCGCCCTGATGAACGACCTCACCGGCGAACGGAACGTCTACCTCGGCGGCCTCGCGATGGGCATGTCCCGCGAGCAGGTCAAGGAGCGCTACCAGGAGATCGTCGACTTCTCCGGCATCAACGAGAAGGGCGACTTCATCACCCTGCCGATGCGGACCTACTCCTCCGGCATGGCGGCCCGGCTGCGCTTCTCCATCGCCGCGGCCAAGGACCACGACGTCCTGATGATCGACGAGGCGCTCGCCACCGGGGACCGCTCCTTCCAGCGGCGCTCCGAGGCCCGCATCCGCGAGCTGCGCAAGAGCGCCGGCACGGTGTTCCTGGTCAGCCACAACAACAAGTCGATCCGCGACACCTGCGACCGCGTGCTGTGGCTGGAACGCGGCGAGCTGCGCATGGACGGACCCACCGAGGACGTCCTCAAGGAGTACGAGAAGTTCACGGGCAAGTAGCGGCCCGCAACGGACGGGACGCGGGCTGTCGAAGCCCCGCGTCCCGTCCGGCGTTTCTCGGCGATTCTGCGTCTCTGGGTCTCTGGGGCTCCGGGGCTCCGGGCCTCTGCGCCCAAGCCTCCGGCGCTGAGCCCTCAGTGCCCAGCCCTCAGCGCTCCAGGAACGCGAACAGTTCCTCCCACCCGCGGACCACCTCACCGGTCGTGAAGCGCTGGACGTTCACGCGCGCCGCCTCGCCCATGGCGTCCCGCAAGGCCTTGTCGGACATCAACGTGTCGAGTCTGCGAGCCAGTTCACCGGTGTTGCCGAGGCTCGCGAGGAGACCGTCCTCACCGTCCCGGATGATCTCGTGGACGCCGGGCGCGCAGTCGAAGGCCGCGCACGGGACCCCTGCGGCCATCGCCTCCATGACGGCGAGCGGGAACCCCTCGCCCCGCGAGGAGAGCACGAACACCGAGCCGCCGCGCAGCGCGCCGGGCACATCGCTCGTCCGCCCCATCCAGTCGACCGAGTCGTCCAGCCCGAGGGCCGTGCACTGCTTCTTGAGGATCTCCTCGTCCTCCCCCGAGCCGTAGATCCGCAGCCGCCAGTCCGGATGCAGCGGCGCCGTCTCCGACCAGGCGTCGAGCAGCATGTCGATGCCCTTCTGGTCGTGCAGCCGGCCGATGCTGACGACGACGTTCTCGGTGCGCGGCGAGGGCACCTCGGGCATGAACGGCAGCGGGTTCGGCATGAAGGACGCGTTGTTCATGCCCTGCCTGATCCACAGGTCGGCGTCCTCGCGGGTGAGCGCGAGCATCCGGTCGACGTCCTCGTAGTGCTTCAGGACCCGTCGGAAGCGCGAGGTCGACCGGGAGTACGCGAAGGACTCGTGGCTCATCCCGATGACGGTCAGCCCCGTGGTGTCGGCGAGTTCCACCCACTCCATGGCCCACACCTGCGTGACGATGACGACGCCGCCGGGCCGCGCCGTCCGCAGCAGTCCGGTCAGGCGGCCGGCCCGTTCCCGCATCCCGGCCGCCCGTTCGGCCCGCCGCCGGTGCTCGACGACGTCGATCCGCCCGCGCAGCCCGCCCACCGCACGCACCCGCGGCGGCCGGACCTCGTACAACGTCGTGGTCGGGTACGGGAGTTCGCCCAGCTCCTGCGGGACGTCGGGGTCGGTGATCCCGATGACGTGCACGCGGTGCCCGCGTTCCATGAAGAGGCGGGCCATCTGGTGCGACCAGCTGGTCACCCCGCCGAGTTCGTCGACGCTGTTGGAGACGAAGAAGATGTCCCGCTGAGGGAAGTCGGTCATCCACGCCTCCAGTGCGCGAAGAACTGCTCGACGATGTCGCGGGACGCGGTCCCCTGGTCGTACTCGCCGAACTCGGCCGTGAACTGTTCGCGCTTCGGCGCGTACTTGACGCTCTGTTCCTCCAGCGAGCCGAGGACGACGTGCAGTTCGTCCTCGGTGCGCACGACGGGTCCGGGAGCGCGCTCCAGCAGGTCGAAGTAGGTGCCGCGGCCCTCGTGCACGTACTCCTCGTAGTCGTACACGAAGAAGAACATGGGCCGGTCGAGGAGGGCGTAGTCGAACATCACCGACGAGTAGTCGGTGATCAGTCCGTCGGCCAGCGCGAGCAGCGGGGTCATGTCGTGGTGCGCGGTGACGTCGATGACGCGCCCGCGCACGGACGGCGGGAGCACGACGTGGTTCAGGTAGTGGGAGCGGACCAGCAGGACGTAGCGGTCGCCGAAGGTGTCGGCGAAGCGCTGCACGTCGAAGGGCAGCTCGAACCGCTTCTGCCCGCTGCCGCGGTCCCGGAAGGTCGGGGCGTACAGCAGGATCTGCTTGTCCTCGGGGATACCCAACTCCGCTGCCAGTGGCCCGCGTTCGCGCGATTCGCCGGCCCGCTCCGCCATCCGCGCCCGCACGAGCTCGTCGTTGCGCGGGTAGCCGACCCGCAGCAGGGTCCGTTCCTGGAGCCGGAAGGCCCGCGCGAGGGTGCGGACGTCGTGCTCGGAGCGGATCAGGAACCGGTCGAAGCGGTCCAGCGTGCGCTGCTGCACGTCCTGCGCCGTCCGCGACTTGAGCTTCCACTCCGGTTCGTCGAAGCCCATCCGCTTGAGGGCGGAGCCGTGCCAGGTCTGGAGGTACGTGGTCGCGGGCCGCTTGGTGAGCTTGAGCGGGTAGCTCTGGTTGTCGACCCAGAACTCGGCCTGCGCGAGCGCCCGCAGGTAGGGCAGCGACCAACGGCGGACGAGGGTGGCGTCGTCCGGGAACCCGTCGGGCCGGCCCTCGTACGACCAGACCGCGTCGAACTCCAGGCCCTGGCGGCGCATCTCCTCGTAGAGGGCGCGGGGGCTGTCGCTGTACTGGCGGCCCAGGTGGCTCTCGAAGACGACGAGGCGCCGCCGGACGGGCAGCCGGCTGAACACCTCATGGTAGAGGCGGATCTTGGCCGGTCCCGAGGTGAGGTCCTTGCGCAGCGAACGCGCCCTGCGGTAACCCGACTTGGCGAGCGCCCCGGGCCTGCCGTGGATACCGCGCTGCACGAGGGCGTTCGCCCTCTTGTCCGGGACCAGCCGGTAGGACAGGTGCCCGCGTGTGGAGACGACCGGCTCGAACCGGTCGGCGACCAGCCGGGTGAGCCGGGGCCGGACGGGCGACCGGCCCGCGATCAGGCCGGGTTCGGCGGCGGTGAGCCGTGTGGTGGTGCGGACCCCGTCGACGAGGAGGTGCAGCCGTACGTCCCAGACGGTGTCCACGACGCCGAGCGGGCGCACGGCCGTGAGGTCCGCCGAGCCCTCCCAGGCGATGGTGTCGCCGGCGTGCCGCACACGGGCCACGGGGAAGCGGAACGTCCGGAAGCGCACACCGCGCCGTCGGGCGTAGAACTCCAGCTCCGCGGTGAGCCGGGCGTCCGGCGGAATGACCCCGAGCGGGTTGGTGACGCGCCCGGCGAGCCGGACGGCACCGCCGGGACCCGGCTCGTAGGAGGTGAGTTCGTCGCGCAGGAACATCTTCTCGACGGGCCGGGCGTGGTACCCGAGGTCGGTGACGTCCAGGACGTGGCGGCCGAAGGGGTCGTCGAGGTGCTCGGCGCACCAGTACACGCGGCCGTCGCGTTCGACGAGCGGCGAGGAGATCTTGTCGCGGTTGGCGAGGGTGTCCACGGCCGGCAGCAGGTTGTCCCAGTCGCTGACCTGGAGGAGGTAGGCGCAGACGGCGTGGATGGGTTCGGCCTCGTCGAAGGCGGCGCGGTCGATCGACTCCAGGTACTGCCGGGCGATGGCGGCGAACTCCTCGCGGTAGGCCGCGTCCCGGAAGGGCAGTTCACGCAGGTGCAGCACGAGGTCGTGCTTGAGGAACTTGACGTCCTTGGCGAACTTCAGCTCCAGCAGGCCCTTGTCGGCGAGGAGCCGGTCGACGCGCCGGTGGATCTCCATGCGGTGCGCGAAGTTGGCGATCTCGTCACGCCGGTTGCTGATGGACTTCGCCGCCGCCTTGTCGGCGACCCGCCAGTCGTACACCCGGTTGGGGATGAGGGTGATGCGGCGGGCCGAGGCGTAGGCCTGGGCGGAGAAGAGCAGGTCCTCGTAGTGGATGCCGACGGGGAAGCGCAGGTCCTCGTCGAGCAGGAAGCGCCGGCGGTAGCACTTGTTCGTCGACAGGGTGTCGAAGACCATCAGGTCGGGCAGTTCGGAGATCGACTCCAGCGTGCGGGTGCGCTCGTACAGCCAGGGGTACCACTTGACCTCCTTGCCCGTGCGCGAGTCGACGTGCACGCGCACGCACAGCCCCGAGACGAGATCGGCGCCGGTGGTCTCGGCGGCCTCCAGCATGTTGCGGCAGGCGTTGCGCTCCAGGACGTCGTCGCTGTCGAGGAAGACCACGAAGTCGCCGCGGGCCTCGGTGATGCCGCGGTTGCGGGGGGCGCCGCAGCCGCCGCTGTTCTCGGGCAGCCGGCAGGCGCGGACCCGGCCGGGATGGGCGGCGGCCAGTCCGCGCGCCACGTCGTACGAGCCGTCGGTGCTCCGGTCGTCGACGATGACGACCTCGACGGCGCGCAGCGTCTGGTCCAGTACGGAGCGGACCGCCGTGGGCAGCCGGTCGGTGTCGTTGTAGACGATGACGACCACGGAGACGGCCGGCCGGGAGGGCCCGGTGCCGGACGGGGCGGACGCACCATGTTGATCCACGTTCATCCTATTTATCGTAGGGACCCCGCCCCGTTATGGTGTGCTATCACCCGTTCTTCGCGTGTTGGAAGACCCAGGTCCGGTAGGCGACGAAGCGGAACGCGGAGGCCAGCACGATGGACAGCACCTTGGCGATGTTCGAGCCGAGCGAGCCGCTCATCCCGAACGCGTGGTACCCGAGGTAGAACAGGGCGCTCTCCATCACGACACCGAGCCCGCTGAACGCGAAGAAGAGGGCGATCTGGCCGCGGGTGCGCGAGGCCCGGTCCCGATAGGCGAAGAAACGGAAGCCGAGGTAGTTCGTGCCCATCGCGACGCAGCTGGCGAGCACGGTGGCGACCATCGGCGCCCAGTTCAGTCCGTGCAGGGCCAGATTGAAGAAGAGGACGTTGACGGCGACCCCGCTGCCCCCGACGACCGAGAAGCGCGCCAGCTCCAGGGCGAACCGCCGGACCCGCGGGGGCCTGGTGGCGGCCTGAGGACCCCGGGGGCGGACGACGGGGGCTGTCGCGGCGGGAGCCTGCCGCTCGGTGAGGTGCACTGTCACGGGTCCGGGTCCTCCACACGTCTGTCCGTCGCCAGAGCATCTGGTCGAGCGATCGATCGAGCCAACCTTAAGCCAAATGTCTTATTTACCAGGTATAGGTAAATTGCGAGCCGGGGTTTCGCAGGAGAACCACCAGAGGCAGGCAAGAGAAGGGCGCGGTGCCCCGGTCCGGGAGGACCGGGGCACCGCGCCGGAGGTGACGCGCCTCAAGGCGTGACGCACCTCATGCCGACGGGGGCGCCCCGGACCCTGAAGGCCCGGGACGCCCCCGTCGGCGTACCGCCTAGGAGTGCGCGCGCAGCAGCGTCCTCATCGTCCGCATCGCCACCGACAGGTTCGCGAGGTCGAAGGAGTCCGAACCCCGGATCTCCTCCAGCGTGGCGCGGGCGCGTCCGAGGATCGGCGCGTTCCTCTCCTGCCACGCCTCGAAGCGCTGCTCCGGCGTGGAGGTGCCGTCACCCACCGCGAGCACGTCCGCGGTGAGCGCCGCGTGGGCCGCGTAGAGGTCCTCGCGGATCGACGCGCGGGCCATGGACTGCCAGCGGTCGGCACGCGGCAGCTCGATGATGCGGTCCATGAGCTGCGTGATGCCGAGCCGGTCGGCAAGGTCGTAGTAGACCTCGGCGACGGCCATCGGGTCCTTGCCCGTGCGGTCGGCCACCGAGACGATGTCCAGCGCCGGGAAGGCGGAGGAGAACCCGGCCACCCGCGTGGCGAGTTCGTCCGGCACCCCGGCGTTCGTCAGCTCGTCGCAGATCTGCTGGTACCACTCCAGGTCCGCGCCGCGCAGCAGCTTGGGCAGCTCCGACCACACCTGCTCGACGCCCGCGCTGAAGAACGTGATCGTCTCGGCGAGCTGGAGCGGCTGCGGCCGGTTGTTGAGCAGCCAGCGCGTACCGCGCTCCACGAGGCGGCGCGAGTGCAGCCGGATCCGGGTCTGGACGTCGGCGGCGACGACATTGTCGAGCGCCTCCACCGCGTCCCACACCGCACTGGAGTTGAAGATCGCGCGGGCCGCGGTCTGCGCCCGGACGATCTCCTCCAGCGAGGCACCCGTCTCCTCGCGCAGCCGGTGCAGGAAGCTCGTGCCACCGGTGTTGACCGTGTCGTTGACCAGGACGGTCGTCACGATCTCGCGGCTCAGCGCGTGGCCCTCGATCTGCTCGCGGAACCGGTCGCGCAGCGCCGTCGGGAAGTACGCGTGCAGCAGGCTCTGCAGGTACGGGTCGTCCGGCAGCGAGGTGGCGAGCAGATCCACGGAGACCGTGATCTTCGTGTACGCGAGCAGGACGGCCGTCTCCGGGCCGGTCAGGCCCTGGCCGGCGGTGAGCCGCTCGCGGATCTGCCGCTCGCTGGGCAGGAACTCCAGCGCCCGGTCGAGGTGCCCCTCGCGGACCAGCGTGCGCATGAACCGCTGCTGGGCGTGGAGCATGCTCGGGGACTGGGCCAGCGCGTTGGCGATCGCGGTGTTCTGCGCGTAGTTGTTGCGCAGCACCAGGGCACCGACCTCGTCGGTCATCTCGGCGAGCAGCTTGTTGCGCTGCTTGACGGTCAGATCGCCGTTGGCCACCACCGCGTTGAGCAGGATCTTGATGTTCACCTCGTGGTCCGAGGTGTCCACGCCCGCGCTGTTGTCGATGGCGTCGGTGTTGATCTTGCCGCCGTGCTGCGCGAACTCGATCCGGCCGAGCTGGGTCAGGCCCAGGTTGCCGCCCTCGCCGACGACCTTGACGCGCAGTTCGGCGCCGTCGACGCGGATCGCGTCGTTCGCCTTGTCGCCGACCTCCGCGTTCGACTCGGCGGACGACTTCACGTACGTGCCGATGCCGCCGTTCCACAGCAGGTCGACGGGGGCCTGGAGGATCGCCCGCATCAGGTCGGCCGGCGTCATCTTCGCGACCTTCGACTCGATGCCGAGGGCCTCGCGGATGTGCGCGTTGACCGGGATGGCCTTGGCGCTGCGCGGGAAGACACCGCCGCCGGCCGAGATCAGCCCGGTGTCGTAGTCCGCCCACGAGGAGCGCGGCAGCTCGAACAGCCGGCGGCGCTCGGCGTACGAGGTCTCGGCGACCGGCTTCGGGTCGATGAAGATGTGCCGGTGGTCGAACGCGGCGACCAGCCCGATGTGCTCGGACAGCAGCATGCCGTTGCCGAACACGTCACCGGACATGTCGCCGACACCGACCACGGTGAAGTCCTGCGACTGGGTGTCGACGCCCAGTTCCCGGAAGTGCCGCTTGACGGACTCCCAGGCGCCGCGGGCGGTGATGCCCATCTTCTTGTGGTCGTAGCCGGCGGAGCCGCCGGAGGCGAAGGCGTCGCCGAGCCAGAAGTTGTAGCTCTCGGCGACCTCGTTGGCGATGTCCGAGAACGTCGCCGTGCCCTTGTCGGCGGCGACCACGAGGTACGTGTCGTCCTCGTCGTGCCGGACGACGTCGGCGGGCGGCACGATCTCACCGGCGACCAGGTTGTCGGTGATGTCGAGCAGCGCCGAGATGAAGGTCCGGTAGCTGCGGATGCCCTCGGCCAGCCACGCGTCGCGGTCGGCGGACGGGTCCGGCAGCTGCTTGGCGACGAAGCCGCCCTTGGCGCCGACGGGCACGATCACGGTGTTCTTCACCATCTGCGCCTTGACCAGGCCGAGGATCTCCGTACGGAAGTCCTCGCGCCGGTCGGACCAGCGCAGACCACCGCGCGCGACCTTGCCGAAGCGCAGGTGCACGCCCTCGACGCGCGGCGAGTACACCCAGATCTCGAACGCCGGGCGGGGCGCCGGGAGGTCCGGGATGGCCGTCGGGTCGAACTTCATGGAGACATAGGCGTGGGGCGTGCCGTCCGCCGTCTTCTGGAAGAAGTTCGTGCGCAGGGTCGCCTTGATGAGGTGCAGGAAGGACCGCAGGATGCGGTCCTCGTCGAGGGAGGCGACCTGGTCGAGCGCCGCGTCGAGCTCCTCCAGCAGCGCGTCGGTCAGCTCGACGCCGGCGCGCTGGCGCTCCGGCGACATCCGGGCCTCGAAGAGCGAGACGAGCAGCCGGGTGGTGTGGACGTTGTTGCGGAGGGTGTCCTCCATGTAGTCCTGGCTGAACGTGGAGCCGGCCTGGCGCAGGTACTTCGCGTACGCCCGCAGCACCATCGACTGCCGCCAGTTGAGACCGGCGCTCAGCACGAGGGCGTTGAAGCCGTCGTTCTCGGCCCGGCCGGTCCAGGTGGCGGCGAAGGCCTCCTGGAACCGCTCGCGGCCGTCGTCGCCGAGGTAGTCGCCGTTGCCGGTCAGGGACTTGGGCAGCCGGAGCCCGAAGTCGTAGATCCACGCCGTCGTACGGTCCGAGCAGCGCAGTTCGTACGGGCGCTCGTCGGTGACCTCGACGCCCATGCGGTTCAGGGCGGGCAGGACCGCGGAGAGCGAGACCTGCTCACCGGTGCGGTAGATCTTGAACCGGCGCTCGCCGGGGGCCGCGCCGACCGGCTCGTAGAGGCTGAGCGCGAAGTCCTTGCTCTGCTCCTGGCCGAGCGCCTGGAGGTGCACCAGGTCGGCGACCGCGGAACGCGGCGAGTGGTCGGCCTTGTAGCCCTCGGGGAACGCGTTGCCGTAGTGGCGCAGCAGTTCGGCGGCGCGCTCCTCACCGCACTCGGCGGTCAGCGCCTCGCCGAAGCCGTCGGCCCAGGAACGGGCGGCCTCGACGAGGCGCGCCTCGATCCGGTCCTTGTCGGCGTCGGAGAGCTGCGCCAGCTCGGTGCCGGGCTCGACGCGGACCACGAAGTGCAGCCGGGACAGGATCGACTCGGTGTTCCAGGCCGTGAAGTCGACGCTGGCGCCGTTGAGTTCTTCCTTGAGGATGTCGATGATCCGCAGCCGCACACCGGTGGTGTACCGGTCGCGCGGCAGGTAGACGAGGGCCGAGTAGTAGCGGCCGTACTCGTCCTGCCGGAGGTAGAGCCGCAGCCGGCGGCGCTCCTGGAGGTACAGGACGGAGGTGACGATCGCCCGGAGCTCGTCGGCGGGCGTCTGGAACAGCTCGTCGCGCGGGTACGTCTCCAGGATCTGGAGCAGGTCGCGGCCGTCGTGGCTGTTGGGCGAGAACCCGGCCCCGCGCAGGACCTCCTCGACCTTGCGGCGCACGACGGGCACGCGGCGCACGGACTCGGTGTACGCGGCGGAGGAGAAGAGGCCGAGGAAGCGGCGCTCGCCGACGACCTCGCCGTTCTCGTCGAACTTCTTGACCCCGACGTAGTCCAGGTACGACGGCCGGTGCACGGTGGCGCGGCTGTTCGCCTTGGTCAGGACGAGCAGCTTGTGCTCGCGGGCCTTGGCGCGGGCGTCGGCGGGCAGCCGCTCGAAGGACGGGCTGACCGGGTGACTGTCCTCGTCGCCGTGCTGCGGGTCGGAGCGAAGGATGCCGAGCCCGGTGCCGGGGACGGCGGTCAGCGAGTCGTCGTCGCGCAGCTGGTACTCGCGGTACCCGAGGAAGGTGAAGTGGTCGCCGGACAGCCAGCGCAGCAGCTCGCGGGCCTCCTCGACCTCCTGCTCGCGCAGGTCGTCGGCGGCGGGCTCGGCGGGCAGCTCGTCGGCGATCCGCAGCGCCGCGTCGCGCATCTTCTCCCAGTCCTCGACGGCCTCACGGACGTCGGACAGGACACGGAGCAGGTCGGCGGTGATCTGCTTCAGATCGGCGCGGTCGGTCTCGCGGTCGATCTCGACGTGGATCCACGACTCGACGTGCGCGTCGTGCGGCAGGTCCTCGGCGGAGGGCCGCGTGGGCAGCACCTCGATGAGCTTGCCGGTCAGGTCGCGCCGTACGACGAACTGCGGGTGGATCACGACGTGGATGCCGCGGCTCTGGCGCGACAGCTCGTTGGTCACCGAGTCGACGAGGAACGGCATGTCGTCCGTCACCACCTCGACGACGGAGTGGCTGCAGGTCCAGCCGTTCTCCTCGACGGTGGGGGTGTGCACGCGCACGTTGGCCGTGCCCTGAGGGCGGTTCTCGGCCAGTCGGTAGTGGGAGAAGGCCGCTCCGAAGACGTCGACCGGGTCACGGTCGCTGAGGTCCTCCGGGGCCGTGTGCAGGTAGTAGCGCTGGAGGAACGCGAGCACGGTGTCCCGGTCGGGGGTGCCCTCGTCCGTCGTCCCAGTCGGTAGGTGCCCCCCGACCGGGCTGTTCTCAGCTACCCGGGCGGCCCGTTCGAGCAGCTCGGCCTTGGCTTCGTCCAGCTTGGTCTGCATTGTCCTCTGGCTCCTGTCGCGCGCCGTTGCGTGACGTTGAAGGAAGTACGGTCTCGTCGCTTCCGACGCAACGCCGTGACGCGGGGTGTCCGGTCTGCTTCGACGCTATGCCGCAAGGTGAGATGAGCGGGGGGTTATCGGCCATTCTCGGCGCCCTCGGGGACTGTGACGCTGCTCTCGGCGACGTCCGTCTCTCGGGTGCCCTCGACGTACGGAGTGCGGTGCCGTCGGCGCTGGCGGCTCTCCCGCACGCGCACACGGCGTTCGCCGTCATCCCGTCCCGCTCACGAAGATCAGCGACTGACGCCCGGTCACGGATGTCGTCCGTGCGCTCCGGGCGCGGGGCAGGGGCGACGATGCCCCCGCGAGATATCGCGCTGATCACGCCACCAGGCTATCCCCCTTCACCCCGGGGTCGTCATGAGCCGTATGTGTACAAAACCAGGGGGGGAACTTTGACACTATGCACAGGGACGAATGGGGCGAGGACGTGCAGTGCGGGCCGACTGCGGGCTACCGTCGTACTACGGACGGTGTTCCGCGGCAGCCGGACCCCGGAGCGGCGCTCCAAGAAGCGCGCGGCCCCTTGGCAAGTCCCTCCCCCGGAGGCAGGTTGACCGGGACGACCGAACGGAACGCCTGAGCACGGCCGACGGGAGCGCAGCACCATGGCAGCGAAGATCCTGATTGTCACCGGCGACGCGGCGGAGTCACTGGAGGTCCTGTACCCCTACCAGCGGCTGCGCGAGGAGGGCTACGAGGTCCACATCGCCGCACCCGAGCAGAAGAAGCTCCGGTTCGTGGTCCACGACTTCGAGCCCGGCTTCGACACCTACACCGAGAAGCCCGGCTACACCTGGCCGGCCGACCTCGCGTTCGCGGACGTCGACCCGGGCGCGTACGTCGCGCTCGTCATCCCCGGCGGGCGCGCTCCGGAGTATCTGCGCAACGACCCCGAGCTCCGGAAGATCCTCAAGTCGTTCTTCGACGCGGACAAGCCGGTGGCCCAGATCTGCCACGGTCCCCTGCTGACCGCGGCGGTCGACAGCCTGCGCGGCCGCCGCGTCACGGCGTACCCCGCGCTGGAGCTCGACATGCAGGCGGCGGGCGCGACCTTCCAGGACGCGGAGGCCGTCGTCGACGGCACCCTCGTCTCCGCCCGTGCCTGGCCGGACCACTCGGCCTGGATGCGCGAGTTCCTGACGGTGCTGCGGGCGAAGGCTCCCGTGACCTGACGTGTCCCGACGGCCCGGGCGCGAACGGATCGCGCCCGGGACTCGGGGACGTGTCGGCCCTTCGGGCCGCTCAGGCCGCGAGGCGCTGCGCCTCCTCGACGGCTTCCTCCAGGCTGTCCACGACCGGGACGCCCACCAGCTCCAGGCTGGCGCGGCTGTGCGAGCCGCCGGTGTAGAGCACCGCTCCGGCTCCCACGTGCCGGGCGGCGACCGCGTCGTCGGCGGCGTCTCCGATCACCACCACGCGGGACGGATCGACCCCCGCGAGCGCGGTGAGGTGCCGCACCATGTGCTCGGCCTTGCTGCCCCCGGAGGGCCCGGTGCGCCCGTCCACCCGGACGAAGTGCGGCTCGATCCCGAAGCCCCGCACCAGCGGCACCAGTTCCTCGTGCACGTACATGCTCAGCAGCGACTGGCTGCGGCCCGCCGCTCCCCAGCCGGCGAGCAGCGAGGGCACCCCGTCGGTCAGTCCGCAGGCCACACGGTGCTCCGCGTAGTACCGGTGGAAGGTGGCGTCCATGATCTGCCACTCGGCGTCGGTGGGCAGCCGCCCCATCAGCCGCTCGTAGAACCTCGGCACGGGCACGCAGTACATCGCCCGGTACCGCTCCAGCGTGATCGGCTCGAGCGCCAGCTCGGCGAACGCGGCGTTCGTCGCCCCGATGATCGCGTCATTGTCGTGGAACAGCGTGCCGTTCCAGTCCCAGACGATGTGCGCGTTTTCTGGCTTCCCCATACACAGAAACGTACCCGTCCCCACCGACAGCGCCACACCCCGCGGGGGCTACTCGCCCTGCCCCAGGAGGTTGGGGATCTCCTGCCTGGCGAACCACAGCAGCTCGTGGTCCTCGGCCCCGTCGACGACGAACTGCGCGTCGTCGTCCCCCATGTCCGCCGCCCCGAGAGCCTCGGCGGCCGCGGTGACGTCCTTCTCGGCGTCCGGGGCGTCGACGTGGACCGCGGCGGCCTTGGACAGCGGCACGGCCTGCGAGACGCGCACCTCGCCGAGCGCGGCGGCGTCGAGCCCCCGGTCGGGATCGACGGCCGCTGCACGGTCGGGCACGTCCACGGCGACGACGACCCGGCGCCGTACCGCCCCGGGGTCCACGGCCACGAGCCGCAGCGAGGCCAGCGCGGCACGGCTCAGTGCCGCGTACTCCAGTTCCTCGATGTCGTCGGAGAGGTACCACTCGCGCAGCGCGGGGGTGACGGCGTACGCGAGGAACGGTCCCGCCTCCAGCTCCCCCGTCCTGTGCGCCTCGGCGAGACCGGAGAGGGTCAGAGGGACGTAGACGCGCATGGTGGCCGCTTTCGTAGTCGGGGCTCCGGGGATTCCCGGTCCGCGGGCTCCGGGGAGGGCGGTCCCGCGTCTCCGGGGAGGGCCTTCAGGATACGTGCGGGCGTCCCCTTTCGAGTCCCCGGCCGCCCCCTCCCCAGCGTCCACCCCGGTCCCGCGATTCACCCGGTACCGCCCTTGTCCCGTGCGGATTCCCGGCCCTCCGGCAACCCTGATAGGTGAACTCTCCGGGGGCTCCGACGCGCGCCCGCCGTCCTTGCGAGGGCCCTCCCCCGCCTCGTACAAGATCCCCAACGGCAGGTTACCGACCGGTATGAACCGGTCCGGAGGAACGGGGACGGCACATGAACAAGGTGATGACCAGGACCAGGCGCCAGCCCGGCGGCCGGCCGCCGGGCCGCCAGGACTCGCGCCGCCCCGGGAGCACCCCGCCCCGCGGGCCGGGCGCCGGAACGCCCGCCAGGCGCCCGGGCGGCAGCCCGCCGCAGGACCCGGCCCCCTCGGCGGCACCGTCCGCCGTACGCGCCCCGGACACGGCCCGCGGCGGGGTACGGCCCGCGACGGGGCCCCGGCCCACCGACGTCTTCGCCGAGCGGCTGCTGGCCGTGCTGAGCGGCACGCGTCCCGTCCACTGCATGCTGCGGCACACCGCGGGCCGCGCGTACGACGAACTGGTCTGGCTCGCCGAGCGCGGTGCCCTGCGCGCCCGCGGCACCCGCCCCGTCATCCGGGACATCGGCTACTACGTCGCCCGGCCCGGTGCCGTGGAGGCCTTCGCCCGCATCGGCGCCGGTGACCAGCTGCGCGCCATGGCCTTCCGCCTGGAACAGGGTCCCGACCTGCGCTGGCGCTGCACGGCCATCGAACTGGGCGGCCCCCGCATGCCCCACCGCGACGACGACTGACGCGGCCGGCGCGAGCGGGCGGCCGAGGCCTCGGCGGCAGGGTCGGCGGCGAAGGCGGGGGCCTCACGCGTGCGTGGCGCCCGAGCACGGTGCGCGGGAACGTCGGAAGGGCCGGGCACCCAGGTGCCCGGCCCTTCCGACGCGCTACCGGCCGCACGCTCCGGCTGTCACCGGCTCCGCGCGGCCCTCACTCACTTCTTGCGGCGACGCGCGCCGCCCTTCTGCTGCTTGCGGCGCTCCGCGCGCGTGAGGCCGTCCGCCTCGGAGCGCACGGGCTCGTCGTCGTGGGTGAAGTCGCCCTCGATGACACCGCCCTCACCGTCGACGCTCGGCGCGGAGAAGTGCAGGCGGTCCGGCCGCTGCGGGGCGTCGAGCCCCTTGGCGCGGATCTCGGGCCGCCCGGCGCCCGCGGGGACGGCGTCCTGCTTGTCCAGGGACGGCGCCGAGTCCGTGACCTCGACCTCCTCGACCTGCTGCTCGACCTGGACCTCCAGGTTGAACAGGTAGCCGACGGACTCCTCCTTGATGCCGTCCATCATGGCGCTGAACATGTCGAAGCCCTCGCGCTGGTACTCCACGAGCGGGTCCTTCTGGGCCATCGCGCGCAGGCCGATGCCCTCCTGGAGGTAGTCCATCTCGTAGAGGTGCTCGCGCCACTTGCGGTCCAGGACCGACAGCACGACCCGGCGCTCCAGCTCGCGCATGATCTCGGAGCCGAGCTGCTCCTCGCGGGACGCGTACTGGGCGTGGATGTCGTCCTTGATGGACTCGGAGATGAACTCGGCGGTCAGGCCGGAGCGGTCACCGGCGGTGTCCTCCAGCTCGTCCACGGTGACCTTCACCGGGTAGAGCTGCCGGAAGGCACCCCACAGCCGGTCGAGGTCCCACTCCTCGGCGAAGCCGTCGGCGGTCTCGGCCGCGATGTAGGCGTCGATCGTGTCGTCCATGAAGTGCTGGATCTGCTCCTGCAGGTCCTCGCCCTCCAGGACGCGGCGGCGCTCGCCGTAGATGACCTCGCGCTGCCGGTTGAGCACCTCGTCGTACTTCAGGACGTTCTTACGCGTCTCGAAGTTCTGCTGCTCTACCTGCGACTGGGCCGAGGCGATCGCGCGCGTGACCATCTTGTTCTCGATCGGCACGTCGTCCGGGACGTTCGCCATCGACATGACGCGCTCGACCATCTGCGCCTTGAACAGACGCATCAGGTCGTCGCCCAGGGAGAGGTAGAACCGGGACTCGCCCGGGTCGCCCTGACGGCCGGAACGACCGCGCAGCTGGTTGTCGATACGGCGCGACTCGTGCCGCTCGGTGCCGAGGACGTACAGGCCGCCGAGGTCCTTGACCTCTTCGAACTCGGCCTTGACCGCCTGCTCGGCCTTCTCCAGAGCGGCGGGCAGGGCCGCGGCCCACTCCTCGATGTGCTCCTCGGGGTCGAGACCGCGCTGCCGCAGGTCCGCCTCGGCGAGGTCGTCCGGGTTGCCGCCGAGCTTGATGTCCGTACCGCGGCCCGCCATGTTCGTGGCGACGGTGACGGCGCCCTTGCGGCCCGCCTGCGCGATGATCGGCGCCTCACGGTCGTGCTGCTTGGCGTTCAGCACCTCGTGCTGGACACCGCGCTTGGAGAGCTGCTGCGAGAGGTACTCGGACTTCTCGACCGACGTCGTACCGACGAGGATCGGCTGGCCCTTCTCGTGCTTCTCGACGATGTCGTCGACGACCGCCTCGAACTTCGCGACCTCGGTGCGGTAGATCAGGTCGGACTGGTCCATGCGGACCATCGGCCGGTTGGTCGGGATCGGGACGACGCCCAGCTTGTAGATCTGGTGGAACTCGGCGGCCTCGGTCATCGCCGTACCGGTCATGCCGGACAGGCCCGGCATTTCCTTCTCCTGCTGGTCGTGGCGCTTGTAGAGGCGGAAGAAGTTCTGCAGGGTGATCGTGGCGAGCGTCTGGTTCTCGTCCTTGATGTCCACCCCTTCCTTCGCCTCGATCGCCTGGTGCATGCCCTCGTTGTAGCGGCGGCCGGCGAGGATACGGCCGGTGTGCTCGTCGACGATCATGACTTCGCCGTCGATGACGACGTAGTCCTTGTCCTTCTTGAACAGTTCCTTGGCCTTGATGGCGTTGTTCAGGTAACCGACGAGCGGGGTGTTCACCGACTCGTAGAGGTTGTCGATGCCCAGCCAGTCCTCGACCTTGGCGACACCGGGCTCGTGGATGGCGACGGTGCGCTTCTTCTCGTCGACCTCGTAGTCACCGGTCTCCTCGATGCCCTTGAGGGGGTTGCCGGGCTCGCCCTTCTTGAGGCGGGTGACCAGCTTGGCGAAGTCGCCGTACCACTTGGTCGCCTGGTCGGCCGGGCCGGAGATGATCAGCGGCGTACGGGCCTCGTCGACGAGGATGGAGTCGACCTCGTCGACGATCGCGAAGTTGTGGCCGCGCTGGACGAGTTCGTCCTGGGCCCACGCCATGTTGTCGCGCAGGTAGTCGAAGCCGAACTCGTTGTTCGTGCCGTACGTGATGTCGCACGCGTACTGCTCACGACGCTGGGCCGGGGTCATGTTGGCGAGGATGCAGCCGACCTCCAGCCCGAGGAACTTGTGGACGCGGCCCATCATTTCGGAGTCGCGCTCGGCCAGGTAGTCGTTGACCGTGATGAGGTGGACACCCTTGCCGGAAAGGGCGTTCAGGTACGCGGGCAGGGTGCCGACGAGCGTCTTGCCCTCACCGGTCTTCATCTCCGCGACATAGCCGAGGTGCAGCGCGGCGCCGCCCATCATCTGCACGTCGTAGTGACGCTGGCCAAGGACGCGCTTGGCCGCCTCACGGACGGTGGCGAACGCCTCGGGCAGCAGGTCGTCGAGGGTTTCGCCGTCGGCGTACCGCTGCTTGTACTCATCGGTGAGGGCCCTCAGCTCGGCGTCGGAGAGGTCGACGAAGTCCTCTTCGATGGAGTTGACCTGGTCCGCGATGCGGTGCAGCTTGCGCAGGATCTTGCCTTCGCCTGCACGCATGATCTTCGAGAGGACGGACACGGGGGTTTGTCTCCTTGCCGGTCGGGCCTGGGACGGTCGGTTTCAATGACAGATTCAAATCACAGCTTGAGCAACGGCCATCGTAAGCGAGGACCACACCGCGTCGGGAGGTCTGCCTGCGACAGCCACTAGGACAACGGACAGGTACTGCCGAAGGTGCCGCACTGTCGCAGCGAAAAGTAACGAAGTGCTCACTCAACGCAAAGGAATGGCGTCCTTACGGCTCCCCGAGCAGAATCGGCCGATGGACCCCGTCACCCTGACCACCGACCGTCTCGTCCTGCGTGCCGTGGGGGTGGAGGACACCGACGCCGTCTTCGACGCCGTCCAGGACCCCGACATCCAGCGGTGGACCACGATCCCGTCCCCGTACCTGCGTGAGCACGCGACGGGCTTCACCGACCAGATGGTGCCCGAGGGCTGGGCCGACGGCTCCGCCTTCACCTTCGGGGTCTTCCTGCCCTCCGGGGAGCTGGTGGCCATGGTCGCCATCACCATGCGGTCCCTCGGGGTCGGCGAGATCGGTTTCTGGGCCGCCAAGGAGCACCGGGGCAACGGCTATGTCACCGAGGCCTCCGTCGCCGTGTCCCGGTGGGCCTTCACGGACGTGTCGGTCGACCGTGTCGAATGGCGTGCCGAGGTCGGCAACAGCGGCTCCCGCGCGGTCGCCGAGAAGGCCGGCTTCACCATCGAGGGCACCCTCCGTTCCGCGATCAACAACAAGGGCGTCCGCAGGGACTGCTGGGTCGGCTCGCTGCTCCCCTCGGACCTGGAGCTGCCGTCGACGGCCCCGTATCTGCCGGCCCGCTGACGCCCGCGCGCTCCCGCCGGGTCCCGCCGACCGGGTCGTCCCGGCGCCCGTGCGAAGACGCCCTGCCACGGGGAGGGCACACTCTTAGGAGCGGGGCCCGATTGTCAGTGCCACGGCCTACCGTGAGGGCATGACGAGTCTCCCGCGTCCCCTCACCGAACTCTCCGCGGACGAAGCCCGCCGCATCGTGCTGCGGGCTCAGGGCTTCCTGGGCGCCCCGGACCGCAGGGCGGGCGTCCGCGGGGTCCTGCGGCACCTCGGCGCGGTGCAGCTCGACACGATCTCCGTCCTCGCCCGCTCGCACGAACTCGTGCCGTACGCCCGGCTCGGCGCCGTCGGCCGCAAGACCGTCGAGCAGGCGTACTGGTCGTCGTCGGGCTCGGCCGACGCGCCCCCTGCACCGCACGCCTTCGAGTACTGGTCGCACGCGGCCTGCATCCTGCCCGTCGAGGAGTGGCCGCACTTCGCCTTCCGCCGCCGCGCCTACCGCGCCCGCCCGCACTGGAACCACGACCTGCCGGACGGCACGTACGACCAGGTCGTCAAGCAGCTCCGCGCCGAAGGCCCCCTCACGGCCACGGACTTGGGGGGCGCGAAGAAGACCAGCGAGTGGTGGGACTGGTCGGGCACCAAGGTCGCCGTCGAGCGCGCGCTGATGTACGGCGAGGTGGTCTGCGTGGAGCGGCGCGGCTGGAAGCGGGTGTACGACCTCGCAGAGCGCGCCGTCCCGGCGACCCTTCTTCACGACGACCTGGACGACACCGAGTGCCTGCGCCGTCTCGTCCGGCTCGCGGGCCAGTCGCTCGGCGTCGGCACCCGCGCGGACATCGCCGACTACCACCGGCTCAGGGGCGAGCAGGTCGACGCGGTGATCGCGGACTCCGGCCTCGTCCCGGTGTCGGTGGAGGGCTGGGGCAGGCCCGTGGCGGTGAAGGGCGGTGCCAAGGGACTCGGCGCCCGCCCCGCGGCCGACGCGTGGGCGGACCCGGCGGCGCTGGCGACGGTCCCGCGCGGCCGCCACCGTACGACGCTGCTGTCGCCGTTCGACTCCCTCATCTGGGAGCGGGCGCGCACGGAACGCATCTTCGACTTCACGCACCGGCTGGAGGCGTACACGCCCAAACCGAAGCGGATCCACGGCTACTTCGCCATGCCGGTCCTCGCCGGCGGCCGGCTGGTCGGGCGGGTGGACCCGGCGCGGGAGGGCGACACCCTGGTCGCCAAGCAGGTCACGGTGGACGGCGTCCGGGCGGTGCCGGCGGTGGCGCAGGCCCTGGTGGAGGCCGCGAGCTGGGTGGACTGCACGGACGTGCGCGTCGAGCGGGTGGACGCCCCACAGCTGCGCGACGCCCTCGACTCGGAGATCAGGCGCCTTCTCGGCTGAGACCCGCCCCTGCCGCCGGAGCCCGGGGCAGGGCCGCCCGCCTCCCGGCAGGCCTCAGCCCGGAAACCTTCAGCGGATTTCGAGGATCTTCTCGCGCATCGCGTACACCACGGCCTCCATCCTGGAGTGCAGCTGCAGCTTCTCCAGGATGTTGCGGACGTGGTTCTTCACGGTGTTCTCGGAGATGAACAACTGCTTGGCGATATCGCGGTTGTTCATTCCCGTGGCCACGAGCTTGAGGACTTCCAGTTCCCGCTCGGTGAGCCGGGGCGCGGGCACCAGGCGGCGCTCGTCGGTCCGCTGGATCATCGACTTGAACTCGGTCAGGAGTTTCGACGCCATCGAGGGACTGATCTGCGACTGGCCGTCGGCCACCGCGCGAATGGCCGTGGCCACCTCGTCCGTGGAGATCTCCTTGAGGAGATATCCGGTCGCGCCCGCCTTGATCGCGTCGTAGAGGTCGGCCTCCTCGTCGCTGATCGTCAGCATGATGATCTTCGCGCTGGGGGCCACCTCCTTGATGGAGGTGCACGCCTCGATACCGCCGCGCTTGGGCATCCGTACGTCCATCAGCACGATGTCGGGCAGCAGGTCGGCGGCCTTGTCGACCGCCTCCGCCCCGTCGCCCGCCTCGCCGACGACCTGGATGTCCTCCTCGGCCGCGAGCACGATCTCCAGACCGCGCCGGAAGAGGGCGTGGTCGTCGACGACGAGGACCCTGATCGGCTCCTTGCGTGGAGAGCCCACGTCCGGGCCCGGGGCGACCACGCCGTGGTCGGCGTCCCGGTCACGCATCGGTCCGAAGCTGTCCGCCATCGTTCCTCCCCCTGAAGGCCGTGGCCTGTGATTCCGTGCCATCGCCAACCCAAGGCAACGGCCCACCGGTTGGGCCGGTGCGGCCATGATTCCATGCCGGGACGGCAATGAGGTGTCGGAGCGGGGCGCGAAGGGGTCGCACACCGGTGCCCCCGGGGGCGCACACGCGCTTCCAGGGGCACCGGATCGACTGATCTGCTGCCGTGGGACGGGGTCAGCCGCCGAGCGCACCGCCCGGCGCGTCCGCTCCGCCCTGAGTCACCATCGGGTCCGTACTGAGGTGGATGACGCCGTAGTCGTAGGCGTGCCGCCGGTAGACGACACTGGGCTCCTTGGTCTCGGAGTCGACGAAGAGGTAGAAGTCGTGCCCGACCAGCTCCATCTCGTAGAGCGCCTGGTCGAGTGTCATCGGGGCGGCCACATGGGTCTTCTCGCGAACGACACAGGGGCCTTCGCCCATGATCTCGAGGGAACCGATCTTCTTCGTCGGCACGGCGTCCTGGTCCCCTTCGTGGACGACGCTGCCGTTGCCGTTCAGGGTCGCGGCACCCGGGACGTGGTCGGCGACCTCGGCCGCCGGGATCCTGCCGTTGCCACGTCGGGTGTAGCGCTTGTCGTGCTGCTTGCGCAGCCGGGCCTCAAGCTTGTCCGCGGCCAGGTCGAGTGCTGCATACGCGTCGCTCGCCGCTGCCTCCGCCCGGATCACCGGTCCGCGGGAGTGGAGCGTGATCTCCACCCGGTCACAGCGGTCGGCCTGTCGGGGGTTGGGCTCCTTGGACACCTCGACGTCGAGGCTGATCACCTTGCCATCGAGCTTCTGGATCTTCTCCAGCTTCAGCTTCTCGGCCACGTGCTTGCGGAACCGCTCGGGCACCTCGGTCTTGCGGCCCTTGACGACGATGTCCACGCAGAACTCCGTTCCCGGATAGCCCCGCTCCACTGGCGGAGCATCTCCCTTTTGCACCAGGTTCCGGTGAGCACCGGAACCTCGGACTCGGTGACGTTCACCTCCTCCTCCCCCGAGGACAAGATCTCCACCCCACCGATGCGGGTGATTCGGAAAAACCCGCGGCACGGCATTCGGGTGCGCGAGGCCCGGCCTGCGCCATTGCCTCACAACCGAACATATCTCGCCCGGACGGATGTCGTCACCCTCTACTGCGGCGTACCTCCGTTCAGGTGAATTGACCGGGTCATTACCTGCAACGATGCAAGTTCTCAGTCAGTTCCGGTTTATTTCGAAGGCGTCCGGTGGTGCGGCGACCACGGCCGAGCAGACCGTGTCACCGTGCGTCCCTCTGACCTGCCCTCTACCCACGATTCGCCCGTCCACTTCCGGTAGTTCCGGTAGTTCCGGCAGGTCCGGCAGTTTCGGCGTCCCCTGCCCCGCGTACACGCCCTCCGGCGCCGCCCGTGCCACCCGCAGCGCCCGCGCCGCCTCCGTCAGCGAGGCGCCCGTCGTCATCAGGTCGTCCACCAGCACCACCCGGCCTCCCTCGGCCAGCAGCCGCGCACCGCCCGCCACGACCTCCAGGGCACCGGCCAGATTGTCCAGCCTCTGCCGGGAGTTCAGCCCCGACTGGTCGGCCACCGCACGCCGTTGACGCAGGACACCGAGTACCCGCGCCGGCGTCCCCGTCCGCCGCAGCTCACCGGCTGCCGCGAGCGCGATCCGCCGCGCCGGATCGTGTCCGCGCGCCCGGACCGTCCTGCGCGCCGACGGCACGGGCACCAACAGGACAGGCCCGTCTCCCGGCCCCGTGCCGGGGACGCTTTCGCCACCGTGTTCCAGCCACTCCCGCTCGCACCCCGCTTCCCCTCTCCAGCGCCTCAGCCGCCCCTGCGGAGCCACCGGCCGCCCGGCCGGACCAGGACGTCGCGCCGCCTCCAGAGCGGCCCGCACAGCCCCCGCCAGGGCCGCGCCCAGTGGTGCCGCCAGGCCCAGCGCGCCGCGCTCCTTGTGGGCGAGCAGCGCGGCCCGCACCTCGTCCGTGTAGGGAGCGGCCGCGTGCACCGCCGGCAGCCCGGCCGGTTCCGGCGCCGGCCGCACCCGGCACGGCGCGGCCCCGATCAGGGCGGCACGGCACTCGGCACAGAGCACCGCGCGAGGCCGTCCGCAGCCTCCGCACTCGGCCGGCAGCACCAGATCCGTGAGGTCCTGCCACCACCCCCGCATGGCCACCACTGTGCCAACGCCCGGCCCGCTCGGCCACCCCTGTGGACAACTGCCTGTGGACAACTCCGGGTCCCGTTCGTGCCCGGCCACGGAGGAGGAGCCGTCGGGGCTCGCAGGCGCCCGCCCGGAGAGCCTCGGGATCTCCGGGCGGGCGGCCCCGGAACGCCGGTGGGCCCGCCCGGAGAACCGGGCGGGCCCACTGCCGTGAACCGTGGCGACTAGCCGGGATAGACCGGTGCCGTTCCGTCCTGGACGATCTTCTGCCACTGCTCCCCCGCCGACAGCCGCACGATCCCGTCCGTCTCCGACTGCGCCACCAGCGGCAGCGTGTCGTCCTCGGACGCGGCGATCTCCTTGACGTTGGCGAGCGCGGACGGCGCGGTGGCCGGCGGCGTGGAGCCGTCGACCTGGACATAGCGCATCTGCTGCACGCCGCCCTTCTCGCTGCCGACGACCACGAGCCGGCTGTCCCCGGCCCAGGACATGGCCGTGACCTCCTCCAGCTGGGGGGCCACCATGCGCGTGTTGACGACGTCGGCGCCGACCGGCTCGTCCCCCGTGGACCGGTCGATGCGCCCGATCTGCAGCGAGCTCTTGCCGTCCTTCTCGACGATCAGCGCGATCCGCACCCCGTCGGCGGCCACCCGCACCGCCTCGATGCGCCCGTCGACCAACGGCGTCTGGACGACGACGGGCTCGCCCGCACCCTTGCGCAGCAACAGCAGACGAGGCTTCTTCGGGTCGCGGTCGGCCACCCACAGGTCGCCCCGCGCGTCCCAGCTGGGCGTCGTCAGCCGGTCGGCCGCGGTGCCGCCCTGGCTCCGCAGCACCGGCTCGCCGAGCGAACCACCGGACACCAGCGATCCGACGTACAGGTTCCGGCCGTCGGCCGACACCCCGGCCGCGCTGGTCTCGTCCCGCGACACCGCGGCCGCGCGCAGCTTCTTGACGCCCTCACCCAGCGCTCCGGGCACCGGCTCGGGGTTCTTGTCTCGGTCGCCGCCGTCCATCCGCACGAGCCGTTGCTCGCGGTCGATGAAGTACTGGTCCTCCGACTGTCGGCCCGTACCGTGCGAGGCGACTCCGGCGGCCTGCTCCTTGTTCTGCACGCAGAGCTGCGAGCCGTCCGACCTCTGCAGCTCCACCTCCTCGACACCGGTCGGCGTCAGATTCGTCAGCGTGAGCAGGAGCTGGGCGGCCATCCGTTCGCACTGGGCGTTCCCGACGTGGTCGGCCTCGCTGTTCAGCGGCACCGTCACCCTGTTGCGGTCGTCGGTCGACAGGGAGGTGTCGGCGCTCTTCAGGTCCGTGCCCGTGGGGAAGCTCGACGTGACCTCCGGGTCCAGCCACTTCGTGGGCCCCCGCAGCAGCGCCCGCACGATCTGCGTCATCGGGTCCACCTGCGCGCGCACGTAGACGGGGTCCGCGACCGTCGCCAGCGGCCGGCCGGCCCCGGAGGTGCCGTTCGACGCGTAGTAGTACTTGTTGACGGAGACGTAGTTGCGCTGGAAGTCGGACGAGCCCATGACCACACCCGCGGGCAGGCCTTCGATGCGCCACTGCTTGTTCTTCAGCTTGGTCAGGCGCACCGAGCCGTTGTAGGAGCCGGCCGCGGGTTCGTAGGCGTGCCGTTCGTCCACGCCGGCGACCCGGGTCCCGTTCAGCCGGAACTGGACATCCCGCGTGCCGTCCTTGGTGTCCGTCGGCACCATCACCGGGTCCGGCGCGTCGTCGAGCACGGTGGTGGAGGCGTACGGGTCCCACGTCTTGCGGGCGCCGTCCGTGAGGTACTTGCCGGCCGTCTCGTAGTTGGCGTCGTCACTCGTGAGCGCCTCCAGGAAGCCCTGCACGATCTCGTCCGCCGAGGCGCCGGGACGTGGCGGAATCGCGTAGACGCGGACCTGGGAGTCCTGTCGCGGGGTGGACTCCACCTGCCGCAGGTCTCCGCTGTCGGGCATCGAGGCGCACCCCGCCAGCAGCAGGGCCCCACAGCTCGCGTACGCCATGACGCGCACCGGACGGCGTCCGCGGACGCCGTTCCCCCCGCGGTCAGCGCCCACGGAATACCTCCCCATGTCCGAGCTCCTCCGGCGTCCGGCCGTCCCGCCCCTGCTCCGGACCGGTCTGTTCCCCGCCGCCCTGCTCCGGCGCGGTCTGTTCACGGCCGCCCCCGGACGTCTCTTCCTGACGGCGTACGGACCCGGCGGGCCGGGGCACCACGCGCGAGCCGTTGCCCGGCAGCGCCGTCGGGTCGGCCGTGGGCGACCCTGCCGGGCGGGGCGCTATGGGCCCCCGCTGCGGCGTGGCCCCGCCCACCGGCTGCTGTACGGGCACGGTGGCGAGCTTGGTACCGCCGGCGTGCGGCAGACCGGCGTCGTCGAGTCCGCGGTTGCGCCGCGAGTCCTTGGGCTCCAGCGGTATCGGCGATCCCCTGAGGGGTTCGTCCGCCGTCCGCGGCAGGGTCAGCCGGAACTGTGAACCGCCGCCCGGCTCGCCCCAGGCCTGTAGCCAGCCTCCGTGCAGCCGCGCGTCCTCCAGGGCGATCGACAGCCCGAGGCCGGTACCGCCGGTGGTCCGCGCGCGTGCCGGGTCGGCCCGCCAGAAGCGGCTGAACACGCGGGTCGCCTCGCCGGGCTTGAGCCCGACGCCGTAGTCACGGACGGCGATCGCGACGGCCCCGCCCGCCGCGGCGAGCTTGACGACGACGTCCTTGCCCTCGCCGTGCTCCACGGCGTTGACGACGAGGTTGCGCAGCACCCGCTCGACCCGCCGGGCGTCCGCCTCGGCTATCAGCGGCTGCTGGTCACCGACGACCCGTATGTGCGTGCCCTTGCGCTCGGCGAGCGGCTCGGCTCCGCCGACCACCCGGCGTACGACGTCCCTGAGGTCGATCGCGTCGGCCTCCAGGGCCGCAGCGCCCGCGTCGAACCGGCTGATCTCCAGCAGGTCGGCGAGGAGCGTCTCGAAGCGGTCCAGCTGGTCGGCGAGCAGTTCGGCCGACCGCGCGGTCATCGGATCGAAGTCCGCGCGCGCGTCGTGGATGACGTCGGCCGCCATCCGGACGGTCGTCAGCGGCGTCCGCAGTTCGTGCGACACGTCGGAGACGAACCGCCGCTGCATCCGCGACAGGTCCTCCAGCTGCTGGATCTTCAGCTGGAGGTTCTGCGCCATCTTGTTGAAGGCCTCACCGAGCCGCGCGATGTCGTCCTCGCCGGTGACCTTCATACGTTCCTGGAGGCGTCCGGCGGAGAGCCGCTCGGCGATCCCTGCCGCCATCCGCACCGGGGTGACGACCTGGCGCACCACGAGCCAGGCGATGGCCCCGAGGAGCACCACGACGAAGAGCCCGGCCGTCGCGAGGGTCCCCTTGACGAGGCTCAGCGACTTCTCCTCCTGCGTCAGCGGGAAGAGGTAGTACAGCTGGTAGGCGTCGCCGTTGGGGTCGCTGAGCTGTTTGCCGATGACCAGGGCGGGCTGCGACGCGCGGCCGTCCTTGTAGACGACCCGGGTGTAGCTCTGCTGGGCGGCGCTGCTGCTGTCGATCCGGGCGCGCAGGTTCTCCGGCACGCTCACCGTGGGGTCGACACGCCCCGAACCGCGCGGTGCGAGACCCGCGCCGTTGTCGCCCGAGGGGGTGGAGTTGAGGGTGACGACGTCGAACGCGCCCTGGCCACCGCTGGACAGGGACACGATGAGATCGGTCATCCACTGGGTGACGTTCTTCGACGCCCGGCTGGTCGCGGCCACACCGTCGTCGCCGTTCGCCGTCACCGTCGAGTCGGCGCCGCGCTTGGCCGCCGCGAAACCGCCGGTGGCCTGGCTCTGCGAGGCCTTCACCTTGGCGTCCAGCAGGCCGTTGCGGACCTGCCCGATCACGACGAAGCCGAGCAGCAGCACGACGCCGAGCGACATGAGCAGTGTCGTCACGACGATCTTGAGCTGGATGTTGCGCCGCCACAGCCTCATCACGGGCAGCAGCGGACGGCGCACCCAGCGCATGAAGAGCCTCAGGACCGGGCTGCCCTGGACCCCGCCCTGGAACAGCCCGCCTTCGAACAGGCGCCCCCAGAAGGAGCCCGTCACCTTCCGGCCGACAGGCCGCCCCGTACGTTCCCCCTGCTCAGCGGGCGCCGAAGCGGCACTGTCACGGGTCATCTCAGCTCGGTCCTGCCTTGTAACCGACACCACGGACGGTCACCACGATCTCGGGCCGCTCCGGGTCCTTCTCCACCTTGGAGCGCAGCCGCTGGACATGAACGTTGACCAGCCGGGTGTCCGCCGCGTGCCGGTATCCCCACACCTGCTCGAGCAGGACCTCACGCGTGAACACCTGCCACGGCTTGCGGGCCAGTGCGACCAGCAGGTCGAACTCCAGCGGTGTCAGCGCGATCGACAGGCCCTCCCGTTTCACGGAGTGACCGGCGACGTCGATGACGAGATCACCGATGGAGAGCTGTTCGGGTGCCGGCTCCTCCGAACGGCGCAGCCGCGCCCTGATCCGCGCCACCAGCTCCTTTGGCTTGAACGGCTTCACGATGTAGTCGTCGGCGCCCGACTCGAGGCCGACCACGACATCGACGGTGTCGCTCTTCGCCGTGAGCATCACGATCGGCACCCCGGACTCCGCCCTGATCAGGCGGCACACCTCGATGCCGTCCCGTCCGGGCAGCATGAGGTCCAGGAGCACCAGATCGGGCTTGGTCTCACGGAAAGCGGCCAACGCCTTGTCGCCGTCGGCTACGAAAGACGGCTCAAAACCTTCACCACGCAACACGATGCCGAGCATCTCGGCCAGTGCGGTGTCGTCATCGACGACAAGGACTCGTCCCTTCATAAACGACATCATCCCATTAACTAAATCGTTACCTGGCGTGACAAGTCACACAGCTCGGCGAGAGCCTCAGCCGTCACGGGCGACACAACGCCCTCTTCGGTGACGATCGCCGTGATCAACTCCGGCGGCGTCACGTCGAACGCCGGGTTGTACGCCTGGGTCCCCAGGGGTGCCACAGGTATACCGCCTCCTGACTCCGCGCCCGCCATCGGCACCTGTGGAGCTGTGATCTCCGTCACTTCGTGACCCGGTCGCTGCTCGACCTCGATGGACGCCCCGTCCGGCGTGTCCGGGTCGATGGACGTCACCGGCGCCACCACGATGAACGGCACGTGGTGGTACTTGGCCAGCACCGCGAGCGGATAGCTCCCCACCTTGTTCGCCACCGAACCGTCGGCCGCGATCCGGTCGGCCCCGACCAGCACCGCGTCCACCTCTCCGGACGCGAACAGCGAGCCGGCCGCGCTGTCCGTGAGCAGCGTGTACGCCATGCCGTTGCGAGCGGCCTCGTACGCCGTCAGACGGGCACCCTGCAGCAGCGGCCGCGTCTCGTCGACCCAGAGCCGCCGCAACTGTCCGGCCCGGTGCGCCGCGAGCGCCACGGCGAAGGCGGTGCCCTCCCCGCCGGACACCAGCGCCCCGGTGTTGCAGTGCGTGAGCAGCCGGTGCCCGCCCCCCGGCAGCAGCTCGTCGAGCAGCGCCAGACCGCGCCCGGCCATCCGCGCGCTCGCCTCGGCGTCCTCCCGGTGCAGCGCCCGCGCCGCGGCCAGCGCCGCCCCCGCGGCCTCCTCCTGGTCACCGCCGGCGGACAACGCGGCCTGATGCGCCGCCTGCGCCCTGCGGACACCCGCGGAGAGGTTCACCGCGGTGGGCCGGGCACCGGCCAGGTCCCGGGCCGCGTCCCCCACGTCGAAGCCGCGTACGGCGGCGAGCGCGACGCCGTACGCCCCGGCGATCCCCAGCAGGGGTGCCCCGCGCACGGCGAGCGTCCGGATCGCCTCCACCAGGGCGGGAGCGTCCGTGCACACCAGCTCGACCTCTTCGGCCGGCAGCCTGGTCTGGTCGAGAAGGACCACGACAGGTCCTTCGGGCGGCTCGTGCCAGCGGATCGCGGGTATCTCCGTCGGCCCGCTGTCCTCGCGGGATTGCGCGTAGTGATCAGCCATCCGCCCAGTCTGCCCCGTACCCGGCGGACAATTGAAGGTGTCCAGCTCATACAGGGGCCGGTCACCTGCCGGGCAGGCCGTGGCACGATGGCTGCCAACCTGCCGCCGCGACCGCGGAACGGGCACCGTGAAGGAGCGACGATGAACGACACTCCGGGCTGGGCGTCGCCCGGATCCGCCCCCTCCGACGGCCAGGAGCCGGGCTCCACCGGCACCGCGCAGCCCGCGGAACAGCCCACGGACCCGGCCGGTGCGAACCAGCCCCAACAGCCTCCGAAGTGGTCCAGGGAGCAGCCCCCGCCCGGCCAGTGGTCCGCCCCCAACCCGCAGGTACCCGCCCAGACCCCGCAATCGCCCGCGCCCGGACCGGGCTGGGGAGGCCAGTACCCCGGCGGTCAGCGCGGCCCCGGAGCACCCGGCGGCTGGGGAGCACCCGGTCAGGGCTACGGCGCCCCCGGTGGCCCCGCCGGCTGGGGCGGCAACTGGGGCGGTCTGCCGCCCGCCGCCAAGCCCGGCGTGATCCCGCTGCGCCCCCTCGGCGTCGGCGAGATCCTCGACGGCGCCGTCTCCACCATGCGCACCTACTGGCGCACCGTGCTGGGCATCTCGCTGACCGTCGCCGTGATCACGGAGATCGCGGTCATCCTGCTCCAGGGCTTCTTCCTGAACGACGCCCAGGGCACCGACGCCCTCAGCGACCCGAGCGCCACCGTCGGCGAGCTGACCCAGGCCCTCGGCGACACGATGCTCAGCTCCGGCGTCGTCCTGCTCATCACCCTGCTCGGCACCATCGTCGCGACAGCCCTGCTCACCTCGGTCACCAGCCGCGCGGTGCTCGGCAAGCCGGTCACCACCGGCGAGGCCTGGCGGGACGCCCGACCCCAGCTGCTGCGCCTGTCCGGCCTGACCCTCCTGCTGCCCTTCATCGCCATCCTGATCGTCGGCGTCGGCACCCTTCCCGGCGTGCTCGTCGCCGTCGCCGGCTCGGGGGACGCCGGCGCGGCACTCGCCGTACTCGGCGGCCTCGCCGCCGCCGTCGTCGCCATCTGGCTGATGGTCCGCTTCTCGCTCTCCTCGCCCGCTCTGATGCTGGAGAAGCAGGGCATCGTGAAGTCGATGAGCCGCTCCGCGAAGCTCGTCCGCGGCTCCTGGTGGCGGGTCTTCGGCATCCAGCTGCTGGCCACGATCATCGCCAACATCGTGGCGTCGATCGTCGTCATCCCCTTCGCCCTCCTCGCCGCGGCGCTGAGCGGCGACGGCTTCAGCGGCCTGCTCGACAGCAGCGGCGGCGACATCGGCTGGACGTTCCTCATCGTCAGCGGCATCGGCTCGGTGATCGGCTCCATGCTCACCCTCCCGATCAGCGCGGGCGTCACCGTGCTCCTGTACATCGACCAGCGCATCCGCCGCGAGGCGCTCGATCTCGACCTGGCCCGCGCCGCCGGCGTGCCGGACTACGGCACCGAGCCCTCCGGCACCACACCGGGGAGCTGATGCGGTGAACGGGGCGGGGGGAGCCTTCACAGCAGTGCTCGCAGGACCACACACCGGTGCCACAGCCGTGCTCGCACTGGCGCGCGGCGACGCGCCACCGGTGACGACTCCGCGCGATCCCGCGCGGGAGGCGGCCAGACGCGAGCTGTCCAAGCGGATGTACCACGAGAACGACCCGGGCCTGGTCCAGCGCGCCCTGAACGCCTTCTGGGACTGGGTCGACAAGCTGTTCGGCGCCGCCTCCACCGCGACACCCGGCGGAACGCTCGGCCTCGTCGTCATCGTCCTCGCGGTACTGGCGGTCCTGGGCGCCCTCTGGTGGCGCCTGGGAACCCCGCACCGCACGCCCGTCCCGTCCGCCACCCTGTTCGACGACCGCCCGAGGAGCGCGGCCGAACACCGTGCCGCTGCCGAGGCCCACGCGGCCCAGGGCCACTGGAACCAGGCCGTCCAGGAACGGATGCGCGCCGTCGTCCGCTCCCTGGAGGAACGCGCCCTGCTCGACCCGCGCCCCGGCCGCACCGCCGACGAGGCGGCCGCGGAGGCGAGCCGGACGCTGCCGGACCACACGGACCGACTGCGCGCGGCCGCACGGGACTTCGACGACGTCACGTACGGCGGCCGCACCGGCGACCGACGCGCGTACCAGCACCTCACCGAACTGGACCGCGACCTGGAGCGCACCAGGCCCGTCCTCACGAGCAGCGCCCACAACGCCCAGAACACGAACCCCACCACCCGCCGGGGCGCCGCCTCATGACCGAGGCAACTCTCACCTCCACCTCGGCCTCGCCCACCGCCCGCCAGGTGTGGACCCGCACACGCGGAGTCGTCCTCGCCCTGGTCGTCCTCCTGGTCGCCGCCGTCGTGATCGCCGTGGTCCGCTCGGACTCCCGGCACGGCCGCCTCGACCCCCGCTCCGCCGACCCCCTCGGCAGCCGGGCCGTCGCCGAGCTCCTCGCCGATCAGGGCGTCTCCACGCGCGTGGTCAGCACCCTCGGACAGGCCCGCGCCGCCGCCGGTCCCGACACCACCCTGCTGGTCGCCGCCCCGGACCTCCTGACCGGACGTCAGCAGACCCTGCTGCGCGCGGCGACGGCGAACTCCGCCGGCCGTACCGTCCTGATCGCCCCCGGCCGGCCCTCCGTCGCCACGCTCGCCCCCGGTGTGTCCGCCGACCCCGCGGTCAGCTTCGACTCGACGCTCTCCCCCGACTGCACGCTTCCCGCCGCCCGGCGAGCGGGCAGCGCCGACACGGGCGGCGTCCGCTACTCCACCACCGCCCAGGACGCCGACGCCTGTTACCCGAGCGACGGACAGCCCACACTGCTGCGCCTCCACGCCCGCTCGGCAAGCGGCGACACCGTCGTCCTCGGCGCCCCCGACATCCTCTACAACGAACGTCTCGACGAGCAGGGCAACGCCTCGCTCGCCCTCCAACTCCTCGGCTCCCGCTCCCACCTGGTCTGGTACCTCCCCTCGCTCTCCGACACCTCGGCCACCGACGCGGGCGACCGGAGCTTCTTCGACCTGCTCCCCTCGGGCTGGCTCTGGGGCACGCTGCAGCTCTTCGTCGCGGCAGCCCTGGCCGCCCTGTGGCGGGCACGCCGACTGGGCCCCCTCGTACCCGAACGACTTCCGGTGGCGATCCGGGCCTCCGAGACCGTCGAAGGCCGCGCCCGCCTCTACCGCAAGGCCAACGCCCGCGACCGAGCGGCCACCGCTCTGCGCTCCACCACCCGCACCCGCCTCGCCCCCCTCGTCGGCGTCCCCCCGGCCCAGGCACACACGCCCGAGGCCCTGCTCCCCGCTCTGTCCGCCCACCTCGACGGCGACGGCCAGTCCCTGCACCAGCTCCTCTTCGGGCCGTCACCGCACGACGACGCAGCCCTCATCTCCCTCGCCGACCAACTCGACGCCCTCGCAAGAGAGGTACGCCATTCATGATGGACCCGACCACTGACAACGCCGGATACGCCGGACATTCCGGGGATGCGAGCAGCGCCCGCGCGTCTCTGGAGTCCCTGCGCGCCGAGATCGCCAAAGCCGTGGTCGGCCAGGACCCCGCCGTGACCGGCCTCGTCGTCGCCCTTCTCTGCCGCGGACACGTCCTGCTCGAAGGCGTCCCGGGAGTGGCCAAGACTCTGCTGGTCCGCGCTCTGGCATCGGCTCTCGAACTCGACACCAAACGCGTCCAGTTCACCCCCGACCTGATGCCGAGCGACATCACCGGCTCCCTCGTCTACGACGCCCGCACCGCCGAATTCTCCTTCCAGCCCGGCCCGGTCTTCACCAACCTGCTGCTGGCCGACGAGATCAACCGCACGCCCCCGAAGACCCAGGCGTCCCTGCTGGAAGCCATGGAGGAACGCCAGGTCACGGTCGACGGCACCCCCCGGCCGCTCCCCGAGCCCTTCCTCGTCGCCGCGACCCAGAACCCGGTCGAATACGAGGGCACGTATCCCCTCCCCGAAGCCCAACTGGACCGCTTCCTGCTGAAGCTGACGATCCCGCTGCCCAGCCGGCAGGACGAGATCGCCGTCCTCACCCGGCACACCGACGGCTTCAACCCCCGCGACCTGCGCGCCGCCGGCCTGCGCCCCGTCGCCGGCCCCGCCGACCTCGAGGCCGCCCGCGCCGCCGTCGCGAAGACGGCGGTCTCCCCGGAGATCACCGGCTACGTCGTCGACATCTGCCGCGCCACCCGCGAGTCGCCGTCCCTCTCGCTCGGTGTCTCACCGCGCGGCGCGACCGCCCTCCTCGCCACCGCCCGCGCCTGGGCCTGGCTGACGGGCCGCGACTACGTCATCCCCGACGACGTGAAGGCCCTCGCCCTCCCCACCCTCCGCCACCGTGTCCAACTGCGCCCCGAAGCCGAGATGGAGGGCGTGACGGCCGACTCCGTCATCAACGCGATCCTCACCCACGTCCCCGTCCCCCGCTGATGGCGTTCACCGGACGCGCCGCTCTCCTCGCGGCTCTCGGCGCACTCCCCGTCGGCATCTGGGAGCCGAGCTGGACGGGCATCCTCGCGGTGAACGCCCCTCTGGCCCTGGCCTGCGCCTGCGACGCCGCGCTCGCGGCCCCCGTCCGACGCCTCGGCCTGACGCGCTCCGGCGACACCTCGGTACGCCTCGGCGAATCCGCGGATGTCACCCTCACCGTCACCAATCCCTCGGGCCGCCCGCTGCGTGCCCACCTCCGGGACGCCTGGCCGCCGAGCAGTTGGGAGGCGGGCACCGAGGTCGCCTCCTCCCGGCACCGGCCGGCCGTGCCCGCGGGCGAACGCCGCCGTGTGACGACCCGTCTGCGCCCCACCCGCCGCGGCGACCGCCGAGCGGACCGCGTCACCATCCGCTCGTACGGCCCCCTGGGCCTCTTCGCCCGCCAGGGCAACCACAAGGTCCCCTGGACCGTACGCGTCCTGCCTCCCTTCACCAGCCGCAAGCACCTCCCCTCCAAACTGGCCCGGCTCCGTGAACTGGACGGCCGCACCAGTGTGCTGACCCGTGGTGAGGGAACCGAGTTCGACAGCCTGCGCGAGTACGTTCCCGGCGACGACACCCGTTCCATCGACTGGCGCGCGACAGCCCGCCGGACCACGGTCGCCGTACGCACCTGGCGCCCCGAGCGCGACCGGCACATCCTCCTGGTCCTCGACACCGGCCGCACCTCGGCCGGGCGTGTCGGCGACATCCCCCGCCTGGACGCCTCGATGGACGCGGCCCTGCTGCTCGCCGCCCTGGCCTCCCGCGCCGGCGACCGCGTCGACCTCCTCGCCTACGACCGCCGTGTCCGTGCCCTCGTCCAGGGCCGCGCGGCCGGCGACGTCCTCCCGTCGCTGGTCACCGCCATGGCGGGCCTCGAACCCGAACTGCTTGAAACGGACGCCCGCGGTCTGGCCGCCATCGCTCTTCGCACGGCTCCGCGCCGCTCCTTGATCGTGCTCCTGACGAGCCTCGACGCGGCGCCCGTCGAGGAGGGCCTGCTCCCCGTCCTCTCCGGTCTCACCCAGCGCCATACGGTCCTGGTGGCGTCGGTCGCCGATCCGTACATCGCCCGCATGGCGAAGGCCCGGGGAAGCACGGAAGCGGTCTACGAGGCGGCCGCGGCGGCCCAGGCGCAGACGGAACGTCATCGCACGGCCGAACAGTTGCGGCGCCGCGGAGTCACCGTCGTCGACGCGACCCCTGACGATCTGGCCCCGGCCCTGGCGGACGCTTACCTGGCCCTGAAGTCTGCGGGCCGCCTGTAGGAGCCGGCACAACCCGCTCAACGAAAAAGGGGCGGCCTCCTTTCGGAGACCGCCCCTGATAATTGTCTCGGAACGCAGAAAACCCCCGTACCGGTATCCCCGGTACGGGGGTTTTCTCCAAAATTAGTTCGGCGGCGTCCTACTCTCCCACAGAGTCCCCCCTGCAGTACCATCGGCGCTGTGAGGCTTAGCTTCCGGGTTCGGAATGTAACCGGGCGTTTCCCTCACGCTATGACCACCGAAACACTA
>NZ_JBEXGN010000034.1:0-61649 GCF_040607345.1 Streptomyces sp. NPDC005302
GTTTCCGACTCTATCAGACCGTTTCCGTATCCGATTTCCTCGGCGCTTTCCAGGTTTTCGCTTTCGCGTTTCCCTTTCCGGCGAGTCCGACTCTACCAGATCCTTTCGGACCCGATTTCCTCGGTGCTTTCAAGTTCCGCGCTTTCGCGCTTTCCTTTTCAGCGACTCCGACTTTATCAGAAGGTTTGGGCCTGACTTACCGGCGACCATTTCTGAATCATCAGGAGGGGGGCTTCTTCGAATCGACGTGTCGACTACTTGGAGAAGCTCGCAGACTCTAACCGTTGCCGCCGGACGTGTCCAGTTCTAGGCAACTGTTCTAATCTACCTCCCCGAACAACCCGTGTCAACGGGTCCCTTGGGGCGAAGAGGAGACTAGCAGCTCAGCGGAGGCGTCCGCACATCAGGCGGCCACGGGGAGAGTGGCGCTGCGCTCGGAGGCTTCGACGTCACCGGTGTTGCCCGAGCGGACCGCACGGCCGCCGAGCACGTAGACGTACAGGAGGAAGGCCAGTTCGGCCGCGATCCCGATACCGATGCGCGCCCAGGTGGGGAGGCCGGAGGGCGTGACGAAGCCTTCGATGGCACCCGAGATGAAGAGGACCAGCGCCAGGCCGACGGCCATTCCGAGGGCGGCGCGCCCTTCTTCCGCGAGCGCCGTGCGTCGGGAGCGCGGGCCCGGGTCGATGACCGTCCAGCCCAGTCGCAGGCCGGTGCCCGCGGCGACGAAGACGGCCGTCAGTTCCAGCAGGCCGTGCGGAAGGATCAGGCCCAGAAAGGTGTCCAGGCGGCCGGCCGATGACATCAGGCCGATGCCGACACCCACGTTGAGCATGTTCTGGAAGAGGATCCAGAGCACCGGGAGGCCCAGGAAGATCCCGAGGACCAGGCACATGGCCGCGGCCTGGGCGTTGTTCGTCCAGACCTGGGCCGCGAAGGACGCGGCCGGGTGACTGGAGTAGTAGGTCTCGTACTCGCCGCCGGGGCGGGTGAGGTCGCGGAGCTGGCTGGGCGCGGCGATCGAGGCCTGGACCTCCGGGTGCGCGGCGATCCACCAGCCCAGGAGGGCCGCTATCGCCGTGGACAGGAGGGCCGTGGGCACCCACCAGTGGCGGGAACGGTAGACCGCGGCCGGGAAACCACGGGTCAGGAAGCCGGTGACATCGCGCCAGGAGGCTCGGCGCGTGCCGGTCACGGCGCTGCGCGCGCGTGCCACGAGTTGGCTGAGCCGGCCGGTGAGCTGCGGGTCGGGGGCGCTGGACTGGATCAGCGAGAGATGGGTGGCCGTTCGCTGGTACAGGGTGACGAGTTCGTCGGCCTCGGCTCCGTCGAGGCGGCGCTGACGGCGCAGGAGGGCGTCGAGTCTGTCCCACTCGGCTCGGTGGGCGGAGACGAAGACGTCGAGGTCCATCGGTTTGACTGCTCCTCGGCTGCTCGTCGGCGGCTCTTGGTCGATGTCAGCTTGTCTTACTGCGGCGCGATGTGCGCTCAGCTTGGCAGACTGGCGGTTCTCGGGGCAGGTCAGGGGAAGGGCGGCACGTGTGAGTGAGCTAGTGACGGGCGAGGCGGTGGCGCTGGAGCTGCGCCCCGCGAAACTGCCGAGCCGGGCGCTGGCCGTCGTGCTCGACCTCGCCGCGGCGGTGGTGGTCTACCTCGTCGTGACGATCGGGCTCGTCGCGGCGACCGCCGCGTTGGACGACGCGGCGCAGGTCGCCCTGTCGATCGCGAGTTTCCTTCTGGTCCTGGTCGGCGTGCCCATCGCGGTGGAGACGCTCAGCCATGGCCGGTCGCTGGGGAAGCTGGCGTGCGGGCTGCGGGTGGTGCGGGACGACGGCGGGCCGATCCGGTTCCGGCACGCGCTGGTGCGCGGAGCGGTGGGAGTCGTCGAGATCCTCATGACGTTCGGCATCGTCGCGTGCATCGCCTCTCTGGTGTCGGAGCGCGGCCGGCGGCTCGGTGACGTGTTCGCCGGCACTCTCGTGGTGCGTGAGCGGATTCCCGTGGGGCGTATGCCGCGTGTGCCTCCGCCGCCGCCCTGGCTCGCGGGACGGTTCGCCGAGCTCGATCTGTCCGCGGTGCCGGACGGGCTGTGGCTGGCCATCCGCCAGTATCTGACGCGGATGGGGCAGTTGGATCCGCGGGTGGGCGGTGCGATGGCGGAACGGCTCGCGATGGATCTCGCCACGCGTACGGGAACGCCGCCGCCGCAGGGTGTGCCCGCGGGTGCGTATCTGGCGGCCGTGGTGCAGGAGCGGCAGGCCCGTGAGGCCCGTCGGGTGTTCGGAGGCGGTCCCGCCGTCGGAATGCCTCAGCCCTTTCCTGGCGCACATCCCTTCCCGCAGGGTCCTGGCGGCCACCCCCAGCCGGCGGGGCACGGCGGATACAACCCGCCCCCCACGAACACCGGCTACGCCCCGCCCCCTGCTTCTGCCGGCTATCCCCCACAGGGAGGTCACGGCGGCTACGCCCCTCTGTCGCTGGGGAGTGGTGAAGGTCCCGGTCGGCACGCTTCCGACGGGTATCCCGTTGTGGCGCAGGCTCCTGCCGGTTCACAGCCCGATCCGGCCCGGGCAGGTCAGGATCGTGCGGAGGGCCCGGGGCAGCCGGCGCGTGAGCCCGGGCAGGGCGAGCGGCCGGGGACCGGCTTCGCCCCGCCCGGCTGAGCGTTCTCGCCGGCCGACGGCTCCGGTTCCTCATGGGCGGATCCCGCCGTCCACGCCGGGCATCGTCACCGCCGCCTCGTCGTGAGGTGCGCTCAGCTGAACGCCGACGGCGGTGACTCGAGGTCCTCCAGCTCGATGCCGGGAGCCGCGAGCACGACGTCCCCGGCGATGTGGACGGCGTGCTGCTCCCCCGTGTCCAGGGCAGTGACCTGGTATTCGTCCACGGTCAGGGGACCGTTGTCAGTGCTGTGTGTTTCGCTTGCGATCAAGGCCCAGGACTGGTCGAGGGTGCGCGGGGCGAGTACCAGGCCGGTGAAGGAGACGAGGCGTACGCGGGTTGCCGCGGTGACGGCGGAAGGGGTGAGGCGCAGGAGGCGGGCGGTGGCGACGAGGAACGCGGGAGAGGTGCCGGTGAAGGCGTGGGCGGCCACGTTTCCTTCGGTCGCCTCGATGCCGGCGGGATCGGTGCGGACCCAGGTGACGCCGTCGATGGCGGCGCCGCGCACCTGCCAGTTCGCGGAGTGGAGTTCGAGGCGGATGGGGCGGCCGAGTTCGTCGATGGCGAGGTCGACGGAGCCGGTGACGGTGTTTTCCAGGGGGCGGCCGTCGGGGCCCGTCGTGGAGGGGGCGGTGAGTTGGGCGACGTAGCGCCAGCCGGAGGGGCCGGGCGCGCAGTGGAAGTGCTCTTCACCCAGGGGGGTGTGATCGTGCGGATCATGGAGCGAATAACGGCCGCGGGGCATGGGCGTTCAGGTCCTCATCGGGGACAGGCCCCCGCCGGGAGGGCGAGGGCCTGCTGACATCCGGACGCCGAGCGGTGGTACCGCTGCTCGGCGGGTGTGCTCAGTAGCGGTAGTGGTCCGACTTGTACGGGCCCTCGACCTCGACACCGATGTACGAGGCCTGCTCGGGGCGGAGCGTCGTGAGCTTCACGCCGAGCGCGTCGAGGTGGAGACGGGCGACCTTCTCGTCGAGGTGCTTGGGCAGCACGTAGACGTCGGTCGGGTACTCCTCGGGCTTGGTGAACAGCTCGATCTGGGCCAGGGTCTGGTCCGCGAACGAGTTCGACATCACGAAGGACGGGTGTCCGGTCGCGTTGCCCAGGTTCAGCAGGCGGCCCTCGGACAGCAGGATGATGACCTTGCCGTCGGGGAACTTCCAGGTGTGGACCTGCGGCTTGACCTCGTCCTTGACGATGCCGGGGATCTTGGCGAGGCCGGCCATGTCGATCTCGTTGTCGAAGTGGCCGATGTTGCCGACGATCGCCTGGTGCTTCATCTTGGCCATGTCCGCGGCCATGATGATGTCCTTGTTGCCCGTCGTGGTGACGAAGATGTCCGCCTTGTCGACGACCTCGTCGAGGGTCGTGACCTGGTAGCCGTCCATCGCCGCCTGCAGGGCGCAGATCGGGTCGATCTCGGTGATGATCACGCGGGCACCCTGACCGCGCAGGGACTCCGCGCAGCCCTTGCCCACGTCGCCGTAGCCGCAGATGACGGCGGTCTTGCCGCCGATGAGGGTGTCGGTGGCGCGGTTGATGCCGTCGATCAGGGAGTGGCGGCAGCCGTACTTGTTGTCGAACTTCGACTTGGTGACGGCGTCGTTCACGTTGATCGCCGGGAACAGCAGGGTGCCGTCACGGTGCATCTCGTACAGGCGGTGGACGCCGGTGGTGGTCTCCTCGGTCACGCCGCGGATCTCCGAGGCGAGCTGGGTCCACTTCTGCGAACCCTCGCTGATGGTGCGGTTGAGGAGTTCGAGGACGACGCGGTGCTCCTCGTTCTCGGCGGTGTCGGCCGAGGGGACCTTGCCGTCCTTCTCGTACTTCACGCCGTTGTGGACGAGGAGGGTGGCGTCACCGCCGTCGTCCAGGATCATGTTCGGGCCGCCGGTTGGGGTGTTCGGCCAGGTCAGCGCCTGCTCCGTGCACCACCAGTACTCCTCCAGGGTCTCGCCCTTCCAGGCGAAGACCGGGACACCCTGGGGGTTGTCCGGCGTGCCGTTCGGGCCGACCGCGATGGCGGCGGCCGCGTGGTCCTGGGTGGAGAAGATGTTGCAGGAGGCCCAGCGGACCTCGGCGCCCAGGGCGACGAGGGTCTCGATGAGGACGGCGGTCTGCACCGTCATGTGCAGGGATCCGGTGACGCGGGCGCCGGCCAGGGGCTGCGCCGCGGCGTACTCACTGCGGATCGACATCAGGCCGGGCATCTCGTGCTCGGCGAGGGTGATCTCCTTGCGGCCGAAGTCGGCCAGTGAGAGATCGGCGACCTTGAAGTCCTGTCGGCTGTCGACAGTCGTCATGACGAGCTGCTCCTCGGATTCGGGGCGAGTTGGGCTGTTCTGCGCGGCGGTGGACACATACGCATGCCCGGGAGGGGCACGGACGTGCCCCGGCAGGACACAGGAGTGCCCGGTGCGCGCAGCGCAGTCCGTCGGAGGCCCTCTCTCCCTCGGCCGGTCCGCGGTGGGACCGCCCGACCGCCATCAGCAGCGACGTCTGGCTCAGTCACCCAAGCTACACCGGTGAGCCCGCCCGCCCCCAGTCCGCCTCCGGAAGGGACGCTGTCGAGGGGCGGCGGCCGAGGTGTCCTGCCGGTGCCCCGGGAAGGGCTACAGCGGCCCGATTCGCGGGCGCCAGCCTGCGGATTCGGTGATGTTCGGCGTCTTCGATCGTGGGCAGGGGTGTCGCCAGTGCTCGGCGGGCGTCCGAAAGGCCCGCGTGACCTAGGCGTCCAGGACGCCGTAGGCGTTAGGAGATCGACGTGACCAGTCCGGCCGGCCCTCCCCCCACGGGCGACGACGGTGACGAGCGGCAGCGGTTGAAGCTGCTGGCGGTGACCGCGTGCCCGACCGGCATCGCCCACACGTACATGGCGGCGGAGAAGCTCTCGCAGGCCGCGGAGCGCCTCGGGATCGACATGAAAGTGGAGACACAAGGATCCATCGGTGCCGAGAACGTCCTCGATGACAACGATGTCAGAACCGCTGACGGGATCATCGTCGCGGCGGACAAGGACGTGGACCTCAGCAGGTTCGCGGGCAAACGGGTGATCACCGTCGGGGTGGCGGAAGGGGTCCACCACCCCGAGCGGCTGATCGAGCAGGTTCAGTCGGCGCCCGTGCACACCTCGGACGGTCCTTCGCCGACGTCCGGGACGGGCAGCGGCGGCGGCAAGGAGCGGAGCCTGCCGTACAAGGCGCTGATGAACGGGGTCAGCTACATGATCCCGTTCGTCGTGGTCGGCGGGCTGCTCATCGCGATATCCCTCTCGCTCGGCGGACACACCGACCCCTCCGGCGGTCTGGTCATCCCGAAGGACTCCTTCTGGATGGACGTCAACAACATCGGTGTCATCGGCTTCACGCTGATGGTGCCGATCCTGTCCGGCTACATCGCCTACGCGATCGGCGACCGGCCCGCGCTCGTGCCCGGCATGATCGGCGGGTGGATCGCCAACACCGGCGCGCTGTACGACTCCAAGTCGGGCGCCGGGTTCATCGGAGCGATCGTGACCGGGTTCCTCGCCGGCTATCTGGTCCTGTGGATCAAGAAGGTCAAGGTCCCGAAGTTCGCCCAGCCGATCATGCCGATCATCGTGATCCCCATCGTCGCGACGACGGCACTCGGCCTCTTCTTCGTCTACGTCATCGGGAAGCCGATCTCGTGGGTCTTCGAGCACCTGACCAGCTGGCTCAGCGGGATGACCGGGACCAGCGCGGTGCTGCTCGGCGCGATCCTGGGCCTGATGATCGCGTTCGACATGGGCGGCCCGGTCAACAAGACGGCCTTCCTCTTCGGCTCCGGTCTCATCGCGACCGGCAACCAGACCGTCATGGGCATGTGCGCCGCCGCGATTCCCGTGATGCCGCTCGGCCAGGGCGTGGCCACCCTGATCCGCAAGCGCCTCTACACCGAGCAGGAGCGGGAGACGGGACTGGCCTCGCTCTTCATGGGCTGCTTCGGCATCTCCGAGGGCGCCATCCCGTTCGCCGCGGCGCGGCCCGCGCAGGTCATTCCGGCGAACATGCTCGGCGGTGCCGTGGCCGGTGCGGTCGCCGGACTCGCCGGTGTCGGTGACGCGGTCCCGCACGGCGGGCCGATCGTGGCGGTGCTGGGCGCCGTGGGCGGCGTACCGATGTTCTTCGTGGCCGTCGTCGTCGGTACGGCGGTGACCGCGCTGACGACCGTCACGCTGATCGACATCAGTGAGCGCCGGCGGCGCGGCGAGGTGCTGATTCCCTCGGCGCGGACGCCCGAGCCCGCGCTCGCCGGTGCGGTCGCCGCCGGCGGGACCGGCGCGGGTCCGGGACCGGGGCTCGCCGGATCGTCGAAGGGCGGCGACTCGGCTGCCGTGTCCGCCCCTCACGGCTCTGGGACGGCGGCCACCGCTGTCGCCGACGAGCCCGAAGTCCTCTCCGGGTATCTCACCGAGGAGACCGTCCGCGTCCGGCTCGCGGCCGAGGACAAGGAGTCCGCGATCCGTGAGATGGCCGGACTGCTCGCCGCCACCGGCAAGGTCCGTGACGTGGATGAGCTGGTGCGCACGGCACTTCGCCGGGAGGAGCAGGGCACCACGGGCCTCGGCGAGGAGATAGCGATCCCGCACGCCAAGACGGACGCGGTGAGCGCCCCGGTCGTCGGGTTCGCGCGCTCCGACGCGGGCATCGAGTGGGGTGCGCCGGACGGGACCAGGGCCCGGCTGGTGTTCATGATCTCCGTACCGGAGGCCGCCGCGGGCGACGAGCACCTGCGGATTCTGGCGTTGTTGTCGCGCAAGCTGATGGACCCCGCGTTCCGGGATCGGCTGACGGACGCGGCGGACGAGCGGGCGGTTGTCGGGGTGCTGGCGGAGATCGAGTAGCGCGCACCGAGCGGTCGGCGGCACGCGCTGCGGTCGGCCGCTGTACGGCGTCGGGGCCCGCCCGGGATCTCAGGCGGGCCCCGGCGTCGTAGGACGGGAGGTCAGTGGTCGGACGGCGCCTGGGCCGGTCCGCCGGGGGTGGCGTCGCGGTCGGCGCCCTTGGTGGCCTCCGCCTCGCTGTAGATGTCCGGCTCCAGGTAGATCACCCGGGCGATCGGGACGGCGTCGCGGATGCGGGCCTCGGCGGCGTTGATCGCGGAGGCGACCTCGGTGGCCGTGTCGTCGTGCCGGACGGCGATCTTCGCGGCGACGAGGAGTTCCTCGGGGCCGAGGTGGAGCGTGCGCATGTGGATGATGCGGGTGACCGTGTCGCCGTCGACCATCGCGGCCTCGATCTTCGCGGTGTTCTCCGGGCCCGCCGACTCACCGAGCAGCAGTGACTTGGTCTCGGCGGCGAGGACCAGGGCGATCAGGATGAGCAGGACACCGATGCAGACCGTGCCGACGCCGTCCCAGGTGCCGTCGTCGGTGAGCAGGGCGAGGCCGACGCCGCACAGGGCGAGGACCAGACCGATGAGCGCGCCGAAGTCCTCCAGGAGGACGACCGGCAGCTCGGGGGCCTTGGAGCGGCGGATGAACTGCGACCAGGAGTGCGTGCCGCGGATCTGGTTGGACTCCTTGATGGCCGTCCGGAAGGAGAAGCCCTCGGCGATGATCGCGAAGACGAGGACACCCACCGGCCAGTACCAGTGCTCGATCGCGTGCGGGTGCTTGATCTTCTCGTAGCCCTCGTAGACGGCGAACATGCCGCCGACCGAGAACAGGACGATGGAGACGAGGAAGGCGTAGATGTAGCGCTCGCGGCCGTAGCCGAACGGGTGCTCCGGGGTCGCCTCGCGCTGGGCCTTCTTGCCGCCGATCAGGAGCAGCGCCTGGTTCCCCGAGTCGGCGAGCGAGTGGACGCCCTCGGCGAGCATCGAGGAGGAGCCGCTGAACGCGAACGCCACGAACTTCGCTGCCGCGATCGCGAGGTTGGCACCGAGTGCCGCCACGATCGCCTTGGTGCCGCCTGAAGCGCTCATCTGCTCCTGCTGTCCCTTCGTACGCCGTCCGGACCCCGTTCGTACCCTCGTACCCCGGTCCGGGCTTTACCCGCCCTTTGCGGTGGGTCATTCTTGCAGCCCGGACCGGCCACGGGCGTCCCAGGTCCGGGCTGTCGTCCCGTCAGGCCACCACTGTCGCACGGAAGATCGTGCCGGACCCGGACACTTCGGCCTTTTCGTCGGCCGGTACGAACACCGAGCGGCCGGGCGTGAGATCGATGCCGTCGGCGCGGACGGAGCCCGCCGTGCACAGCAGGATCTGCGGGGTGTCGCGGGTGAGGTCGCGGGGGGCGGCGCCCTCGGCGAGGGCGTAGCGGGAGAGGCGGAACTCGTCGATGGGGGTGGCGTAGAGCTCCTCTCCGTCGGAGGACGCCTCGGGGCGCAGGATGCCGGGATCGCTCGCCTCGAAGCGGACCACGCGCAGGAGTTCGGGGACGTCGACGTGCTTGGGGGTCAGACCGCAGCGCAGGACGTTGTCGCTGTTGGCCATGATCTCGACGCCCAGGCCGTTCAGGTACGCGTGCGGGATGCCGGCGCCGAGGAACAGGGCCTCGCCGGGCTGGAGCCGGACGTGGTTGAGGAGCATCGCGGCGATGACCCCGGGGTCGCCCGGGTAGTGGTGGGCGAGGTCGGCGTACGGGGCGTGGTCGCCGCCGAGGCGGGCGCAGGCGGCCGTGGTCTCGGTGACCGTGTGGGCCATGTCGTCGGGGTCGGCGCTGAGGACGGCCGTGAGGACCTCGCGCAGGGCGGCCTCCTCGGGGTGCGCGCGCAGCAGGTCGACGTACGGCTTGAGGGCGTCGACGTCGAGGGCGGCGAGGAAGTCGGCTGCCGCCTCGGGGGCGCGGAAGCCGCACAGTCCGTCGAACTCGGTGAGAGCGCAGATCAGTTCGGGCTTGTGGTTGGCGTCCTTGTAGTTGCGGTGCGGGGCGTCGATCGGGACACCGCGGCTCTCCTCGTCCTCGTAGCCCTCGCGGGCCTGTTCGAGGTCGGGGTGGACCTGGAGGGAGAGGGGGGCGCCGGCGGCGAGGAGCTTGAGGAGGAACGGCAGGCGGGGGCCGAACTTGGCGACGGCGGCGCGGCCGAGTTCCCTCTCGGGGTCCTCGTCGACGACCTCGTCGAGCGGACCGCGCTCGGTGCGCGAGGGCGCGCCCGGGTGCGCGCCCATCCACATCTCCGCCTGCGGCTCACCGGTCGGCTCCACGCCGAGCAGGTGCGGGATGGCGGTGGTGGAGCCCCAGGCGTAGGGGCGGACGGTGTTGTCGAGGCGGTCCATCGGTGTCTTCTTCTCCATACGTGCGCTGCGCGGCCCGCTCCGTGCGGTGGGCCGGTGGGGAGGCGTGGCGTCGGGTTCCGGTCGTGGGCCCCGGCGTCCGGGGGCACCGGTCGCGGGTCCCGCCCCGGGTCCTGTCGTCACTCCGCGTCGTTCGCCCGGAGAACGCGCGGGCGCCGCCGGGGGAAGGTGACGGCAGGTTCCAGGTCAGGCCCCCGAGGCGAGCGCCAGGTAAACGGCGGCGAAATCCGTGGTGGCGATCAGCTCGGCGAGGGTCTCCAGTTCGCCGCCCTCCTCGGGTTCGAGCTCGCTGATCGCGGTGTCGTGGGTGAGGGCGAGTTCGCGGGCGGCGGGGGCGGCGCTGATCCCGCCGATGGGGCGGTCGCGGAGCAGCACCACGCGCGCGTGCAGCGCCTGTGCCTCCTCGACACGGTCGCGGAAGAAGTCGTCGGGGTCCGCGCCCGCGGCGAGGGCTCCCGCGAGGAGCACGCTGTGCGCGGTGAGGGCCTCGGGGAGTTCGGCGGTCAGCGCGGGGCGGCCCGCGAGTTCGGCGAGCGCGGCGGTGAAGCGGCGGCCCGCCGGTCCGGCGGAGGTGCCTTCCGTCCAGATCACCGGGAGGGCCTCGGCCAGTTCGACGGCGAGGGTCTTGGCCGGGTTGCTGTAGGCGGCGATCGTGGGGCCGCAGCGTTCGGCGACGTGGTCGAGGCGGTCGGCGACCTTCTGCAGGGCTTCCGGCGGGGCGGAGACGAGCCCGGTGCGGTCGAGGAGCACGAGCAGCGGGGTGAGCAGCGCCCACAGGACGCCGGGCGCGGAGGCCGCGAACGGCTCCTCCGGTTCGTACGGGGCGGTGGCCATCGGGATGAAGAGGCCGTGGATGCCCGCCACCCAGCCGGAGAGGGGGGAGCCGGCGGGGGCCACGGCGGCGACGGTGCTGCCGCGCCGGTAGGCCTGCTCGATGAGGAGGTCCAGGCCGGGTTCGCTGCCGTCGGGTGTGGCGATCAGCAGGAGGTCGACGGGGCCGGCCCAGCCGGGCAGTTCCCAGCGCAGGGCGCCCGCGGCGGGTGCGACGCCCTGGGGGGTGAGCCGCGTGACGGGGCAGCTCGCTCCGACGAGGGTGCCGAGGAACTCGGCGACGCCGGTGGCGGCCATGCCGGGTCCGGCGATCATGACGGCGCGCGGCCGGCCGTCCGGCTTCAGCTCGGAGATCCCGGCCTCGGCGGCGTGCCGGACCGCGGTGCGCACCCGGGCTCCCGCCTCGGCCGCGCCGCGGAGCAGGGCCCGCCGGTCGGCCCGGGCGAGTGCGTCGGGGTCGTCGAGCAGCGATTCGTCGAGCATGGGGTCGGGAGCCTCCGATCGCCGGGGCGGCGTCTGCGCCGGCCGCCGGTGTCGCGTGCACGGGGTCGCTCGCGCGAGGTGCCGAGCGGCGCTGGGTCGGACCGGGGACCGGCCGGGTGCTGCGGCGTCGGTCGCCGTGCGGGACGGGGGCGTCGCCGGTGTCCCGCGCGGACGACGACGGCGCTGTCGCTTGTCGTCGCTTGTTGTCGGGCTGGTGTCGTTGCCGCGCCGTCGGCCCGCCCGTGCGGACGGGGACGGCGCCGCGGGGGCCTCCCGTGCGGGCGGCCGTGCCGGTCAGGCGGGGCGGCGGGCCTCGTCGACCAGGAGGACGGGGATGCCGTCGCGGACCGGATAGGCGAGGCCGCAGTCCGCTCCCGTGCAGATCAGCTCGGTCTCCTGCTCCTTGAGCGGGGCGTGGCAGGCCGGGCAGGCGAGGATCTCCAGGAGGCCGGCTTCGAGCGGCATGGGGTGTCCTTCCGAAACAGTGGATGCGGCCTGGTCAGGGTACCGCTGCGGGGAGCCCGGCGCGGGGGCGCGGGGGCCTGTTCGTCGGGCGCGCGGCCCGCACCGGCCAGGGCCTGTCCGGCACTTCCCGCATGTACGCGCCTGGTGTGCGCGAGGCCCGGCGCGCCCGCGGCGCGCCGGGCGGGACGCCTCAGCCCCGGATGATGGCCAGCACCTCGTCGCGGACCTTCGTCATCGTCGTCTCGTCGCGGGCCTCGGCGTTGAGGCGGAGGAGGGGTTCGGTGTTGGAGGGGCGGACGTTGAACCAGGCGTCCTCGGTGGTGACGGTCAGGCCGTCGAGTTCGTCGATGGTGACGCCCTCGCGGCCCTCGTAGGCGGCGCGGACGGCGGCGAGGCGGGCGGCCTGGTCGTCGACGGTGGAGTTGATCTCGCCGGAGCCGGAGTAGCGGTCGTACTCCGCGACGAGGCCGGAGAGCGGACCGTCCTGTCCGCCGAGCGCGGCGAGGACGTGGAGGGCGGCCAGCATGCCCGTGTCGGCGTTCCAGAAGTCGCGGAAGTAGTAGTGGGCGGAGTGTTCGCCGCCGAAGATCGCGCCGGACGTGGCCATCTCGGCCTTGATGAAGGAGTGGCCGACGCGGGTGCGGACCGGGGTGCCGCCGTGCTCGCGGACGACCTCGGGGACCGACCAGGAGGTGATGAGGTTGTGGATGACGGTGCCGCCGCCGTGCTTGGCGAGTTCGCGGGCGGCCACCAGCGCGGTGATCGCGGACGGGGAGACCGGCTCGCCCCGCTCGTCCACGACGAAGCAGCGGTCGGCGTCGCCGTCGAAGGCGATGCCGAGGTCGGCGCCCTCCTCGCGGACACGCTTCTGGAGGTCCACGATGTTCGCCGGGTCGAGCGGGTTGGCCTCGTGGTTGGGGAAGGTGCCGTCCAGCTCGAAGTACATCGGGACGAGGTCCAGCGGCAGCCCGGCGAAGACGGTCGGGACGGTGTGTCCGCCCATGCCGTTGCCCGCGTCGACGACGACCTTCAGGGGGCGGATGGAGGTCAGGTCGACGAGCGAGCGGAGGTAGGCCGCGTAGTCCTCCAACGTGTCGCGGCTCGTGATCGTGCCGGGCGTCGCGTCCGAGGCCGGGGCGCCGGAGCCGGAGTCGAGCCAGGACTCGGCGAGCCGGCGGATCTCGGACAGACCGGTGTCCTGGCCGACGGGGGCCGCGCCCGCCCGGCACATCTTGATGCCGTTGTAGCGGGCGGGGTTGTGCGAGGCGGTGAACATGGCGCCGGGGAGGGTGAACGCGCCCGACGCGTAGTAGAGCTGGTCCGTCGAGCAGAGGCCGATCTCGGTGACGTCGACACCGCGGGCGGCGGCTCCACGAGCGAAGGCCCGGGACAGTCCGGGCGAGGAGGGCCGCATGTCGTGCCCGATCACGATGGCGTCGGCTCCCGTCACCTGGACGAAGGCGGCACCGAACAGTTCGGCCAGCGGCTCGTCCCACTGGTCCGGGACCACCCCGCGCACGTCGTACGCCTTCACGAGCTGCGACAGATCAGCAGTCACGGGCCAACCCTCCAGAAGTCCACTTCGGTCGGCCCAAACTACCCTTCCGCGCCGGCGAGGTGCCGTACCGAGCCCCGGTGGAGCACCACCGCGACCTGCGGAACCGTCCCTTCTCGGCCGGGAGGGGCGCTTCCGCCCCGGGACGGGTCCGCGAGCGGCTCACGGAAGCATCCAGGACAGCACCGGCGAACTCTGTCCGACCACGATCAGACACATCACCAGCAGGAGTCCGAGGCTCCAGGGCAGGACCTTGCGGAGCAGGTCGCCCTCCCGGCCCGCGAGTCCGACCGCCGCGCAGGCGATCGTGAGGTTCTGCGGCGAGATCATCTTGCCGAGGACACCGCCCGAACTGTTGGCGGCCGCCAGGAGTTCGGGCGACAGACCCGACTCCTTCGCGGCGCTCACCTGGAGCGCGCCGAAGAGGGCGTTCGCCGAGGTGTCGGAGCCGGAGACGGCCACGCCGAACCAGCCCAGGACGGGGGACAGGAAGGCGAGCCCGGCCCCGGCGGCCGCCACGAACTGGCCGATGGTGGCGGCCTGCCCGGAGAGGTTCATGACGTAGGCGAGCGCCAGCACGGACGTCACCGTGAGGATCGCGAACCTCAACTCGTGGACGGTCGCGAGCCATTCCCGTACCGCCACGCGTGCGTGCACCCCGAGCACGACGGCGGTGCACACCCCCGCGATCAGGACGAGCGTGCCGCCGGTCGCCACGATCGGCCAGGTGAAGACGTTCCCGCCCACCGGCTTGCCGCCCGGGCCGACTACGTCCAGGAAGGGCCAGTCGAACGTCCGGGTCGCCCCCGCCAGCCAGTCCTTCACGACCGGGATCTGCGCGACCGAGAAGATCACGACGATCAGGGCGTACGGGGCGTAGGCGCGCAGGACTTCGCGGCGCGGGTCCCGTTCGTCGAGGTCCTCGCTGCGGGTGCCGGTCAGGACCGAGGCCCGTACGGACTCGGTGGCGGGCACGCGCGCGCGGGGCACGGCGACCAGGGCGGCGGCACCGGCCAAGGCGGCGGCGATGTCGGCGAGTTGCGCGGAGAGGTAGTTCGAGACGGCGAACTGGGCGGCGGCGAAGGCGACTCCGCACACCAGGGCGGGCACCCAGGTCTCCCGGAGTCCGCGCCTGCCGTCGACCAGCCCGACCAGCACCAGGGGCACGACCAGCGCGAGCAGCGGGGTCTGGCGGCCCACCACGGAGGCGACCGAGTCCAGTGGCAGGCCGGTGACTTGGGCGAGGGTCACGACCGGTGTGCCCATCGCGCCGAAGGCGACCGGGGCGGTGTTGGCGACGAGGGCGACGACCGCCGCGCGGACGGGGTCGAAGCCGAGGGCGACCAGCATCACCGAGCAGATCGCGACGGGTGCGCCGAAGCCGGCGAGGGCTTCGAGGAGCGCGCCGAAGCAGAACGCGACGACGAGCGCCTGGATGCGCGGATCGTCCGAGAGCCGTCCGAAGGAGCGGCGCAGGATGTCGAAGTGCCGGGTGCGGACGGTCATCCGGTACACCCACAGGGCGTTGACGACGATCCACAGGATGGGGAAGAGGCCGAACACGGCTCCCTGGGCGGCGCTGGAGAGCGTCTGGCCGACCGGCATGCCGTAGGCGAGCCAGGCGACGAGTGCGGCCGCCAGGAGGCCGGTCAGGCCCGCCAGGTGGGCCTTCACGCGGACGCCGCCGAGCAGGACCAGCACGACGACGAGGGGCAGGGCGGCCACGAGGGCGGACAGGCCGAGCGAGTCGGCGACGGGTTCCAGCTCCTGGACGTACACGGGTGCCTCCCCGGGATTCCGTGATGCGAAAGCGGTTTCTCACGGCAGACGGAATCGTCGTGTCCGCGACAACTTCACGTCAATGGGTGTGCGTCGCTCGGTGGAATCGGGGAGAGGCGGGCAGGGCACCCGGAACGGTGCCCGCCGCCCTGCCGGGTCGGTGGGCGGGGTGGGGACGGGGACGGGGGCGGGAAAACGTCAGCACTCTGAGCGCGGGGGCCGTGCAGGGCTTCCGGGGCGGCCGCGAGAGGCGGACCGGTGAGCCCCGGAGGGACGCTCAGTTGTCCGGCGAACGGAGGACCCGCAGGTGGCCGCGGCGTGCGACCTCCATCGGGTCGGCCGAGCGGGCGCTGCCGCCTCCGGCTTCGGCCGTACGCCGCTGCGGGCGGGCCGCCTCGCGCACCGCGTTCGCCAGCGCCTCCAGGTCGTCACCGCTCGGACGGGCGGGACCCGAGGAGTCGGCGAGCCGCACGACCTCCCAGCCACGCGGCGCGGTCAGGCGCTCGGAGTGCTCGGCACACAGGTCGTAGCAGTGGGGTTCGGCGTAGGTGGCGAGCGGGCCGAGGACCGCGGTCGAGTCGGCGTAGACGTACGTCAGCGTCGCGACGGCGGGCCGGCCGCAAGCGGTGCGCGAACAGCGACGTACAGGGCTCACGACGTTGGACGGTACCGCACTCTTGAGCGGGCCGCGACGACTCTCCCCCAGGTCACCCCACCGTGTCGTCCTGTGAGACCGCTTACACCACTTTTCGATCATCACCCCCTGACCTGGGGGGACATCACCGCCGACGGCACCGAACAGGCCTGTGTCCGGTCACCACTTGGCACAAATCATGTCAATTGCCATGTCAGAGACGGTCCTGGAGAGATACGGAATCGAGCCCGACCTTGGCCGGAATGGTCATCGGGCGACATCCGGAACAGAAGCCGGACCACCGGGCGTCGGCCGGGCGGGCGGTGATCCGGCGCAGCGTGGGGCCGGGCGGCCGGGCCGGGCGGGGACTACTCTTCGTCAGTGATGGACAACCCCGTACCGCCCCGCGCCGCACCAGCCGGTCCCCGCCGACGTGACCGCCATGGCCGAGGCATGCGCGGCCCCGTGGCACCGCCCCAGGTGCCGCTCGCGGCGAGCCGCGCCGAAGTGTTCGCGGACCTGGTGCAGGACTCCGTGGAGCGGCTGGAGCGACACTGGCCGCAGCTCGCCGACATCGACTTCATGGTCCTCGAAGTGCCCCGCCTGGAGGGCCCGGGCGACGAGTGGAGCGACGAGGCGGTGCCCCTGGGCGGCACGGTCGCCGCGCGCGAGGGCCGTCCGGCGCGCGTGGTGGTCTACCGCCGGCCGGTCGAGATCCGCACGAAGGGGCGCGACGAGCGCGCGGCCCTGGTGCACGAGATCGTCGTCGAACAGGTCGCGGAGCTGCTGGGGCTGACGCCGGAGACGGTCGATCCGCGGTACGGCGAGGACTGAGCGCGGGGCGGGACCGTCCCTGACCGCGTCACCCGACCGCGTCACCGCCCGGGATAACCCGCACGGATCACCCGCACGGGGTCACCCGCACGCCTCACTTGCCTAGCAGCACCGAGAGATCCTGGTCCGCCTCCGGCACCGAGACCGTGCCCCGGTCGTCCGGGAGGTTCTGGACGGTGAACGCGGGGACGCCGTCCTGCGTCGCGGCCAGCATCCGGGAGGCGTAGACCGGGCCTCCGGAGACCGGCTCGACGGTCAGGGCGTACGTGCCCTTGAGGCCGCTCGGGACCGGTGCCGCGACGTTCTGCGTGGTGCCGCCCTTGATGGTGAACGTCTTCGACACCGCCGTGCCGCCGCCGCTGCCCGCGGACGCGGTGACCTTGACCGTGGCCCCCTTGCCCGGCGCGGTGACCGCGAGGGTGGAGCCCTTGGCGCTGTTGTCGGCCGCCGTCGCGCGCGTGCCGACGGGGGCGGTGGCCGGGATGAACCCGGTCTCCTGACTGTCGCCCTTGCCGCGCACCACCCGCAGGGCGGCGACGACCGGGACGGAGGCATCGCTCGGTGTGAGCACCAGCGAGCCGGCCTCGCCGCGGGTGACGTCCCCGAGGTCGACGGCGGAGGTCATGCCGGCCTTCACGTGCAGCGTCTCGTGGCCCGCCGGGGTGATCAGGCCCGAGGGCGAGGCGAGGCGGACCTTCAGGTCGGCGTCCGTGTCACCGGGCGCGAAGGCGACCAGGCGCACGGAGGTGGCGTCCTTGGGGATGCCCGGCAGGACGAGACTGCCGGCGGGGTCGGCGGAGGCGGCCAGCCAGTCGCCGCCGATCTTGTCGTCCAGCGCCTGCACGGCGGCACCGACACGGCCGCTGCGGACCGTCACGTGCACCGTGAGGTTGGTCTCCGGGTCGCCGGTCAGCGTGTTCAGCAGGATCGGCTCGCTCGCGTGCGGCTGGACCGTGATCCCGTCGGCCACCGTGGACTTGAGGGTGCCGTCCTTGCCGTACAGGTCGATGTCGACGACGGCCGCCGAGTCGTCCGGGTTGGTCAGGTGCACGTAGTCGGTGCGGTCCTCGGCCGTGCTGGCGCCCGGGAACCAGAACTCGGTGTCCGGAGCGGTGCAGTTGGTGCCGAGCAGGCCGCGTCCGGTGCCCACGGCGACGTCGGTGGTCTCCTGGACGGTCCAGCCGGGCGCGAACTTGCCCTCCGCGGTGCCGACGAGTGCGGGTGCCTGGGAGCCCGAGGCGTCACCGGTCGCGGGCTTGCCCGGCTCCTTGACCTGCACCACGGGCTTGGACGCCTTGCCGCCGCTCTTCTTGCCGCCGTCCGACTCCTCGGTGGCCGCCGTCAGTTCGGCCTTGCCGCTGCCGCCCGCGCCTTCCGCGACGGGGGTGAACGACGTGTACGCGGTGTCGGCGATGTCGGAGGTGCTCGGCTGCGGGCAGAGCAGGCTGGTGCGCTCCACGGGCAGCCGCGCGGCCGCCCGTGCCGTGCCGTCCCCGGAGGCGTCCGGCGCCTGCAGGGTGGCGAATCCGGTGACGGCGGCGAGCGCGGTCGCGCCGGCGATCAGGGAAAGGGTGGTGCGGTTCACTGCTGGCTCCCGTCGGGGCGCTCACTGTCGGTGCCGTGCGGCGGGGGCTGCGTGGGGTCGTACGCCGGGTCGTAGCCCTGCTCGCCGTAGCCCTGACCGTGGGTGTCGTACGGGCGGCCGTTCGCGTCGTAGCCCTGGCCGTACGCCGGGTCGTAGGGCGTCGTGCCGCCGTAGGCGTACGGGTCGTACTGGCCGCCCTGGTAGGGGTCCGCCTGGTACGGCTGCTGGTAGCCGCCGGTCGTGTACTCCCCGGTGCCGTCGTACTGCTCGGCGCCGTAGGTGCCGTACTCGGCGCCCGCGTAGCTCGGGGTGTCCCACTCGCCGTACGTCTGCTGGTGCGGGACGGCACCGGCCGGGACCTGCTCGTCCACGGCGGACACGCCGTCGAGGTCCTCGTCGGAACCCTCGGCCTCCGCCTCCGCCTGGGCGCGCAGACGGCGGGCGCGGCGGCCGTCTCCCGTCGCGTCCTGGTCGGGCACGGCCCGCTCCTCGGGCAGGTCGTCGTCGACGTCCCGGCGGCGGCCCGGCAGGGCGAGCACGACGAGGACGAGGGCGAGCGCGCCCTGGGCCCACAGCCAGGCGGTGTGGGTCAGCGGGGCGTCGAAGGTGACGTCCAGCCGGCCTCCGCCCGAGGGCAGTTCGAAGCCCTGCGCCCAGCCGTCGACCGTGGTGCGGGTGAGGGGCTTGCCGTCCAGGGTCGCCGTCCAGCCCGGGTCGGCGCTGTCGGCGAGCCGCAGGACGCGGCCGTCGGCGCCGGTCGGAACGGTGGTGTGCACCTCGACCGCTCCGGCGGCGATGGACTGCGGTTCACCGGAGGCGGGGACGATCGCGGCGCGCGAGACCTGACGGTTGACGCGCCACAGGGCGCTGCCGTCCTGCTGGCTGAGCCGGGTCAGGCCGGGGGTGGCGTCCAGGACGCGGCTCACCTCGCGGGGCGCGCCCTTGCGGACCAGGACGTACCGCACGGCGAAGCCGCCGAGTTCGTCGGCCTGGTCGGCGCCGGAGCCCGCGACGAGGTTGGCGACGACCTTGTCGAGCTTCTTGTTCTCGCCGCCCGCCGAGGCGAGTTCGGCGTCGCCGAGGCGGGCGCCGGAGCCGCGGACGAGCGTGTAGCCGACCTGGGCGGCGGAGCGGCTGTCGAGGACGAGGGTGCGGGCCTGGTCGCGGGTGCCGCTCTCCTCCGCGACGAACGCGGGCACCTGCACCGGGTCGCGGCGCTCCACGGGTCCGTCGGCGCCGCCGATGATCCATCCGGCGGCGATGAGCAGCGGGCCCGCGGCGCAGGCGAAGGCGATGAGCGCGGCGACCGGCTGACGCCAGCCGAAGCTCTGCTCGGCCACCCGCGCGCGGGCTCCGTCGGCTCCGACGGCCGCGGCGGAGAGCAGCGCGAGGCCGTAGACGAGAGTGGCGGGGCCGGCCCAGGTGGAGTTGTTGGACAGGACCGCGAGGACGAGCGCCACCAGGGCGACGATCCAGGCCGTTCTGATCCCCGCCTGGCGTTCGGTGCGCAGCAGGGCCGCGAGGGCGGCGAGCACGACACCGAAGAGCATCAGGCCGCTGACCGTGCCCGGGCCGCCGGGGCTCGCGCCGAGCAGGTCGAGCGCGGTGGCCGCGCTCGCTCCGTACTCCAGGCCGGCTTCCTTGAAGAAGCCGAACGGCAGCAGCGTGAGCGACCAGGGGGCGAGGACCAGCAGCGGGGTGCCGAGCTGGGCGAGGAATCGCGTCCCGTAGGCGGGCAGTTCCCTGCGGCGCACGGCGAGGAGCGCGAGGCCGAGCAGCAGCGCGATGGGCCAGACGATCGGCGTGAACGCCGTGGTGAAGGTCAGCAGCAGGGCGTAGGCCCAGGTGGCGCGCCAGCTGCCGCGCGCTCCCGAGGAGTGCGCGAGACCGCTTGCCGCGACGCCCGCGCGCGCGAGGAGCGGCAGCAGGATCGCGAGGACGGCCGTGCCGATGCGGCCGCCGGCCAGCGCGCCGGTGGCGGCGGGCAGGAAGGCGTAGGCGACGGAGGCCCAGGCGCGCAGCAGGCGCGACTCGACCAGCGGGCGCGAGGCGAAGTAGGCGGCGAAGCCGGCCAGCGGCACGGAGGCCACCAGGAGCACGGTGACCGCGAGTCCGGTGGAACCGAGCAGGACGGTGGCCAGCATCGCGACGAGCGCCAGGTAGGGCGGGGCGGCCTGGGTGTCGCCCGCGCCGACCGGATGCCAGCCGTCGAGATAGCGCGACCAGAGCTCGGAGGCGTCGGACGGTACGGGCAGCAGTGCGCCGCCCGCGAGTGCTCCGCCGCCGAGCAGGGCGCGGCAGGCGAGGAGCGAGACGAACAGGAGGACGAGGAAGACCATCGGGCCGGGGTTGCGCGCGATGCGCTTGAGCCGGGCGAACTGCTCGATCTCCAGGAAGTCGCCGTCGTCGCCGCCGGGTCCGGACTCGACGGCGCCGCCGTGCCGGCCGGCGCCCGTGGTCAGCTCGGCGTCGGAGCGGCCCACCAGATTGCCGGCGACCTGCTCGACGGTGGCCCGCACGGTCGCGCCGGGCGGCGGGAACAGCGCGCGCAGTTCGCCCTTGTCCACCTGGGGGCGGCCGCGCCTGCGCCGGCCCGCGATGATCCGCTCTGGGCGCAGCAGGGTGCCGAGCAGGCCGCGGATCTCGTCGACGGCCTGGCCGGGGACCTTGCCCACGAGATAGGCGACGGTGCGCAGCAGCGTGCCGAGGACGAGGCGGACCAGGATCCAGGGGAGCTGTGCGGTGCGGGCGTTGACGAGGAGGGTGTAGGCGGCGCCCGCCTTGTCGACCTTGTGCGGGGACGCGGAGGTGCGGCCCACGCAGTCGACGGTGCGGCGCTCGCGGGAGGATGCCTCGGCGTGCCGTACGACCGCCTCCGGGGCGACGAGGACGCGGTGGCCGGCGGCCTGCGCGCGCCAGCACAGGTCGACGTCGTCGCGCATCAGGGGCAGGCGGCGGTCGAAGCCGCCGAGCTCCTCGAAGACGTCGCGCCGGACGAGCATGCCGGCGGTGGAGACGGAGAGCACCGGGTGGACGTGGTCGTGCTGTCCCTGGTCCTGCTCGCGGCGGTCGAGACCGGTCCAGCGGCGGCCGGAGTTGGCGATGGTGACGCCGACCTCGAGGAGCTGGCGGCGGTCGTACCAGCCGCGGAGCTTGGGGCCGACGACGGCGACCTCATGGCCCAGTTCGCGTTCGTTCTCCACGACGCGCAGCAGGTGGGCGAGGGCGTCGGGCTCCGGGGCGCTGTCGTCGTGCAGCAGCCAGAGCCACTGCTCGGGCTCGCCGTGCGGAAGGTCCGGCAGGTCGTAGGCGTCGTCGCGCCAGCTGCGCGTGACGGGGTCCCAGCCGCTCGGCCGCTTCAGGTAGGGCAGGTCGTCCGGGGTCAGCAGACCGGCGGTGCGGGTCGCCTCCTCGACGGCCTGGCCGAATCCCGTGCGGCGGGCGAGGTGCAGGACGTGGTCGGCTCCGAGGGCGTCGGTGAGCAGCTGGGCGGAGTCGTCCGCGCTGCCGGTGTCGGCCGCCACCGCGTTCTGCACGGGGCGTTCCTGGCCGAGCAGCCCGGCGAGCGCCTCGGGGAGCCAGCGGGCGCCGTCGTGGGAGACGAGCACCGCGGTCACCACGTGGCGCGGGAACTCAGGGGCGGCAGCTGCGTCGTGACGGGCTGCCGAATGGCTGTGCACGGACATCGAGGTACGGGCCCCGGTTCGATGGACTGCGGTGGACGTCTGTGTCCGGCGGGGACAGCGGGACGTCTCGGACGAGGGCCCACACTAACGGCTGGGCAGGACGACGGCCCGCCGCCTGTGGATAACCCACGTGCGACGGGCCGTTCGTTACGTGAGCGTGTGTGCCGATTGGTCGGCGGCTCCCACGCGTGCGTACGGCTGTTTTCCGTACGCTTTTCCGTGCGACTGCTTTCGGACAGCGTCCTTCTTCGTGCGAGCGCCCCTCGGGCGGTCGTTCAGATGGCGGCCTTCTTGAGACGACGCCGCTCCCGCTCCGACAGACCGCCCCAGATGCCGAACCGCTCGTCGTTGGCGAGCGCGTATTCGAGGCACTCGGAGCGGACTTCACAGGCGAGGCAGACCTTCTTGGCCTCGCGGGTGGAGCCGCCCTTCTCGGGGAAGAAGGACTCGGGGTCGGTCTGGGCGCACAGCGCGCGCTCCTGCCAGCCGAGTTCCTCGTCCGCGTCGTCGACCAGCAGTTGCTGCACCAGCTCGGTCATGTGCGCCCCTCGTCTGTCTTTCGCGTCCCCGTGATGCTGCCGTCACCGATTTCGGCTGAACGACACGAGTGAAATTACAAGTGTGCCGATCCGGGCCAGTCAAGCCGAGATCTGCTATTGGGCCCCTTATTCACTCTGCGGAACCAAGGCTATGCGGAAAGTGTTCAAATCGGCATAAACCCTGACAGCCCAAGGGGTCCGGCCGGACGTCCACTCCCGTTACGGGGGAAGACGGCCAGGAGTTCGATCTCGTTCCGACGCGGACCTCGAAGCGAACCTGATCACATAGGGATCACGGGCTCGCGCTGAGGTTTGTGCGCCCGGTTGTGCGCCATGTGTCCGGAGACCCTGGTGAACAAACCTTTCGCCTGCCAGATGAACCGGATGAGGTGAAACATCCCCCACATATCGGACATGAAGTTGACAGTAAGGGTGTGAAGCGGTGACCTTATGGGCATGCTCGCGAACTTGGCATCCACCTCGACCCGCACCGCCGGGTCCCACGGTGCTGCCCACGTCCGCTGTAGCTGTTGTTGCTGTTCCAGCTGTTGAGCCCTACCGCGCTCCGGCTGCCTCGCCGCCACTGAGGCGAACCCCCGCCCCCTCCGGGCGACCGCCCGCACCAGGGCACTCCCCTCCCGCCCCTCATCCGGGCGTGAACCCCCGCTCGCGACCCGGGCGGAAACGGCCAGCGACACCCCAGCACTCTCCTGCCGAGGAACCACCGCACCCATGAACAGCGACAGCGACCTCCAGATCGCCGGCGACATCCTCGAAGTACCGCACCTGCTCCAGCCGCCGCGCGAACACCCCGTCACCGTGGCCGACTTCGTCGGCATGGCACGCTCCATCGCCGCCGACCGCTCCCAGTGGGAGCACCTCGTCGAGTACGACGCCGCCTCACGCTGGTACCACCGGCTGCGCACCGGACCCGGCTACGAGGTCTGGCTGCTGTCCTGGGTGCCCGGCCAGGGCAGCGGGCTGCACGACCACGGCGGCTCCTCCGGCGTACTGACCGTCCTCGACGGCGCGCTGACCGAGCGCACGGAGCGCGGCACACGCGCCCTGGGCTCCGGCGCGCAGCGGGTGTTCGCGCCCGGCTACGCCCACGAGGTCGTCAACGACTCGCTCGAAGGGGCCGTCAGCCTGCACGTCTACTACCCGGGCCTCACCGAGATGCCGATGCACGCGGCGCGCTGCGCGGTCGCCGCGAGCGTGGCGCCGGACGACGCCCCCGCCGGGGCCGAGGTCGCGTGACCGGCTGACACGTTGTCGGCGCCGCCTGCAAGACTGAACCCCATGCGCATTGTGGTTCTGGCAGGCGGTATCGGTGGTGCACGGTTCCTGCGTGGTCTCCAGCGGGCCGTCCCGGACGCGGACATCACGGTCATCGGCAACACCGGCGACGACATCCACCTCTTCGGGCTGAAGGTCTGCCCGGACCTCGACACGGTGATGTACACGCTCGGCGGCGGCATCAACGAGGAGCAGGGCTGGGGCCGTGCCGACGAGACCTTCCATCTGAAGGAGGAGCTCGCGGCGTACGGGGTCGGACCGGAGTGGTTCGGGCTCGGCGACCGCGACTTCGCGACGCACATCGTGCGGACGCAGATGCTCGGCGCGGGTTATCCGCTCAGCGCCGTCACCGAGGCGCTCTGCGACCGGTGGAAGCCCGGCGTGCGGCTCATCCCCATGTCGGACGACCGCGTCGAGACGCACGTCGCCGTCACGCTGCCCGACGGCGACCCGGCCGGCGGCGCCGGCGAGCGCAAGGTGATCCACTTCCAGGAGTACTGGGTGCGGCTGCGGGCCTCCGTGCCGGCCGAGGCGATCGTGCCGGTGGGTGCCGAGCAGGCCAAGCCGGCCCCCGGGGTCCTCGAAGCCATCGCCGAGGCCGACGTCATCCTCTTCCCGCCGTCCAACCCGGTCGTCTCCGTCGGCACCATCCTCGCCGTACCCGGCATCCGCGAGGCGATCGCCGAGGCGGGCGTGCCCGTCGTCGGCCTCTCCCCCATCGTCGGCGACGCCCCCGTGCGCGGCATGGCCGACAAGGTGCTCGCCGCTGTCGGCGTCGAGTCCACGGCCGCCGCGGTCGCCGAGCACTACGGCTCGGGACTCCTCGACGGCTGGCTCGTCGACACCGTGGACGCCTCCGTGGTGGAGCGCGTCGAGAGCGCCGGCATCCGCTGCCGGGCCATCCCGCTGATGATGACCGACCTCGACGCGACCGCGCGGATGGCCCGCGAGGCACTCGCCCTGGCGGAGGAGGTACGGACTCCGTGAACACCGTGGACACGCCGGGACCCTCAGGACCGGGAGAGCCGGCGGAGCACACCGCGCCGGGCTACCGGGTCTGGGCGCCGGCCGGACTGCCCGAGGTACGCCCGGGCGACGACCTCGCGAAGCTCATCGCGGCCACCGGGCCCGGCCTGGCCGACGGGGACGTGCTCCTCGTCACCTCCAAGATCGTCTCCAAGGCGGAGGGCCGGATCGTCGAGGCCGCCGACCGCGAGGCCGCCATCGACGCCGAGACCGTCCGGGTCGTGGCCCGCCGCGGCGCGCTGCGCATCGTCGAGAACCGTCAGGGACTCGTGATGGCCGCCGCCGGGGTCGACGCCTCCAACACCCCCGCCGGGACCGTGCTGTTGCTGCCCGAGGACCCCGACGCGTCCGCGCGGACGATCCGCGACGGGCTGCGGGACACCCTCGGGGTCGACGTCGGCGTCGTCGTCACCGACACCTTCGGGCGTCCCTGGCGCACCGGGCTCACCGATGTCGCCATCGGCGCGGCCGGCGTCCAGGTGCTGGACGACCTGCGCGGCGGCACCGACGCGCACGGCAATCCGCTCAGCGCGACCGTCGTCGCCACGGCCGACGAACTCGCCGCCGCCGGTGACCTCGTCAAGGGCAAGGCCTCCGGGCTGCCCGTCGCCGTCGTGCGCGGGCTCGCCCACCTGGTCACCGACGACGACGGCGAGGGGGCGCGGGCCGTCGTCCGGGGCGCCCACGACGACATGTTCCGGCTCGGCACCTCGGAGGCCGTACGCGAAGCGGTCACCCAGCGGCGTACGGTCCGGGCCTTCACGGACGAGCCCGTCGACCCCGGTGCCGTGCGCCGGGCGGTCGCCGCCGCCGTGACCGCCCCCGCGCCGCACCACACCACCCCCTGGCGGTTCGTGCTGCTGGAGTCGCGGGAGTCGCGGACCCGGCTGCTCGACGCCATGCGGGACGCGTGGACCGCCGACCTGCGGGCCGACGGCAGGAGCGAGGAGTCCGTCGCCAAGCGGGTCCGCCGCGGCGACGTGCTGCGCAAGGCGCCGTTCCTCGTGGTGCCCTGCCTGGTCATGGACGGCTCCCACACGTACGGGGACGCCCGGCGGGACGGCGCCGAGCGCGAGATGTTCGTGGTCGCCACCGGCGCGGGCGTGCAGAACTTCCTGGTCGCCCTGGCCGGCGAACGGCTCGGCTCCGCCTGGGTGTCGTCGACGATGTTCTGCCGAGACGTCGTCCGCGAGGCGCTGGACCTCCCGGCGAACTGGGACCCGATGGGCGCGGTGGCCGTGGGCCACGCGGCCGAGGCGCCCCGGGACCGCCCGGCGCGCGACGCGGAGGCGTTCATCGCGGTGCGGTGAGCCGTCCCGAGCGTGGTCCGGCGAACAGTGCGGTTCCGGCCACGCGAGCGCCTACCCTCGTAGGGCACCCCGAGTACCCCGAGGACCTCATTCGTGGCTGGACGTTTCGCTCCCCGGCCGACGCGTACGACCGTGCGCGGCGGGCATGTCGTGGTGCCCGGCGGGGTGCCACGGCAGGCCGCCGAGCCCGCCCGCGTCCGCGACTGGACCCCTGAGGGGCCGCTCGACCTCGGGCTGGTGCTCGGGCCGCTGCGCCGCGGCCCCGGCGATCCGACGTTCCGTACGACGCCCGACGGCTCGGTGTGGCGGGTCTGCCGCACTCCCGCCGGGCCCGGCACCCTGCGCGTCACGCCGGGCGGCGGGACGGCCCGGGGCGAGGCCTGGGGACCGGGCGCCGACTGGCTGCTCGACCGGCTCCCCGAGCTGCTCGGCGCGGCCGACGACCCCGACGCCTTCGAACCCCGGCACCGCCTCCTCGCGGTCACCCGGCACCGGCGCCCGGGGCTGCGGCTGGTGCGCACCGGGCTCGTGATGGAGTCGCTGATCCCGTCCGTCCTGGAACAGAAGGTCACCACCGACGAGGCGTACCGGGCGTGGCGCCTGCTCGTCCGGAAGTTCGGCGAGCCCGCGCCGGGTCCCGCGCCCGAGCACATGTACGTCATGCCGGCGCCCCGGACCTGGGCGCTGATCCCGTCGTGGGAGTGGCACCGCGCCGGTGTCGACGACAAACGCGCGTCCACCGTCCTGCGGGCCGTACGGGTCGCTCCCCGGCTGGAGGAGGCCGTGCGGCTCGATCCCGAGCGGGCGCGGGAGCGGCTGGAGCTGGTGTCCGGGATCGGGCCCTGGACCTCCGCGGAGGTCGTGCAGCGCAGCCACGGCGCGGCCGACTGCGTGACCGTGGGGGATCTTCATCTGCCGGGGATCGTGGGGTACGCGCTCGCCGGGGACCGGGACGCGGACGACGCGGTGATGCTGGAGCTGCTGGAGCCGTATGCCGGGCAGCGGCATCGGGCCGCGCGGCTGATCCTGCTGTCGGGCCGGGCGCCGGCGCGGCGCGTACCGAAGATGCCCCGGGGTGACATCGGGAAGCTCTAGGCGGGGCACCGGAGGGCTGAAAGACAGCGAGCGCCGGAGGGGTGGAGTCGCCCCTCCGGCTGCGCGCGCTTCCTTCTTGCCGGTCCTACCGGCTGGTCCTACTGGTCCGACGAGAAGCGCAGTGCTCCCGCGGGGATGTGGGCGTCGCACCAGATGCGGACCCCGTCGCGGAGTTCGTTGTCGGCGCCGACGGTCGCGCCGTCGCCGATGACCGCCCCCGTGAGGATCGTGCGCTCGCCGATGCGGGCACCGAGACCGACGAGGGAGTCGGTGACGACCGCGCCGGGTTCGACGACGGCTCCGGCGAGGATCGTGCTGCCGGAGATCCGCGCGCCCTCGCCGATCCGGGCGCCCTCGCAGACGACCGTGCCGCCGGTGAGCTTGGCGTCGGGGGCGACCGTCGCCGTCGGCAGGATCAGGCGGTCGCCGCAGCGGCCGGGGACCGCCGGGGAGGGAGCACGGCCGAGGACGAGGTCGGCGGAGCCGCGGACGAAGGCCTGCGGGGTGCCCAGGTCCAGCCAGTACGTGGAGTCCACCATGCCCTGGAGGTGGGCGCCGGTGGCCAGCAGCTCCGGGAACGTCTCGCGCTCGACGGAGACCGGCCGGCCCTCGGGGATGGTGTCGATGACCGAGCGGCGGAAGACGTACGCCCCCGCGTTGATCTGGTCGGTGACGATCTCCTCGGGGGTCTGCGGCTTCTCGAGGAACGCGGTGACGCGGCCGGTGGAGTCCGTGGGGACGAGCCCGAACGCGCGCGGGTCCTGGACGCGGGTGAGGTGCAGCGAGACGTCCGCGCCCGTCGTCTCGTGGGTCGACACGAGGGCCGGGATGTCCAGTCCGGTGAGGATGTCGCCGTTGAAGATCAGGACGGGTTCGTCGGGGCCCGAGCGGAGCCGGGACGCCACGTTGCGGATGGCACCGCCGGTGCCGAGCGGCTCCTCCTCGGTGACGTACTCGAGATGGAGGCCCAGCGAGGAGCCGTCGCCGAAGTACGGCTCGAAGACCTCGGCGAGGTAGGACGTCGCCAGCACGATGTGCTCGACGCCCGCCGCGCGGGCCCGCGCGAGCTGGTGCGTGAGGAAGGGGACTCCGGCCGCCGGCACCATCGGCTTGGGCGTGTGCACCGTGAGAGGGCGCAGCCGGGTGCCTCTGCCGCCGACCAGGAGGATCGCTTCTGTCACCTGTCGTCTCTGCTTCCTGCCGGGACCGGCCGAACTGTGTTCCGGCCGGCCAGTGTATGCAGACTGTTCGATCGCGCCTTCGATGGATGTGCGGTCTCCGTCGAGGGACCCGTCTCGTGACGTCAGGTGATCCCCGCCCGGCCCCGGCCGGCCGGGCGGTGCCGGCGCTGCCGGTTCCGGGCCCTGCCTACCGGCCCTGGTAGCGGGCCGCCGTCTTGCGTGCCGAGCCGAGCTTGCCGTAGAGCAGCCGTCCCGGGCACTCCGTGGCGAACCCGTCCCGATGGCCGGAGATCACATTCAGTCGTACGTTCTTTCCCTTTCGGTAGAGATTGCCACCGCCCGACTTCAGGTATGTCTTGCCACGCGGATTGCCACCGTAGAGGCCCAGTTTCCAGGCCGTCAGACGGGCGATGGCCTTGAGCGAGGCGTCGGTCGGCTTCGTGTTCTGGAAGGTGCCGAGAACGGCGATCCCCATGCTGTTCGTGTTGAAGCCGAGGGTGTGGGCGCCCAGGACCGCCTTCGCGACGCCCCCGGCCCGGCCTTCGTAGATGTTTCCGCACTTGTCGACGAGGAAGTTGTAGCCGATGTCACGCCAGCCGCTGCTCACCACGTGGTAGCGGTAGATACTGCGGATGACCGAAGGCACCTGGGAGCAGCTGTAGTTGTTGCCCGACGCCGTGTGGTGCACGAAGGCCGCCTTGACCTTCTTCGTGTAGACGAAGCCGCGCTCCCGCAGGTTCTCGTTGGCACCCCAGCCCTTGCGGGTGATGATGCGCGGGCGGGCGCCGATGTACGGCTTCACCCGCTGTGCGCGGGAGTCCGCGGACAGGTACTGGCGCTCCGTCTCCTCCTGGCTGAGCGGGCCGATCTCGGTGTCGTCGGCAGCCGGGGCCTCGTTCGAATCGGCCGAGTCGTACGAGTCATCCGAGTCGTCCGAGTCGTCCGAGTCGTCCGCGCGTACGCTCCCGGCGCGCGCGGCGCCCGGCGCGCCCGCTGCCCGGTCGCCCGTGCGGCCGGCCGCGCGCCCCGGGGGTCCGCCGGGGTCGATCAGTTCGAGGTGCAGGCCCTTGGGGAGCGGCGTGCCCGGGGCCGTGCCCGCGCGTTCCTCGCCCTCGGGACTCTCCCGGGGTGCCTTGTCCGCGTCGACGCGGACCTCGACGCCGTCCGAGGCGCCGACCCACAGCGGGGCGGTGGCGCCCCGCACGCGCCGTGACGCGCCCTCGGCGGTGTCGGGGTCGGCGCCGTGCTCGTGGTTGTGGGTGTCGACCTCCTGCCAGCCCGACCAGTGGCCGGTGCCGGCCCCCCGGGTGCGGACCTGGACACGACCGCGCAGCTCACTGCCCGGATCGTCCCAGATGACGCCGACCAGGGAGAAGGGCCGGGCGTCGCGGCGGCCGAGGCCCTGTTCGGGCGCGGCGGCACCGAGGGCGCGGTCGCCGGAGAGGGGGACGAGGGGCAGGGACTGGGTGCTGCCGGGGACGGAGGTCTCGGACGTCACCGCCGACGGCCCGGCCTGTGCCGGCGCGGGCAGGGCGAGCGGAAGGGCGAGAGCGGCCGCGCAGGTGACGCCGACCGAGGAAGCAAGGAATCCACGCATGCCCCTGATCTTGGACATAGTCATACATATCTGTCCATCGCGGAATTGACGGTCCGTCGGACGCGTTCCGCCGAACCGGTGGCTCGCGCCGTCCGTGCCGCGTGGCGTCCCCGCGTACGCTTGCGCGCGTGAACGCCACCGACCGCACCCCCGCCGACCTGCTGCGATCCGCGCTCTCCACGGATCCGGCGCGCCCCCTGGTGACCTTCTACGACGACGCGACGGGTGAACGCGTCGAATTGTCCGTGGCCACCTTCGCCAATTGGGTGGCCAAGACGGCCAACCTGCTGCAGGGCGAGCTGTCCGCCGAACCCGGTGAGCGCGTCGCCCTGCTGCTGCCCGCCCACTGGCAGACCGCCGTGTGGCTGCTCGCCTGTTCGTCGGTCGGTGTCGTCGCGGACATCGGGGGCGACCCGGCCACCGCGGACCACGTCGTCGCCGGACCGGGCCGGTTCGAGGACGGGCTCGCCTGCTCCGGCGAGCGGATCGCCCTGTCCCTCGCTCCGCTCGGCCGCCGCTTCCCGACCCCGCCCGCCGGGTACGCCGACTACGCGGTGGAGGTGCCGAGCCAGGGCGACCGGTTCGCGCCGTACCCGCCGGTCGATCCCGAGGAGCCGGCGCTGATCGTCGCCGGGGCCACCTTCACCGGCGCGGAGGTCGTCGAGCAGGCCCGCTCCGAGGCTCCCGGGCTGGATCTGACGGGACCCGGCTCGCGGATCCTGTCGGCGCTCCCGTACGAGACCTGGGAGGGCCTGTCCGCGGGCCTCTACGCACCGCTCGCCACCGGCGGATCGGTGGTGCTGTGCCGCCACCTGGACCAGCTCGGGGACGACCGCCTCGCGCAGCGGATCGAGAGCGAGCGGGTGACCGCGACGGCCCGCTAGCGGGCGCCCCTACGGCCCCGTACCCCCGGGGGTCGTAGCCCGTTCGGCCCATCACCGGCCCCCCTCGCCGGCCACCTCGGGACATGGTCGTAGGAGCAGCAGACACGCTCGTACACCAGGAGGGGTGGTGGATTCCGACGTGACCGACTCCGAAGGCACTCCCTCCGGACGTCCGGAGGGGCCGGTGCAGGGCGCGTCGCCCACCGGGGCCGGGGTGGTCCGCCGGCGCAGGCGCTGGCTGCGCTACACCGCGATCGGCGTGGCGGTGGTGGTGCTCAGCGCGGCGGCGGCCGGCTGGGTCGCCTACGAGAAGCTGAACGGGAACATCACGGCGGACGACGACGCCGCGGCCGAACTCGCCCGGTACGAGAAGGAACGGCCCACCGCGCTGGTGCACGACGCGCAGAACATCCTCATGATCGGGTCGGACTCGCGCTCGGGCGCCGGGAACAAGAAGTACGGCCGCGACTCCGGGACCGAGCGGTCCGACACCACGATCCTGCTGCACCTCGCGGCGGACCGGCGCACCGCCACCGCCATGTCCCTGCCCCGCGACCTGATGGTGGACGTGCCGGGCTGCCGGCGTCCTGACGGCACCCGCACCGAGCCCATGTTCGCGATGTTCAACTACGCGTTCCAGGTGGGTGGTTCGGCCTGCACGATCCGGACCGTCGAGAAGCTCACGAACATCCGCGTCGACCATCACATGGTGGTGGACTTCCACGGCTTCAAGGACATGGTCGACGCGGTGGACGGTGTCGAGGTGTGCCTGAAGAAGCCCATCGACGACAAGGCGGCGAAGCTGAGGCTGCCCGCGGGCAAGGTCGTCCTCGACGGCGAGCAGGCGCTGGGCTACGTGCGCGCCCGCAAGACCATCGGCGACGGCAGCGACACCGACCGCATGGACCGCCAGCAGCGGTTCCTCGGCGCGCTCGTCAACAAGGTGCGCAGCAACGACGTCCTGCTGAACCCGGCGAAGCTGTATCCGGTCCTGGACGCGGCCACCTCCTCGCTCACCACCGACCCGGGCCTCGCGAGCCTGCGCGGTCTGTACGACCTGGTGCGCGGCATGCGGAACATCCCGACGGGGGACGTGCAGTTCCTGACGGTGCCGCGGACGGCGTACGCGCTGAACGCCAACCGGGACCAGCTCGTGGAGCCCGAGGCGACCCAGCTCTTCGAGCGGCTGCGCGCGGACGAGCCCGTGACGGTCACGAAGGAGTCCGCCGAGAAGGCCGCCGAGGGCCCGTCCGCGCATTCCGCAACTCCGTACGAGAACTCCCCCCTTCGTCACCAGGCGCGGTCGAACAGCGACGGTGGGTCGATGCTGTTGCGGCCGGTCGCCTCTACAGGAACGCCTGATCCGGCGCCGACTTTCCGGGGTAACACCGCGGCCGAGGACGCCTGCGGGTAAAGGGGGCGCCAAGGTGGGGAACAGCTGAGCTAAGAAGTCTCTGAGAAATAGGGCGGATTGCCCGGTTGTAGGGACGCTGAATTTGTCACGGTCGTGGCTCGCCGCCGAACTGGGCGGATAGTGTGAGCGACCCGGTGCACCCGGCCACGAGGTTTGTCCTTGCGGTTCGCGCACCGCTGACCGAGACCCGAGCGCCTTTTGAGGGGGAAAGGCGCCGCGTGGCCCCGACGGAGGATTCAGACAACCGTGGACGCGCAAGGCCGTGGGCGGGCGGACAATATCGATCCCGCAGACCAGTGGGTGCTCAACCCGAACACCGGCGAATACGAACTGCGACTGACCCCTTCCGGAGCGCAGTCGGGAGTGCCGCGTCCGCGCAGGGGCAACCCCCCTCCGCAGGCGCGCACCCGGACCGAACCGGGCAGGGACCGCGCGGCGCCGGGGCGGGAACGTGAGGCGCCGGGCACCGACGTGCCCGGGCCGCGACGACGCCGTGCCGAACCGCCCGAGCCCCAGCCGGGGCGGCGACGGGGGCGCACCAAGCCGAAGAAGAAGTCGAAGGCGAAGAAGATCGTGCTGTGGACCGGCGGCACGATGGCCTTCGTGCTGATCGCCGCGTCGGGCGCCGCGTACGCCTACCTCAAGCACCTCGAGGGCAACGTCCAGGCGACGGACATCGGCGACTCCGGCAAGGACGGCTTCAGCAAGGACGAGGCCTTCAACATCCTCATCATCGGCACCGACAAGCGGACCGGTAAGGGCAACGAGGGCTACGGCGACAAGAACAGCGTCGGGCACGCGGACACGAACATCCTGTTGCACGTCTCCAAGGACCGGACGAACGCGACCGCGATGAGCATCCCGCGCGACCTCATCGTCGACGTCCCCCAGTGCAAGACGAAGCTGGACGACGGCACCGAGAAGGTCATCAACCCGTCGCGGAACGTCCGCTTCAACACGAGCCTCGGGCAGGAGGACCGCAACCCCGGCTGCACGATGGACACGGTCAAGGCCGTCACCGGCATCTCGGTCGACCACTTCGCGATGGTCGACTTCAACGCCGTGAAGACCCTCACCAGCGCGGTGGGCGGGGTGGAGGTCTGCCTCGCCAAGAACGTCGACGACCCCGACTCGCACCTCAAGCTCTCGGCCGGCAAGCACACCATCGAGGGTGAGCAGGCCCTCGCGTTCGTGCGCACCCGGCACAGCTTCGGCAACCAGGGCGACCTCGACCGCATCAAGGTGCAGCAGCAGTTCATGGCCTCCCTGATGCGCAAGATGAGCTCCGGCGACACCCTCTCCAATCCCAAGAAGCTGATCGACCTGGCCGAGGCTGCCACCAAGGCTCTCACCGTGGACACCGGCATCGCCAAGGTCAGCACGCTCAAGGACATGGCACTGGAGCTGAAGAAGGTGCCGCCGAAGAACATCACGTTCACGACGGTGCCGGTGATCGACAATCCGGCCGACGGCGTGATCCACAAGACCGTGATCGTCAACCCGACGACGTCCCAGCCGGTCTTCGACGCCATCAAGAACGACGTCTCCTTCACCGCCGTGAAGCAGAAGGAGAAGAAGGAGAAGGCCGAGGTCGCCGCCCGTCTCAAGGGCTCCCGCTCGTCCGCCTCCGACGTCCGCGTCGACATCTACAACGGCGGCGCCGAGGCCGGCTCCGCACAGGAAACTCTTAACTGGCTGCAGAACACTGAGGGCGTGCTCAAGTCCAGCCAGCTCGGAAACGCCGACGAAACACTCGACAAGACGAGCCTGGAGTACTCTCCCGACCAGGCCGACCAGGCACGCAAGCTGGCGGACCTCATGGGGCTGCCCGCTTCGGCGATGAAGCCGGGCAAGAGCGAGAAGAACGCTCAGGGGCTGCCGGCGATCGTGCTGACCCTGGGCAAGGACTTCAAGGGCGCCGGGGTGCCGCTGACGGCCTCCACGAAGGCGCCTGACGTGGACAAGTCCACGGCGGACAAGACGGTGTGCGCCAAGTGATGACCTAACGGGTCCGAGAAGCGTCCTACAGGGCGTGAGAGACCGGCCGGCCGGACGTCTTACGCGTCCGGCCGGACGCACGACGGATCCGTTTGTCAGGCGCAGGGGTGGGAGGGGCTGGGGAGATGGCGCAGAGCAGTGTGCGTGGGGAGGGTGCACGACCACGTGTCCGGCGGGCCGGCGAACCGGGCTGGGACGAGAACCTGTACGAGGAGGGCGGCGAGCCCGTTCGTACGGCCGGCACCGAGCACGGGCCGGCCGCGGGTGACACGTCCGGGCGGGGCGCCGACGACACGTCGGCCGCACCGCGGAAGCAGGACCGCGACGGCGGGGGCCGGGGCGGACGGCGGCACGGAGGCGGCGGACGCCCCCGGCGCAGACGCCGAATACTCCGCTGGTCGGCGATGGTCCTGGCGCTGCTGATACTCGGCACCGCCGGCGCGGGCTATCTCTACTACCGGCATCTGAACGGGAACATCAAGAAGGACGACCTGAACATCGGCAACGACAAGAACCGGGCACCCGCGCCCAAGCCGAACGCCGCGGGCCAGACTCCGCTGAACATCCTTCTGATCGGTTCCGACGGCCGTAACTCCAAAGAGGACCAGAAGCTCGGCGGCGCGAAGGACACGTTCAACTCGGCGCCGCGCGCCGACGTCCAGATGCTGCTGCACCTGTCGGCGGACCGCACCAACATGTCGGTCGTGAGCATGCCGCGCGACACGCTGCTGCAGATCCCCGAGTGCACCGACCCCCACACCAAGAAGACGTACGCCGCGAGCACTTCACTCACCATGACGAACGACTCGCTGGGCCGCGGGGGCCCCGGGTGCACGGTCGCCACGTGGGAGAAGCTGACCGACATCCACATCGACCACTTCATCATGGTCGACTTCGCGGGTGTGGTGTCGATGGCCGACGCCATCGGCGGCGTCCCCGTGTGCGTGGACGCCAACATCTACTCGCACACCTCCAACGGCCACGGCTCCGGCCTGAAGCTGGAGAAGGGCACGACGTCCGTCCAGGGCAAGCAGGCACTGGAGTGGCTGCGCACGCGCTACGGCTTCGAGGACGGCAGCGACATAGGCCGCACCAAGGCGCAGCACCAGTACATGAACTCGATGGTGCGCCAGCTGCGGGAGAACGCCACGCTGAGCAACCCGGGCAAGCTGAAGGACCTCGCCGAGACCGCCACCGACGCGCTGACCGTCGACGACGGCCTGGGCACGGTGACCAAGCTCTACGACCTCAGCAAAGAGCTGAAGAAGGTCCCGACGGACCGCATCAACATGACCACGATGCCGTGGGTGTACTCCTCCGACGGCAACCGGGTGCTTCCCAAGCCGACCGACGCCGACAAGGTCTGGCGGCTGCTGCGCGAGGACATCGCGCTCGACGGCGACGGGAAGAAGAAGGCCAAGGAGCGGACGTCGAAGGACCCGGCCGCGGCGGACGACCAGATCGCCGTCCAGGTCCGGAACGGCACCCGTACCGACACGCTGGCGCCGGTCGCCGGACGGGCGAGCACGGTGACCGCGGTGCTCACGGGCAAGGGCTTCACGCGGGCCACCGCGGACCAGACGACGGCGACCGCCGAGGACACCACGCTGATCCGCTACCCGAGTGCCGACCTGGAAGGTGACGCCCTGCGCGTCGCCAAGGCCCTCGGCGTCCCGTCGACGGCGGTGGAGAAGTCCGCGGACGTCTCCGGGGTCACGCTCGTCGTCGGAGCGGACTGGCGGGACGGTACGAAGTACAAGGCACCGGAGGACGACGACGCGACGCCGTCCTCGGCCAAGCTCGACAAGGGCTCGGACACCGGCGCCTGTATGCACGTCGACCCGAACTACAGCTGGTAGCGGGAGCGCGGCGGGCTCCGGTCCTGGGCCCGCGCGACGCAGTCGGGCCCCTCTCGTCTCGAGAGGGGCCCGACGCGCGTGCGGGACGGTTCAGCTGGAGCTGGTGGACGGCTCCGCCGAGGGCTCGGCCGGACCGCTGAGCACCGCCGGACGCCGGGACGCGATGACCTTGCGGGCCAGCGCCTTCGGGCTGGTGAGGAAGCCCCAGCCCCACGACATGTGCATCGTCGCCAGGGCGACGGGGATCTGGAGGCGGGCCTTCACCGGCAGTCCCTTGCCCGCGGGCAGCGAACCGAGCGCGATGGCCGCGAGGTAGCCGGCCGGGACGACGAAGCCCCACGGGGTCAGCACCGCTCCGACGACCACGCCCGCGGCGATCGCGCACACCGCGGTCGGCGGGGCGAGGTAGCGCAGGTTGATGGAGCCCTCGTGGTACCGGGCGACGACGTGCCGCCAGCGGCCGTAGTCCTTGTACTGCTTGGCCAGCGCCTTCACGCTCGGCCGCGGCCGGTACGACACCCGCAGCTCGGGCGAGAACCAGATGAGGCCGCCCGCCTCCCGGATCCGGAAGTTCAGCTCCCAGTCCTGGGCGCGGATGAACTCCTCGTTGTACCCGCCCTGTTGTTCCAGCGCCTCGCGCCGGAACACCCCGAGGTACACGGTCTCGGCCGGAGCGGCGTCGCCGCCCGTGTGGAAGGCGGCGTTACCGACACCGATCTTCGACGTCATGGCCGCGGCGACGGCGTGCTCCCAGTCGTTCTCACCCTCGGCGTGCATGACGCCGCCGACGTTCTGCGCGCCGGTCTCCTCCAGGAGCCGTACGGCGGTGGCGATGTAGTTCGGGGAGAGGATGCCGTGGCCGTCGACACGGACGACGACGGGATGCCGGGACGCCTTGATCGCGGCGTTGAGCGCCGCGGGCGTGCGCCCGGTCGGGTTCGGCACGGTGTGGACCCGCGGGTCCTCGCGGACGAGTTCGGCCGCGATCTCGTCCGTCCGGTCCGTTGAGGGACCGATGGCGATCACGACCTCCATCTCGCCGTCGTACCGCTGCGCCAGGATCGCTTGGACGGCCCCGCGCAGATGCCGCTCCTCGTTGAGGACGGGCATGATCACAGAAACGGCGGGAGACCGCACGTCAGACTTCTCGCTCATCGGACGTCACGTTACCGCGAACGGGGGACACGGTCGCGCGCCGCCCGGTCTAAGGACCGGGCCGCAGATCGTATGGACCTACCGTTCACACGGATCCCCACGCCCAGCGGTACGCGGCGTCGCGCAGCCTCGCGGAACGCGTCCCTCCCCTGTCCAGCCTCGCGGAGGTGTCCCCCCTTGCCCACGCCGCCCCGCTCCCCCGCACGCCCTCAGCGCCCCTCGCAGCCGTCTCCCGCACGCCGACCGGCCGTCCGGTCCGACGGCCGCCCCGCGCGCCCCCTGCGCCCCGTACGGCGCAAGAAGCCACGCTGGGCCATGCGGGCGGTGACGACCGTCTCCGTGGTGGTCCTCGCCTCGGCGGGCATCGGGCACGCGGTGGTGACCAGCCTGGACGCGGACATCGCCCGGGTCGACCCGTTCAAGGACATGAAGAACCGGCCCGAGGCCGGGAACGGCATGAACGTGCTCCTCGTCGGCACCGACGGCCGGGACAGGATCACCGAGGCGGAGCGGCGGAAGTACCGGCTCGGCGGGGCGCCCTGCCACTGCACCGACACGATCATGATGGTGCACATCTCGGAGGACCGGGAGCGCGCCAGCGTCGTCAGCCTGCCGCGCGACTCGTACGCCGAGACGCCCGCGCACACCGACGCCGTCACCGGCAAGCGGCACGAACCGCACCCCATCAAGCTGAACGCGGCGTACGCGGAGGGCGGCCCCACCCTGACCGTGCGGACCGTCGAGAACATGACCCACGTGAAGATCGACCACTATCTGGAGGTCGACTTCACCAGCTTCATGAAGACGGTGGACGTCCTCGGCGGGGTGAAGGTCTGCACCGTGCAGCCCCTGAAGGACAGCTACACCGGTCTCGACCTGGCGCCCGGCTCGCACGTGCTGGGCGGCGGCCAGGCCCTGCAGTTCGTCCGGTCCCGGCACGCGGACGGCTCCTCCGACCTCGGCCGGATGCAGCGCCAGCAGCGCTTCCTCGCGGCGCTCGTCGACCGGGCCACCTCCTCCGGGGTGCTGCTGAACCCGATGAAGTTCCGCGACGTGACGCGGGCCGTGCTGGGCTCGGTGCGCGCCGACAAGGGCTTCGGGACCGACGAGCTGCTGGACCTCGGGCGGGCGATGCGGAACTTCTCGCCGTCCTCGTCGGAGTTCACGACCGTGCCGATCGGACAGATGGGGTACGTCGTCAAGGGCATCGGTTCGACCCTGAAGTGGGACCCGGCGAAGTCGGCCAAGCTCTTCCAGGCGCTGCGCGAGGACAAGCCGCTCACGGAGCACAAGGCCGCGCCCCGGCAGCAGGCCGTCCGGGTCGACGTGGCCCCGCAGCAGATCCGCGTCCAGGTGGAGAACGGGACCGCCGCCTCGGGGCTCGGCAACCAGGTCGACAGCGCGCTGGCCGCCACCGGATTCCGTACGACGCACCAGCCCGTCAGCGCCCAGGACCGGACCGTGCGGCGCACCGTCGTCGCGTACGACCCGCGCTGGGACCGCTCCGCGAAGTCGCTCGCGACGGCGCTGTCCGGCTCGGAACTGCGCGCGGTCCCGGGACAGGGCCCGTTGCTGAAGGTGATCGCCGGCTCGGACTTCGAGAAGGTCACGCGGGTCCGCGCGGACGACCCGGGCCAGGGCGAGTTCGGCGCGGTGACGGGCGACGAGGTGGTCTGCCCGTAGCGCCGGGCGCCCACGGGCCCATGGGCCTACGGGGTCTCGTCGAGGCCCTCCGCCGCGCGCTTCTCGCGCAGTTCCATGATCGCGCGGCGGCGGGCCAGGCGGTGGGTGCGGCGGATCTGGGCCTCCTGGCAGCGGCGCTCGTCGCGCTCGGTCTCGGGGAGGACCTGAGGGACCCGGCGGGGCTTGCCGTCGGCGTCGACGGCGGCGAAGACCAGATAGGCCGAGCCGACCTGCTGGGCGGGCGTCGACTCGTTCCAGCGCTCGGCGAGGACCCGGACACCGACCTCCATCGAGGTCCTTCCGGTCCAGTTGACCTGCGCCTTCACATGCACGAGGTCGCCCACGCGGACCGGTTCGAGGAAGGCCATCTCGTCCATCGAGGCGGTGACGGCGGGACCGCCGGAGTGCCGCCCGGCCACCGCGCCCGCCGCGTCGTCGACGAGCTTCATGATCACGCCACCGTGCACCGTGCCCAGCAGGTTGGTGTCGTTGTGGGTCATGATGTGGCTCAGGGTGGTCCGGGACGCGGAGGTCGGCTTGCCCGGAATATCGGATTCCGGACTGGTGGCCAGGTCTGTCATGACGCCCACCTTATGCCGGGGGCACAGACGGTCGTTTTGCATCAGCTCTGCAACAGGCGTGACCCAGATCTCCCGGCTCTCTTGTAAGACACATGGTGCAGCCCTGCACACTGGTCGGCATGAACGATTGGCCCGACGACAGCCGCGGCAACGGCGGCAACCGCTACGGACGCGGCAGCGCAGGCTCGCAGCCTGAGGGTGCCCGCGTCATGCGCCAGGTCCGCCGTGGACCGTCGGCACCCGCTCCGGGCCCGGACGCCCCGCCGTACGGCGGCGGAGTGCCCCGGCAGCCGTCGTACGTCGACGGGCAGGGCTACGACGACGGCTACGACAACGGGTACGACTCCGGCTACAACACGGGGCACGTGTACGGCGCCCCGGGCGGCCCCGGTGGTCCGCAGGGTCCCGGCGGTGGCGGCCCCGGCCGTCCGCGTCAGGCACCGAACTGGCGGCGCCGGATCAAGTGGACCGCGATCACGCTGGTGACCCTGCTGGTCGTGGTCTCCGTCGGCACGTACTTCTGGGCGGACTCCAAGCTGCACCGTGACGTGGATCTCTCCAAGGTCATCGACCGGCCGGAGTCCGGCGAGGGCACGAACTACCTGATCGTCGGTTCCGACAGCCGCGCCGGGATGTCCGCGGAGGACAAGAAGAAGCTGCACACGGGCTCGGCCGAGGGCAAGCGCACCGACTCGATGATGATCCTGCACACCGGGAGCAACGGGTCGACGCTGGTCTCGCTGCCGCGTGACTCCGACGTCGAGATCCCCACGTTCAAGGGCTCCGACTCCGGCAAGACGTACCAGGGCACCGGCCGGCACGTGAAGCTGAACGCCGCCTACGCCGAGGACGGTCCCGAACTCCTCGTGCGCACGGTCGAGTTCAACACCGGCCTGCGCATCGACCACTACGTGGAGATCGGCTTCGGCGGCTTCGCGAGCATCGTCGACGCGGTCGGCGGTGTCGAGATGAACCTCGACAAGGGCTTCAAGGACAAGTACTCGGGCGCCGACTTCAAGGCGGGCAAGCAGACGCTGAACGGCGAGCAGGCCCTGGCGTTCGTCCGGACCCGGCACGCCTTCGCCGCCTCCGACCTGGAGCGCACGAAGAACCAGCAGAAGTTCCTGGCCGCCCTGGCCCACCAGGTGGCGACCCCGTCGACGGTGCTCAACCCGTTCAAGCTCTACCCGACCATGGGCGCCGGCCTGGACAGCCTCGTCGTCGACAAGGACATGAGCCTGTGGGACCTGGCCGACATGTTCTGGGCCATGAAGGGCGTCACCGGCGGCGACGGCAAGTCGATGAACATGCCGATCTCCGGCTCCACGGGCGGCAACCTCGTCTGGGACAGGACGAAGATGAAGGAGCTGGTGAGCCAGCTGAAGAACGACGAGAAGGTGACGGTCACGGGCAACTGAGCCCAGGCCGGACCGGCTGACGACGAAAGGTGGGAGGCACACACCCCTCGGGGGTGTGTGCCTCCCACCTTTCGTCGTGCCGGCCGGCAGGCCGCGTACTACGGCAGGTTGCGCGCCATCACGATGCGCTGGACCTGGTTCGTGCCTTCGTAGATCTGCGTGATCTTCGCGTCGCGCATCATGCGCTCGACCGGGTAGTCACGGGTGTAGCCGTAGCCGCCGAGGAGCTGCACGGCGTCCGTGGTGACCTCCATGGCGACGTCCGAGGCGAAGCACTTGGCGGCGGCGCCCTGGAAGGTGAGGCCCTTCTCTCCGCTGCCGCCGGTGACGCGCTCCGACGTGGCGGCGGCCGCGTACGTCAGCTGCCGGGCGGCCTCGATCTTCATGGCCATGTCGGCGAGCATGAACTGGATGCCCTGGAAGTCGGCGATCGGCTTGCCGAACTGCTTGCGCTCCTTGACGTAGCCCTTGGCGTAGTCGAGGGCGCCCTGGGCGATGCCGAGGGCCTGGGCCGCGATGGTGATGCGGGTGTGGTCCAGCGTCTTCATGGCGGTCGCGAAGCCGGTGCCCTCCTCGCCGATCATGCGGTCGGCCGGGATGCGCACGTTGTCGAGGTAGACCTCGCGGGTCGGGCTGCCCTTGATGCCGAGCTTGCGCTCCGGGGCGCCGAAGGAGACGCCCTCGTCGGACTTCTCGACCACGAAGGCGGAGATGCCCTTGGAACGCTTCGTCGGGTCGGTGACGGCCATCACCGTGTAGTACTCGGAGACGCCCGCGTTGGTGATCCAGCGCTTGACGCCGTTGAGGACCCAGAAGTCGCCGTCGCGCACGGCCTTGGTCTTCATGCCGGCCGCGTCCGAACCGGCGTCCGGCTCGGAGAGGGCGTAGGAGAACATTCCGTCGCCCTTGGCGAGCGGGCCCAGGTACTTCTTCTTCAGGTCCTCGGAGCCGGAGAGGATCACCGGCAGCGAGCCCAGCTTGTTCACGGCCGGGATCAGCGAGGAGGACGCGCAGACGCGGGCCACCTCCTCGATCACGATGACCGTCGCGAGGGCGTCGGCGCCCGCGCCGCCGTACTCCTCGGGGACGTGCACCGCGTGCAGGTCGTTGGAGACGAGGGCGTCCAGCGCCTCCTGCGGGAAGCGGGCCTCCTCGTCCACGGCCGCGGCGAACGGCGCGATCTTCGCCTCGGCCAGCGAACGGATCGCGTCCCGGAGCATGTCGTGCTCCTCGGACGGGCGGTACAGGTCGAAATCAGCCGATCCGGCCAAGGTCTCTCACGCTCCAAGGAATGCTGTGACTGCGACGCTAACTACTGTTAAGTAACCCAAATTTTAGAGGTCCGCCCACGCGACGGATACGTGAGCTTGGCGACAAGGGGGAAACTGCCCGTGAAAGCCCTCCCCCAAGCCCCGACTATGCTCGGGCGCGCACCGACGCCGCACACCCCAGGAGCACCCATGGCCCTCAAGATCACCGTGATCGGCACCGGCTACCTCGGCGCCACGCACGCCGCGGCCATGGCCGAACTCGGCTTCGAGGTGCTGGGGCTCGACGTGGTGCCGGAGAAGATCGAGATGCTCCAGCGGGGCGAGGTCCCGATGTACGAGCCCGGTCTGGAGGAACTGCTGCGCAAGCACGTGGCCGGGATCGAGGGTTCCACGGGCCGCCTCCGCTTCACCATGGACTTCGCCGAGGCCGGAGCGTTCGGTGACATCCACTTCGTCTGCGTGAACACCCCGCAGAAGCACGGCGAGTACGCCTGCGACATGTCGTACGTCGACTCCGCCTTCGAGTCGCTCGCGCCGCACCTGCACGGCCCCGCGCTCGTCGTCGGCAAGTCCACCGTGCCGGTGGGCTCGGCGGCGCGGCTGGCGGAGCGGCTCGTGGAGCTGGCGCCGGCCGGGGAGGACGCGGAGCTGGCCTGGAACCCCGAGTTCCTGCGCGAGGGCTTCGCGGTGAACGACACCCTGCACCCCGACCGGATCGTGGTGGGTGTGCGCAGCGAGCGGGCCGAGAAGCTGCTGCGCGAGGTCTATGTCACGCCGGTCACCGAGGGGTCGCCGTTCGTCGTGACCGACTTCCCGACCGCCGAGCTGGTGAAGACGTCCGCGAACTCCTTCCTCGCCACGAAGATCTCCTTCATCAACGCGATGGCCGAGGTGTGCGAGGCCGCCGACGGTGACGTGGCCAAGCTGGCCGAGGCCATAGGGCACGACGAGCGGATCGGGAAGAAGTTCCTGCGGGCCGGGATCGGCTTCGGCGGCGGCTGTCTGCCCAAGGACATCCGCGCGTTCATGGCGCGCGCCGGTGAGCTGGGCGCAGACCAGGCGCTGACGTTCCTGCGCGAGGTCGACACCATCAACATGCGGCGCCGCGGCCAGATGGTGGAGATGGCGCGTGAGGCGCTCGGCGGCGGCTCGTTCCTCGGCAAGCGGGTCGCCGTGCTCGGCGCGACCTTCAAGCCGGACTCGGACGACGTGCGCGACTCCCCGGCGCTGAACGTGGCCGGGCAGATCCATCTCCAGGGCGGCCAGGTCACCGTCTACGACCCGAAGGGCATGGCCAACGCGCTCCGTCTCTTCCCGACGCTCGGTTACGCCGACACCGCGGTGCAGGCCGTGCGGGGCGCCGATGTGGTCCTGCATCTGACGGAGTGGCGCGAGTTCCGCGAGCTGGACCCGGCGGTGCTGGGTGAGGCGGTCACGTCCCGGGTGCTGTTGGACGGGCGGAACGCGCTGGACCCCGAGGTGTGGCGCCGGGCCGGCTGGACGTACCGGGCGATGGGGCGGCCCACCGCCTGACGGATGCCGGGACGACGCCGGTCCGGCCGAGGCTCAGTCGGCCGGACCGGCGTCCGTTGCATTCTGCACCACTTCGCCGTGCGGTGGACGGTGGTCGTCCGACTCCCCTCCGGGCCCTGCCCGGGGGCTACTTGGCGCGGTAGCGGCGCATCTTGGCGCGCGCCCCGCACACCGACATCGAGCACCAGCGGCCGCGCCCGGCCGGCGAGCGGTCGTAGTAGGCCCAGTGGCAGTCCGGCGCCTCGCAGGCCTTCAGCCGCGGCCAGGTGCCCTCGACGAGCGACTCGGCGACCGCCACGGCGATCCGGGAGGGCAGCGGCACCCGGGCGGCCGGAGCATCAAAGGAGCCCGGGGAATCCGGGCCGACGAGGGGGCCGGGGCTCCCGGCGGGGACCAGACGCGCGCCGCCGTCGTCCTCGTCCACGCTCACCCGCAGCGGGGCCCGGGCGAGGAGTTCTCCGAGCGGGGAGACCACGGCGTGCGCCGGGTGTCCCGCGTGGGCCAGGCACACCGCCCGCAGCGACTCGCGCAGTTCGCGTGCGCCGGGGACCTCGTCCGGCGTGAGACCGAGGCGGGCCAGGCCCTCGGCCGTGTCCAGGGAGTCGGCACCCGATGCGAGGTCCAGGGTGTTCACCAGGGACTGGACCAGGGCGAGGCCCCCGGGTGCGGGCGCTCGGTCGTTCATGCTTGCGACGTTACCTCCTGTGCGGGAGTATGAGGTAACCGTTACCTCTTGAGGTGATGTACCAGTAACCGGCATGCCAGTATCCGACAGCAACCGACAGCACTCCCCCGGAGGAAGTCATGGCTCTCGCCACGCTCGACGTCGTCGTCCTGGACTGTCCCGACCCGCGCGCGCTCGCCGATTTCTACGCCGAGGTGCTCGGCGGCACGGTCCGCAACGAGGGCGCCTGGGTCGACCTCGACCTGCCCGGTGGCCGCAAGCTGGCGTTCCAGGCCGCGCCCGCGTACGTGCCGCCGCGGTGGCCCGGACCCGACGGCGCGCAGCAGTTCCATCTGGATCTGGCCGTCGCGGACCTGGACGTCGCGGAGAAGGGCGTCCTGGCGCTCGGCGCGCGGCCGCTCGACGCCGAGGACCGGTCCCGCTCGTTCCGTGTGTACGCGGACCCCGCCGGCCACCCGTTCTGCCTCTGCGCCTGCTGAGCACGGCGCCCACGCCCCGGGACCCGCGGCGCGGCCCTACGGGCTTCCGCTCGTTCGCAGGCCCCGGTCAGCCGTCCAGGTCGCCGATCCTCGCGCAGGACGGCGCGCGCCGCTGCTGCGCGGCCCGGGCCGTGAACTCCGCGCTGCGCAGCACGCGTTGGACGTTGCCCCAGGTGAGCAGGGCGAGGTCGGACGAGGACCAGCCGCGGGAGATCAGCTCCGCGACGAGATGCGGGTAGCAGGACGCGTCGGCGAGATCCTGGGGGTGGGCCGCGCCCGAGTCGTAGGTGCCCGAGAGGCCGACGCAGTCCGCGCCCGCGAGCGCGCGGACGTGGTCGAGGTGGTCGGCGACGTCCCGTACGGAGGGCCCGGTCTGCTCGGCGGTGAGCGGGACGAGGCACAGGCCCTTGGCGGCACCCAGTTCGGTGAGGACCTCGTCGGGGAGGTTCGACGGGTGGGGGCGCAGGGCGCGGGCGGCGGAGCGGGTGAACAGGACCGGGGCCTTGGAGACGGCGAGGACGCGGCCGACGGTGGCGTCCGAGGTGCCGGAGAGGTCGGCGAGCACGCCGAGCCGGTTCATCTCGCGCAGCACCTCCTCACCGAAGCGGGTGAGGCCCGCCTCGCTGGCCCAGGAGACGCCCGTGAGCGTGAGGATGCGCAGGCCGAGGGTGTGCAGGGCGCGCAGGATGCCCAGGGAGTCGCCGAGCGCCGCGGCTCCGGCAGGGCCGAGGACGACGGCGATGCGGCCGCAGTTGCGGGCGTCGGCGATCTCGGCGGCGCCGCGTGCCGTCCGCAGTCCCTCGGGGTGTGCGTGGACCACCGTCTTGACCAGGTCGAGCTGCTCCATGGTGGCGCCGACGGCGCGGTCCCCGGCGAGGCCCTCCGGCAGGTGCAGCGACCAGAACAGGGCGCCGACGTGCCCCTCGCGCAGCCGGGGCAGGTCGGTGTCCACGGCGCTCTCGCCCAGTTCCAGATCGAACCAGGGCAGGTGGCGCAGCGCCCAGGGCAGGCCGCTGTAGCCGTCGGCGACGGGGTTGCCGGCCAGGAACGCGCGGGCACGCGCGACGGGGTCCGCGCCGGGTTCGTTCTCCGGGCCGGCGGGGCCGGCCTCGGCGAGGGAACGGGCCGCGCCGGTCAGCGGCTCGGACGGGGGCCAGGCAGCGGGCGGGTCGAGCTCTCCCACCTCGACGGCGGTGGCCAGTTCGTCCTGCAGGTCTGCCATGACAGGCTCCGGTGGGGTGGACGGCGGTGATCGCACTACCGCCACCGTGGCACGGAGCCCGGAGGGCTTCCTGGTGGGTGGGGCGTTCGGGGGTACGTGTACGCCCCACGAGTGCGGCGTCGCCGGCCTCGACGGCCGGTGGGTGCCCGGGGAACGGGGAACGAGGAACGGGGCCCGGGGAACGGGGAACGGGGAACGGGCACCGGGCACCGGGCACCGGGACACCGGGACACCGGGTAACGAGGCCCGCGCTCTGCTCTCCGCCCTCGTGCGCCCGGCGAACGGTGAGCCTCCTGCCCGGCCGGTAGCCGGCTGCGGCGGCCCGGGGGCGGCCCACATCTGCCCGGCCGGTAGCCGACAGCGGCGGCCCGGGCGGCGGCCCGCATCCGGCCCCGGTAGGCACCGCACGTGCCGGCCGCTCCGCACCGCCTCACCGGCGAGTCGCGACCTCGCCCCCCCGGCAGCCCGTGCCCGGTCCCCCGCACGCCGAAGGCGCCCGGCCGGAGAGCACGGGCGCCTTCGGAGGGGGGCACCGGGGCACCGGGCAACGAGGCCCGCGCTCTGCTCTCCGCCCTCGTGCGCCCGGCGAACGGTGAGCCTCCTGCCCGGCCGGTAGCCGGCTGCGGCGGCCCGCATCTTGCCCCGGTCGGCACGGCACGTGCCGGCCGCTCCACACAGCCGCACCCACGCAGGTTCGTGACCTCGCCCCCCGGCAGCCCGTGCCCGGTCCCCCGCATGCCGAAGGCGCCCGGCCGGAGGGCACGGGCGCCTTCGGAGGGGCTGGAGGCGTCAGCCGTCCAGTTGCTCCAGGGTCGCGTTCGACGGAGCGCGCGTGGCCTGCAGGTCGCGGGCCACGTCCTCCGCCGCGCCCAGCACGCGTACGGAGTTCTGCCAGGTCAGCTTGGCGACGTCGGGGGCCGACCAGCCACGGTCGAGCAGCTCGGCGATCAGGTTCGGGTAGCCGGAGACGTCGTCCAGGCCGTCCGGGGTGAACGCCGTGCCGTCGTAGTCGCCGCCGATGCCGAGGTGGTCGATGCCGGCGACCTCGCGCATGTGGTCGAGGTGGTCGGCGACCGTGGACACCGTGGCGACGGGGCGCGGGTTGGCCTCCTCGAAGACGCGGTGGACCTTCATGCCCTCGGCGGTGGTGTCGAGGTGGTGCAGGCCGTGCGCGCGCATGTTCTCGTCGGCGGCGGCCGTCCAGTCGACGGCGGCCTGGAGGACGAACTTCGGCACGAACGTCACCATCGCCACGCCCCCGTTGGCGGCGAGCCGCGCCAGCACGGCGTCGGGGATGTTGCGCGGGTGGTCGCAGACCGAGCGGGCCGAGGAGTGGGAGAAGATCACCGGCGCGACGGAGGTGTCGAGCGTGTCGCGCATGGTGGTCGCGGCCACGTGCGAGAGGTCCACGAGCATGCCCTCGCGGTTCATCTCGCGGACGACCTCACGGCCGAAGGCGGACAGGCCGCCCACGGCGGGCACGTCCGTCGCGGAGTCGGCCCACGCGATGTTGTCGTTGTGGGTGAGGGTCATGTAGCGGACGCCGAGCGCGGACAACTGGCGCAGGACGGCGAGGGAGTTGTCGATCGAGTGACCGCCCTCCGCGCCCATGAGGGAGGCGATACGGCCCTCGGCGCGGGCCGCCTCCATGTCGGCGGCGGTCAGCGCGGCCCGCAGGTCGGCCGGGTGACGGTCGATCAGCTGCCGTACGCAGTCGATCTGTTCGAGTGTCGCGGTGACCGCGCCGGGCAGGTCCGAGCGGACGTACACCGACCAGTACTGCGCGCCGACGCCGCCGGCGCGCAGCCGGGCCAGGTCCGTGTGCAGGTGGGCGCTCTGGTCGGTGGCGATGTCGCGCGCGCCGAGGTCGTAGCGGACCTGCTCGCGCAGCGCCCAGGGGAGGTCGTTGTGCCCGTCGACGACGGGGAACTCGTCGAGCAGGGCGCGGGCCCGGTCGAGGGAGGGGATCGAGGAGCCGGCGGGGCGGGAGGTCTCGGAGGACATGCGCGTCACTTCCCGAAGCCGAAGCCGCCGGTGCTGCCTTCGGCCTTGGCGCGCAGCCGCTTGCCCTTCTCGGTGGCCTGGTCGTTCAGCTCCTGCTGGAACTCCCGCATCCGGCCGAGGAGTTCCTCGTCGTGGGTGGCGAGGATCCGGGCGGCCAGCAGACCCGCGTTGCGGGCGCCGCCGACGGAGACGGTCGCGACGGGCACTCCGGCCGGCATCTGCACGATGGAGAGCAGCGAGTCCATGCCGTCGAGGTACTTGAGCGGTACGGGCACACCGATGACGGGCAGCGGGGTGACGGACGCCAGCATGCCCGGCAGGTGGGCCGCGCCGCCGGCGCCGGCGATGATCGCCTTGAGTCCGCGCTCGGCGGCCTGCTCGCCGTACGCGATCATCTCGCGCGGCATGCGGTGCGCGGAGACGACGTCCACCTCGTAGGGGATCTCGAACTCGTCGAGGGCCTGGGCCGCGGCCTCCATGACGGGCCAGTCGGAGTCCGAACCCATGACGATGCCTACTACGGGGCTCATTCGGTGATCGTGCCTCTCAGGTAGCCGGCTGCGTGCCGGGCGCGATCGAGGACGTCGTCCAGGTCGTCGCCATAGGTGTTGACGTGGCCGACCTTGCGTCCGGGCTTCACGTCCTTGCCGTACATGTGGATCTTGAGCTGGGGGTCGCGGGCCATGCAGTGCAGGTACGCGGAGTACATGTCCGGGTAGTCGCCACCGAGGACGTTCGCCATGACGGTCCACTTCGCGCGCGGGCGCGGGTCGCCGAGCGGGAGGTCGAGGACGGCGCGCACGTGGTTGGCGAACTGGGAGGTGATCGCGCCGTCCTGGGTCCAGTGGCCCGAGTTGTGCGGGCGCATGGCCAGTTCGTTGACGAGGATGCGTCCGTCGTGGGTCTCGAACAGCTCGACGGCCAGGTGCCCGACGACGCCGAGCTCCTTGGCGATGCGCAGGGCCAGCTCCTCCGCCTGGAGGGCCAGCTCCTCGGCGATGCCGGGTGCCGGGGCGATGACCGTGTCGCAGACGCCGTCGACCTGCTGGGACTCGACGACGGGGTAGGCGACGGCCTGTCCGTGCGGCGAGCGGACGACGTTGGCCGCCAGTTCGCGGACGAAGTCGACCTTCTCCTCGGCGAGGACCGGGACGCCCGCGCGGAAGGGTTCGGCGGCGTCCTCCGGGGAGCGGACGAACCAGACGCCCTTTCCGTCGTAGCCGCCGCGGACGGTCTTCAGGATGACCGGGAAACCGTCGCCCGCGGCGCCTTCGGGCAGGCCCTCCGCCGCGAACGCGACGACGTCCGCCACGTCGGTCACGATGCGGTGCCGCGGGCAGGGCACGCCGATCGCGTCGAGCCTCGCGCGCATCACGCCCTTGTCCTGGGCGTGCACGAGCGCGTCGGGTCCGGGGCGGACGGGGATGCCGTCCGCCTCCAGGGCCCGCAGGTGCTCGGTGGGAACCTGCTCGTGATCGAAGGTGATCACGTCACAGCCCCGCGCGAAGTCGCGCAGCGTGTCGAGGTCGCGATAGTCGCCGATGACGACGTCGCCGACGACCTGCGCCGCGGAATCCTGTGGAGTGTCACTGAGGAGCTTGAATTTGATGCCGAGCGGGATGCCCGCCTCGTGTGTCATACGAGCGAGCTGGCCGCCGCCGACCATGCCGACTACCGGGAACGTCACGCTCCAAGAGTATCGGCCACGCCACGCTGGCTGGTTTCGGCACCGGTACGCCCGATTTTCCGTGCTGGTGACCGGGTCTTTTCTTACCTGTGAAGTCATGCGGGGGCACTGCGCGGGGGCGCTGGTTAGCATGGCCGGGTTGACGTATTCCATCGCTTGATCGACGACGTACCCACCTACGGGGGCTGGCGACACCATGGACAGTGCTTCCTCGGGGCCTCAGGCGGGGCCCCGCAGCGCGGTTCGACGCCGCTTCGACCTGCTCCTCCGGGAGGTCGCCAAGTTCGGCGCGGTGGGTGGAACCGGGCTCCTCGTCAACCTGCTCGTGTTCAACCTGGTGCGCCACACCACGGATCTTCAGGTCGTGCGCGCCAGTGTCATCGCGACGGTCGTCTCCATCGTCTTCAACTACGTCGGCTTCCGCTACTTCACGTACCGGGACCGTGACAAGGGCGGCCGCACCAAGGAGCTGACGCTGTTCCTGCTGTTCAGCGCGGTGGGACTGGTCATCGAGAACGGCGTGCTCTACGCCGCGACGTACGGCTTCGGCTGGGACAGCCCGCTCCAGAGCAACATCTTCAAGTTCCTCGGCATCGGCGTCGCGACGCTGTTCCGCTTCTGGTCCTACCGCACCTGGGTGTTCCGGTCGCTTCCGGCCCGCGAGGCCGTGGCCAGTGCCGAATCGTTCCTGGACGAGGAGCCGGAGCCCCGGCGGGCCCGGGCACGGGCGAACTGACCCCGGCGGGCCCCGTCCACTCCCCCGCTCCCCCGGCTCCCCTGCCTACCTGACCGTCCGCTCCTCGTCGTCCTCGCCGATCAGCGGACCTCGTTTCAGCGGGGTCCGGGACAGGAACAGGCCGAAGACCGGGGGCTGGGCCTGGAGCATCTCCAGACGGCCGCCGTCGGCCTCCGCGAGGTCGCGGGCGACGGCCAGACCGATGCCGGTGGAGTTGCGGCCGCTGATGGTGCGCTCGAAGATGCGGGCGCCGAGGTCGGTGGGGACGCCCGGTCCCTCGTCGGTGACCTCGATGACGGCCTGGTTGCCGATGACCCGGGTCCGCAGCGCGACCGTGCCGCCGCCGTGCATGAGGCTGTTCTCGATCAGCGCCGCGAGCACCTGGGCGACCGCGCCCGGCGTGCCCACCGCCTGGAGGTGGCGCTTGCCGGAGCTGACGATCGCGCGGCCCGCGCTGCGGTAGGCGGGGCGCCACTCCTCCAGCTGCTGCTTGATGACCTCGTCGAGGTCGAAGGTGACCGCGGAGCCGGTGCGCGGGTCGCGGGCGTTGGTGAGCAGCCGCTCGACCACGTCCGTGAGGCGTTCCACCTGCGTCAGCGCGATCGTCGCCTCCTCCTTCACCGTGTCCGGGTCGTCGGTGAGGGTGATCTCCTCCAGGCGCATCGACAGCGCCGTCAGAGGTGTGCGCAGCTGGTGGGAGGCGTCGGCGGCGAGCCGGCGCTCGGCGGTGAGCATGCGGGCGATGCGCTCGGCGCTGCCGTCCAGGACGTCGGCGACGCGGTCCAGCTCGGGAACGCCGTAGCGCTTGTGGCGCGGGCGCGGGTCACCGGAACCCAGCCGCTCCGCCGTCTCGGCGAGGTCGGTGAGCGGGGAGGCGAGACGGTTCGCCTGGCGCACGGCGAGCAGGACGGCGGCGATGATGGCCAGCAGGGCGACGGCGCCGATGATCAGCAGGGTGCGGCCGACCTCTCGGGTCACCGAGGAGCGGGGCTCCTGGACGGTGACCGACTCGCCCTCCTCGCCCTTGGCGGTGTAGTGGATGACGTCGCCGGTGGGCTCGTCGCCGACCTCGATGGGTTCGCGGCCGGGGATCCTGATCACGGCGTAGCGCTGGTCGGTGACCTGGTTGCGGAACGTGTCGCTGGAGATGTTCTCGTCGCCGAGGATGCGGCTGTCCACGATGCTGGCCAGCCGCAGCGCCTCGGAGTCCACGCGTTCCTGGGCGCTGTTGCTGATCGTGCGGGTCTCGACGATGACGAGGGAGACGCCGAACACGGCGATCACGACGAGCACGACGGCGAGGGTGGACTGGATGAGACGGCGACGCACGGGGCCCTCCGGGCAGGTGGCGGTACGTGGACCAGTGTGCACGGTCGCCGGGCCGCCGTCTCGGGGCGCCGGGCCGGGGTGCGGGGTTTGCGTCGCCGCCCTTCGGCTTCCCGCACGGCTCCGCGGCAGGGACCCGTCCGCGGCGCGGTGCGCGGAACGCCTCGGGGGCCGGACGGTCGTCCGGCCCCCGGGGTGAGGCCTCAGCTCTTCTCGAAGCGGAAGCCGACTCCTCGTACCGTCGCGATGTAGCGGGGGTTCGCCGCGTCGTCGCCGAGCTTCTTGCGCAGCCAGGAGATGTGCATGTCGAGCGTCTTGGTCGAGGACCACCAGGTGGTGTCCCAGACCTCGCGCATCAGCTGGTCGCGGGTGACGACCCGGCCGGCGTCGCGCACCAGCACCCGCAGCAGGTCGAACTCCTTGGCGGTGAGCTGGAGTTCCTCGTCGCCCATCCAGGCGCGGTGCGACTCGACGTCGATCCGCACGCCGTGGGTGGCGGGCGGCTGCTGGGGCTCGGCCGCGCCGCGCCGCAGCAGCGCCCGGACGCGGGCCAGCAGTTCGGCGAGCCGGAAGGGCTTGGTGACGTAGTCGTCGGCGCCCGCGTCGAGGCCGACGACGGTGTCCACCTCGTCGGCGCGTGCGGTGAGGATGAGGATGGGCACGGTGTGCCCCTCCGCGCGGAGCCGGCGGGCGACTTCCAGGCCGTCCATGCCGGGCAGCCCGAGGTCCAGGACGACCAGGTCGACGCCGCCCTGCATTCCGGCGTCGAGCGCGGTGGGTCCGTCTTCGCGGACTTCGACCTCGTAACCCTCCCGGCGCAGGGCACGGGCCAGCGGCTCCGAGATGGACGCGTCGTCCTCGGCGAGCAGTACACGGGTCATGGGGTGATGGTAGTCCGCCGCGGACGAGGCTCGGGCAGCGATCGGCCTCCGTGATTCACACCCGCCGTCCGGGTGTTTCTTACCTGCGGGTGTGGGATGCCATCCTGAGGAACACCTTCGAATGGCTCTCGACGGTTCCATGATCGCCTGTGATCCATCTCTCAAGTCCTTCCATATGGTGCATTGCCATGTCGTATGGTGACCGGACGCCTGTAGCACCACATGGGGACCTTTGGCGCGTGCTTGATGCTGAAGGTCTCTTTTGTGTGCGGGCTGGTGTTCGCCAGCCTCGAAAGGAATGACCTGTGGCCGGGCCCGGGACGCACTGATGCGCACCGGGCGTGGATCCCGGTGGTCGCCGTCCACCGCTTCGCAATCCGGAGCGGACTCCCCGTGGGCGTGGGGGCGGACGCCGTAACCGCCGGTGCCGGCCGCCCCCCACTGGGCGCGCGACTCCTCCAGCCAACGACTCCGGTCCGGCCGGGGGACCCCCACAGCGCGTCCCGACAGCAAGGAACAACCATGGCGTCCAGCCTGACGAAGGCCTCGGTGAACCCGGGTACCCCCGGTTCCGGGAAGACCTTCTTCGGCCACCCCCGCGGACTGGCCACTCTCTTCATGACCGAGATGTGGGAGCGGTTCTCCTACTACGGCATGAAGGCACTGCTCCCGCTGTACCTGGTGGCACCGGGCGGCCTGCACATGAACGCGGCCACCGCGACCGCGATCTACTCGGTGTACCTGTCGCTGGTGTACCTGCTCGCCCTGCCCGGCGGCTGGTTCGCCGACCGGGTGCTCGGCCCCCGCAAGACGGTCGCCGTCGCGGGTCTGATCATCATGCTCGGCCACCTCACCCTGGCCCTGCCGACCTCCGGGACCTTCTTCGCCGGTCTCGGACTCGTCGCCATAGGTTCCGGTCTGCTGAAGGCCAACATCTCGACGATGGTCGGCCACCTCTACGAGGGTCCGGACGACCCGCGCCGTGACGGTGGCTTCACCCTCTTCTACATCGGCATCAACCTGGGCGCGTTCATAGCGCCGCTGATCATCGGCACCGTCGGTGAGAACGTGAACTGGCACCTGGGCTTCGCCATCGCCGCGCTCGGCATGGCCGTGGGTCTGGCGCAGTACCTGCTCGGCGGCCGTCACCTGAGCCCGCGCTCGCAGGAGGTCCCCACGCCCCTGTCCGCGCAGGAGAAGACCGCGACGCTGCGCAAGTCCGCGCTCTGGGCCGCCGTGGCCGTCGTCTTCTACGCGATCGTCGGCTTCTCGGGCCACTACACGCTCAACTGGCTGCTGGTCCCGATCACGCTCGCCGGCCTGATCATCCCGGTCATGGTCATCGGGCGTATCAGGCGGGACAAGTCGCTGGACCGCGCCGACCAGTCGAAGATGTCCGCGTACGTCTGGTTCTTCATCGCCGCGGCCGTCTTCTGGATGATCTACGACCAGGGCGGGTCGACGATGTCGATCTTCGCCGACTCGTCGGCCGAGAACACCATCTTCGGCTGGGAGTTCCCGGTCTCCTGGTACCAGTCCGTCAACCCGGTCATGATCATGGCGCTCGCCCCGGTCTTCGCCTGGCTGTGGCTGGCGCTGAACCGGCGCGGCAAGGAGCCGAGCACGGCCACCAAGTTCGCCTCCGGCCTGATCCTGGTCGGCGCGTCGTTCTTCCTCTTCCTGGCCCCGCTGACGATCGCCGAGGGCGGTCACAAGGCGGCCGCCATGTGGCTGGTGGCCATCTACTTCGTCCAGACCGTCGGTGAGCTGACGCTCTCTCCGGTCGGCCTCTCGGTCACCACCAAGATGGCTCCGGCGAAGTACGCCTCCCAGATGATGGGTGTCTGGTTCCTGGCCGTCACCGCGGGTGACGCCACGACCGGCCTGCTCTCCATCGCCAACGTCGACCTCAACAAGACGGGCATCGTGGCCCTGGAGGCCACGCTCGCCGTGGTCGCCGGTATCGCGGTGTGGATGTACCGCAAGAAGGTCAAGCAGCTGATGGGCGACGTCCGCTGACGTAGGCCGCACTGAGCCGAAGGGCCGCCGCACCCCAGGGTGCGGCGGCCCTTCGGCGTTTCGGGACAGCGGCCGCCTTCCCGCCGCTCGGCCCCGCGGGCACCGCGTAGGTCGCAGGACCCGGTTCACGGTGCCCGACGGACGGTCACCTGGTCCTGCGGTGGGGCATGAAGGTGAAGACCGCGCCGCCCAGCAGGATCACCGTGCCCGCGACCAGGCCGAGCGCCGTGAGGGCGCCGTGGCTGTCGGAGCCGGTCTCGGCGAGGCCGCCGGACGCCGAGCCCGCAGAACCCGAGCCGGACGACGAGGACCCGCCGCCCGACGCGCCGCCCGCCTGCTCGGAGGTGTCCAGGGTGAGCGAGACCTCGGACTCGGCCGGGGTGCACGTCGTCGTCGTACCGAGGGCCATCACCGTCAGGACGCCCGGGGACAGCGTCGAGCTGCCGGTCGCGCCCGGCTTGTACGTGCCCTTCAGGTCCGGGACCTCGATCGGGTCGCCCGACTTGATCGGCGCGGAGTTGGCCGGGCCCTCGACATGGACGGTCCCCTTGTCGGCGCCGCCGAGGACGACCTCCATCGAGGGCTTCACGGAGTCGGCGGGGATGTCGGCCGGGCTGTCCATCACGGACTTCCCGAACTTGACGGTCAGGCCGTAACTCCCGCCGCTCCTCGTGGCGTTGATCTGCACGGGCGAGGTGGCGTCCTTGTCCCCGATGGGTGTCTTGCACGCGTAGGCGACGGAGACCTCCTTGCCGGTGAAGTCGCTCTGCCCACCGCCTCCGCTGGAGCCGCCGCTGTCGCCGCCGGTCGTTCCCCCGGTCCCGCTGCCGGTCGGCGACGGGGTGGCCGAGCCGGTCGGTCCGCCGGTGGGGGTCGGCGTCGGCGTCGACGTGGAGCCTCCCGTCCCGCCGCCCGTCCCACCGCCGGCGGCCGTCACCTTGATGGTCGCGGAGGAGCCCACCGCCTCCTTGGGCGAACACTTGGTGTCGGTGGAGATCGGCTTGTTGACGTTGATGTTGTACGCGTCCGGGGTCAGCGTGACGTCACCCGCCGCGGTCAGCTTGAGCCTGCCCGTCATGTCGGACAGCTTCATGTCGCTGTTCTTGGGGATCGCGGGATTCTGGCGCGGCCCGTCCATGGCGATGCTCGCGGTCTGCGCGCCGCCCGCCTTGAGGGTGCCGGAGGGCTTCACCGTGTCCTTGTCGAGGTCGAGGACGTCCGGGTTCTTCGACGCGGCCTGGGCGAACTTCCAGGTGATGGTGACCTCGTCACCCACCTTCGCCTCGGCGGGCGCGGTGATCTCCACCTTCGTGGTGCCCTGCACGGCGGGCAGCCCGGAGATCGCGGGCGGAATGCACTCCGTCTTGTACGACACCTCGGCGGCCTGCGCCGGTACGGCGGCCACGCCCAGCAGGATGCCCGCACCGCCGAGCATCAGCGCGACTCCGGCCGCGCCCGATCTGCGTCCGGTGTCCGGTACCACTCTCCGTAGCGTCCTCACGTATGTCCCTCTCTCGTCTGTGTCGTCGGACCGTTCTCGTGCGGTGCGGAGAGCCGGCCGTTCGTCGCGGTGCCCGGATCGCTGTCCGGGGTGAACCACGGCAGGGCGGCCGGAGCCGGCGAGGCGTCCGAGACGTTCGCCGGAGTCTGTGGGTGTGCGGCGGAGGCGGGGGCAGGCCGGGGCAGGCGCTGCGTGAGGCCGGTCAGGCGCAGGCCCCGGTGCCCGCCCGCACGTCCGGTCGACCGGTGCGGGCGCACCCGGTCCACCACGGCCATGCCGACGCGGAACACCGCGGCCGGGACGACCACGCAGAGCAGGATCCAGAAGACGGTCACACCCCAGGGGCGGCCCACGCCCCACGGCTGCTCGGCGAGCACCTTCCCGCCGTACTCGAGCGAGACCGTGTAGTCACCGTGCGCACCGGCCGCCAGCTCGAACGGGAGCTTGATCTGCGCCTTCCGGCCCGGCGCGACGGTGCCGCGCCACTCCTGCTCCTCCCACTGCGGGGCGAACACGCCGTGGGAGGTGCCGACCTGGAAGACCGGGTTCTTCACGGGGGCGGTACCGACGTTGCCGACCGTGAAGACGAGGGTGCGCGCGGGCGGCGAGCCGAACCAGGTCAGCAGGCCGCTCGACCCGTCGAGGCGGGTGTCCGTGAGCACCGAGAGCCGGGCCCCGCTCTCCTCCTTGGGCAGTGGTTCGACCGAGTGCCCGGCCACCATGAAGATGGCGTCCGCCTCCGCCTTGGCGCCGGTGACGGTGGCGACGTGGACCACGCAGGGGCACGGCTTGGGCGGTTCGGCGACCGGCAGCTTTTTGCTGAAGGCACCCTTGGCGTCGGTGGTGACGGCCCGGCCGTCGGCGTTGGCGCAGGAGTTGGTGCCGCCGATCACGCCGCGCGAGGGCACCGACCGGCCGCAGATGAGCATCATCAGCAGGGTCTTGGGCCGCCACCCGCTGCCGCTCACGGTGACCGAACCGCCCGCCCCCGCCTGGGACCGGGACAGCTTCACGGCCGGCCCCGCGTCGGCGGACGCCGGGCCCGCCGAGGCCGTCGCCGCCAACGGGACCAGGAGAAGGGCCAGAACGGCGCCCAGCGCCGCCATCCGCATCTTGCCACCCAGGACACTCACGCCACCGCTCCCGTCAACTCGACCTCTGGGCCGGGCTGTTCGACCGCCGCCCCGCTCTCCCGGCTCCGGCGTCGGTGACGCCACGGGCCCGGCCGCTCGGGACGCCTCCGCCGTCGCAGGGCGAAGAAGGCGACCACCGCCGCCAGGACGGCCCCCGCTCCGGCCGGCGCCCACCACGGCACGAACCGGGCCGACGCGGTCGCCGTGCCGCGTGCCCCGCCCGCCGCGGTCACCGTCAGCCGCACCTCGACCGCGTCGAGGACCGGCGGGCCGGTCCAGGGTTCGTGGAGCGTGACGCGGCGTCCGGGGAGGAGGTCGACGGGCAGGGTGCGCGGGGCACGGTCCAGCACATCGCCGAGGACGCCGTCCGCGTGCACGGCGAGACGCGGGGTGAGGACCGTGGTGCCGCGGTTGACCAGTTGGTAGGAGATCCGGCCGCTCCCCACCCTGACGTGTTCGACCGTCAGGGCCGACAGCGCGGGTCCGGCCACCCGCAGCTGGATCCGGACCGCCGCGGTGCGGCCCGCCGCGCCGGCGACGATCGCGCCGGGATGGTCACCGGGCGCCGCGTCCGCCGGGACGGCCACGGTGAACGGCACGTCCGCACGGGTGTGCGCGGGCACCCGCAGGGACAGGGCCCGCGCCGCGGTCCGCCGGCCGTCGGCGCGCCCGGCGAAGGCGATCCACGCACCCGTGTCCGTGGCTCCCTCGCGCACGGTGGAGGCGCCGTCGGCGGTGCTGTCCGCGTCGGCGCCGCGCAGCCGGACCGTGAGCGGCCTGCCGCCCGGGTTGACCACGGACACGGCGTCCTGGAGGACCGTGCCGGGCGTGCCCTCCGCGTACACGGAGGGCCGTCCGTCGGCCGCGCCGCCCGCGGCCGGGACGACGGACCAGCTCTGCGCGGCCGAGGCCGCCGGGGCCGCGCAGAGCAGCACCAGAGTCGTCAGGCCCAGCACGCGGGCGGCGGGGAGTGCGTAGGGCATGCGGCGGCTCCAGGTCGTCGTGCGGGGAGGTCAGCGGCGTACCGCCTGATGCCTGCGCGTCAGCCACAGCACGCCCGCCGCGCCCGCGAGCAGGACCGTGCCGCCGAGCGTGCCGAGGGCGATCGCGGAGTCCGCGGGGCCGGTCTGCGGGAGCTGCCCGCCGGAGTCCGAGCCGCTCTGGCTGCCGCTCGAACCCGAGGAGCCGGACGAACCCGAGCCGGAGCCCGAACTGCCGCCCGCCGCCTTCACGTCGAGGGTCAGCGAGGGCTTCGGGCCGTTCGAGGGCGAGCACGTGGTCGTGGTGCCGAGTGCCTTGATGGTGAGGACGCCCGCGGTGAAGGTGACCTTGCCGGACTTCTTCGGTGTGTACGTGCCGCTCAGGTCACTGATCTTGATGGGCGTGTTGGCGGGGATCGCGGCCGCGTTGGCCGCTCCGGTGACCGCCACGGTGCCGCTGTCGGCGCCGCCCACCTTGATGACGGCGCTCGGCGTCATGGCGCCCTTGCCGAGTTCGACCGGGCTGGAGGAGACGCCCTTCTGCCAGGACATGGTGAGCTTGTAGCCGCTGCCGCTCCTGACGCCCTTGATGTCGATGGGCGACACCGCGCTCTTGTCCCCGATCGGCGTCTTGCACTGGTAGTTGACGTCGACGACGTCGGCCTGGGCTGCCGGGGCGGCCATCAGCACCGCCGAGCCGGCCAGGGCCGCGGCGCACGCGAGCGCGGCGGTTCGTTTCTGGTACGTCCGGTACGACACGGGCCTGCCCCTCAATCCTGACGTCGTCCACGACGGGACACGCGGCGAGATTTCTGACGGAACATCAGATCGGCCGTCAAGGTACGCCCGGGGACTTACGGAGGGAAGACAAAGTGCGCGCCGGATCCCTGAGGGATCCGGCGCGCAGAGTGCCGTGCGGGACGGGTGTCGGTGGGTGTGTGCGGCGGACGCCCCGCGTCAGGCGGGTGCGCCCAGCTCCGCCCACACGGTCTTGCCGGAGACGCCGGGGCTGCGGACGACCCCCCAGTCCAGGCAGAGCCGCTGCACGATGAACATGCCGTGGCCGCCGGGGCGGCCCGCGCGGTGCGGGGTGCGCGGTGCGGGCTGGCCCGCACCGCGGTCCGAGACCTCGATGCGCAGCACCTTGTTGTCGACGGAGATCCGGAGTTCCTCCGGGCCCTCGGCGTGCAGACAGGCGTTCGTGACCAGCTCGGAGACGACCAGCAGGACGTCCTCGGCGGCGGCACGCCGGTCGGCGCCCTCGGCGGGCAGCCAGCCCCAGGCGTACAGCGCCTGGCGGGCGAAGTCGCGGGCGAGCGGTACGACGCCGCTCTCGCCCTCGAAAGCCAGTCTCCGGGCCTGGCGGCCCGGAGGAGCGAGGACCGCGCCGTCCGGAGAGGCTCCGTCGCCGGGCGGTCCGCCGTCCACGGGCGCCGCGTCGTCCACGGACGCCCCGGAAGCGCCGCCGTCGCCCGACTCAGGGCCGCGGTCGCCCGGCGGGTAAGGCCGGGTGGTGCTCATCAGCGCTTCACCTCACCGATTCACCGGTTCACAATTCAAGACTCGGTACGCAGTACTCAGTACGGATGGATCAACGGCTTTCGCCGCGTGTGGATCGGACGACTTTCGCCGCACCGGAGGCCGGCCCGCTCGCTGCCGACGCATCCAGGATGTCTCCTGCCCGACGGAACCGTCCGAACACCCACTTATTCGGCACGGAAACTGTGACGCGAGTAACGCGCCGGTCACGCGGGGGCGACTGGGACCTAACGGCGACATGATCGACGGGCCGCCCGGTCAGTCGGCGAGAGCCGCTTCGAGCGTGTCGTGCACGGTGAAGACGGCCTCCGCCCCGGTGATCTCGAAGACCCGTGCGACCACCGGCTGCATCGCGGCCAGGTGGACGCCACCGCCCGCGGCCTCGGCCTTCAGCCGGGCACCGAGCAGCACGTTCAGTCCGGTGGAGTCACAGAACTCCAGGCGCGAACAGTCGACGACGAGCCGTGAGTACCCCTTTTCGAGGCACCCTTCGAGTGGCTCACGCAACAAATCGGCCGTGTGGTGATCCAACTCACCCGCGGGGGTCACGACGGCACTAGTGCCGTCCTCCCGCACCTCGACAAGAAGCCGGCCAGACTGTGCGCTGCCGACCGTCCCGCGGTCCATGCCGTCTCTCTCCCGAGCGTCGCGACTGCTGATGTACGCACTCGAACACTACGCCTTCTCTACGTCACCTGACACCCGAACAACCCCCCGCAAACGGACATTTCGCCACAGAAGGCACTTGCGACAAGTTCACAAAAGCGGGTAGGGCTAGTAGAGACACCTATCCGACCCGGCCGGCTTTGGAGGCGCCGCACACCGCACCGTGCACGTATTGGCATCGGCGGCCATATGCCGAGAACGATGGAGGACACCATGTCACCCCGGCTCGACGCATCGCATACCCAGACGGCGACGTCGACACTCTCTCCGGTCGGTCCGGAGCACCTCGACGACCCCGGCACCGACGGAGTCGACGGACTCGCGGGACTCCCGGAGATCCCCCCGTACGACGAGGTGGGGCCGGTGGACGCACGGGCCCTGTCCAAGACGCTCTTCGCGCGTCTCGAGTCCCTCGAAGAGGGCACGCACGACTACTCGTACGTCCGCAACACGCTCGTCGAACTCAATCTCGCGCTGGTGAAGTTCGCCGCCTCCCGCTTCCGCTCCCGCAGCGAGCCGATGGAGGACATCATCCAGGTCGGCACCATCGGCCTGATCAAGGCGATCGACCGCTTCGAACTGAGCCGCGGCGTCGAGTTCCCCACCTTCGCCATGCCAACCATCATCGGCGAGATCAAGCGGTTCTTCCGTGACACCTCCTGGTCGGTGCGGGTCCCCCGCCGGCTTCAGGAACTCCGGCTCGACCTGGCCAAGGCGGGCGACGAACTCGCGCAGAAGCTGGACCGCGCTCCGACAGTGGGAGAGCTGGCGGAACGCCTCGGCATCAGCAACGACGAGGTCGTCGAAGGCATGGCCGCGTCCAACGCCTACACGGCGAGCTCGCTGGACGCCCAGCCCGAGGAGGACGACTCCGAGGGCGCCCTGGCGGACCGCATCGGCTACGAGGACAACGGACTCGAGGGCATCGAGTTCGTGGAGTCCGTCAAGCCGCTGATCGCCGAACTCCCGCAGCGCGACCGGCAGATCCTCTCGCTGCGCTTCGTGGCGAACATGACCCAGTCCGAGATCGGCGACGAACTCGGCATCTCCCAGATGCATGTCTCCCGGCTCCTGTCGCGCACCCTCGTGCGACTCCGGAAGGGACTGACCGTCGAGGAGTGACAGGGCTTCGCGGCCCGTGCGGCCGCGCATCGGAGCGGTCCGGCGCCGATGGCGCCGG
>NZ_JBEXGN010000035.1:0-47040 GCF_040607345.1 Streptomyces sp. NPDC005302
GGGGCGCGCCCGGGGCGGCGGCGCCCGGGCCGCGCGCCCCCCCCCCCCCCCCGGGCGCCCCCCCCCCCCCCCCCGCCCCCCCCCCCCCCCCGCCGCCCCCCCCCCCCCCCCCCGCCGCTCTCAGGTCCCGCCCGGCGCCGTCACCGCGCGGTGCGCGTGAAGCCCGCGAGGTCCGTGAAGCCGGTGAGGCCGGGAAGCTCCGTGAAGGAGTACGCGGCCCAGGGTCCGGTGAGTTCCACCCGCAGTCCGGGCTCCTCGCGCACGCCGCGGTTCACCCGCTCGACGAACTGCTCGGACTCCGCGCGCGGCACCAGGTAGGCGGCGTTGAGCACCTGGGAGTAGGCCAGATCGGAGGGCGCGGCGCTCTGCGGGGCGTGCAGCCTGCTCTCCGTCGCCCGGCCGGCCAGCGTGTCGTGCAGCCGGTGCGCGAGCCCGTCCGCCCGCTCCCCCGTGTACCCGAAGGCCCCGGCGGTGTCGGCGTACACCCTCACGTCCCACTCGACCCGCCCGTCGAGCCGGTCCAGCGTCGCGAGGAACTCCTCCCGGCGCTCCTCCATCATCACGCGGACGCCGCTCTCGTCCCGCAGGACGGTGGCGAGCCGCAGCGGCAGCGGGCTGGTGACCCCGGTGAGCGCGTCGATGACGCCCTGGTGGGCCCGGGCCGTCGCCTCCAGCCAGGCCACGTCCTCCAGCCTGCGGCGCAGCGGCTCCGCGGCGAACTCCTCCTCCGGGACCGAGCCGACCACGGCGACCAGATCGTCGTGGCGCAGCAGCTTGGGCGGGACGCCCGCGACACCGGTCAGTTCGGCCGACAGCGCGGCCGGGAAGGCGCGGCAGATCGCGTAGACGTACGGCAGTCCGCTCATGGGGTCTCTCCTCCCGCGGGTCCCCGTGCCCGGCGTGGGGACCCGGCGCACGGCACCGGGCCGGCTCACCGGCCTTGTCACCATCCTGCTCTCCCTTCCGTACTCAGCGCACCACGGCCGTCTCGACGAGCAGCCGGGCCGCCGCGGCGATCGACGCGGCGTCGATGCCGGCGGCGCGCAACTGCTCGGCCGGGCTCGCCGAGCCGGGCATCGTCCGGACGGCGAGCCGGGCGAGGCGGGGCACCGGCCGTCCGTCGGTGAAGGCGTCGAGCACCGCGTCGCCGAGTCCGCCCTCCTCGCGGTGGTCCTCGACGGTGACCAGGCATCCCGTCTCCTCCGCGGCCTCGCGCAGGGTCGCGCGGTCGACGGGCTTCACCGAGTACAGGTCGATCACGCGGACCTGGATGCCCTCGCGGTCGAGGGCGTCGGCGGCGGCCAGCGCCTCGTGGACGGTGACGCCCGCGGCGACGATCGTCAGCCGGTCGCCGGACGAGGCGCGCAGCACCTTGCTGCCGCCGACGGGGAACTCCTCGGTGGGGCTGTAGATGACCGGGCTGTCGCCGCGCGAGGTGCGCAGGTAGCGGATGCCCTCCAGGCCGGCCATGGCGGCGACGAGCTTCGCGGTCTGGTTGGCGTCGCACGGGTAGAGCACGGTCGTGCCGTACAGGGCCCGGAACATCGCCAGGTCCTCCAGGCCCATCTGGGAGGGTCCGTCCTGGCCGATGGCGACGCCCGCGTGGGAGCCGACGAGGTTGATGCCGGAGCCGCTGACGGCGGCCATCCGCACGAAGTCGTGGGCGCGGGTGAGGAACGCCGCGAACGTCGTGGCGTACGGCACCCAGCCGCGTGCGGCCATGCCGACGGCGCAGCCGACCAGTTGCTGCTCGGCGATGTAGCACTCGAAGTAGCGGTCGGGGTGTTCCTTGGCGAAGAGCTCGGCGCGTGTCGAGTCGCCCACCTCGCCGTCCAGCGCGACGACGTCGCCGCGGGCGCTGCCGAGCGCGGCCAGCGCCTGTCCGAAGGCGTCCCGGGTGGCGATCTCGTCGCCCGTCTCGAAGCGGGGCAGGTCGAGGTGCCCGGAGCTGACGGCGTGCAGCATCCGCGCGGCGGGCGGCTGCCGGACGTCGACGTGGTGGTCGTGCACGCCACCGAGCTCGGCGATGGCCTCCTTCGCGTCCGGCAGGGGCTTGCCGTGCAGTCCCTCCCGGTCCTGGACCGAGGCGACGCCCTTGCCCTTGAGGGTGCGGGCGAGGATCGCGGTGGGCTGCCCGCCGGTCGAGCCGGCCTCGGCGAAGGCGCGGTCGACCGCGTCCACGTCGTGTCCGTCGACCTCGACCGTGTGCCAGCCGAAGGCCTGGAAGCGGCGGGCGTAGGCGTCCAGGTCGTGCCCGTGCCGGGTCGGTCCGCGCTGGCCGAGGCGGTTGACGTCGACGATCACCGTGAGGTTGTCGAGGTGCTCGTACCCGGCGTGCTCGGCGGCCTCCCAGACGGAGCCCTCGGCGAGTTCGCTGTCGCCGCACAGCACCCAGACGCGGTATCCGGTGCGGTCGAGCCGCTTGCCGGCGAGGGCGACGCCCACCCCGACGGGCAGTCCCTGGCCGAGCGACCCGGTGGCCGTCTCGACCCAGGGAAGCCGTCGCGGCGACGGATGCCCTTCGAGCCGGCTGCCCTCCTTGCGGAAGGTGAGCAGTTCGGACTCGCTCACGGCGCCGGCCGCCTTGTAGGCCGCGTACAGCAGGGGCGAGGCGTGGCCCTTGGAGAGGATGAAGCGGTCGTTGCCGGGGTGCTGGGGGCGCTCGAAGTCGTAGCGCAGGTGGTGGGCGAACAGGACCGCGACGAGGTCGGCGGCGGACATCGACGAGGTCGGGTGTCCGGAGTTCGCGGTGTCGGCGGCGCGCACGCTGTCGACCCGCAGCTGCTGCGCCAGGTCGATGAGCTGACGGGTGTTCATGAGTCTCCTTCCGGGCGGCCCGTGGTTTCCGAACGGCCGGCGTCGGGTCCGGCGGCCTCGGCGGGCTTCGTCGCACCCTGCGGCGCTCCGGCCACCCGGGCCAGTTCGGGCGCGGAGGTGTCCAGGGGCACCGACCAGGCGCGGACCAGGCCCAACTGCACGGACTGGCGCGGGAGTACGGCGTCCAGCAGCCAGTCGGCGGCGACGCGGACGCGGTTGGCGGGCATGGCGGCGAGGTGGTAGCCGCGGGTGACGGCTCCGGCGAGCGGCCCCGACAGGGGCACACCGAGGGGGTTGGCCGCCGCGTCGACGCCGCCGAGGTCGACGGTGAAGCCGAGGTCGCGGTGACGGTAGGCGCGGCGGTCGCCGACACCGAGCGAGGCGGCGACGTTGTGACCGGCGACCTTCCCCTGGCGCCAGGCGTGCTGGGCCGTCATCGGGGTGTACTCGCCGGGCTTCTCCAGGTCGGGCACGGCCGCCGCGTCACCGCAGGCGAACACGTCGGGGTGGCCCGGCACCTGGAGGAACGGGTCGACGAGGAGCCGGCCCCGTTCGAGGGGCCGCCCGAGCCCCTCGACCAGCGGATCGGGCCGGACGCCGACGCACCAGGCCAGCGTCCGGGTGTCGACGAACTCCCCGTCGCTGAGCCGGACTCCGTCGGGCGTGGCCTCCTTCACCGAGGTGCCCGTGCGCACGTCGACCCCGCGCCCGCGCAGCACGCGGTCGGCGGTGCGCGAGAGCCGTTCGTCCAGTTCGGGCAGGACGCGGTCGGCGGTGTCGAGCAGCAGCCAGCGCGGCCGGATGCCGTCGGGCAGCGACCGCTCGCGCACCAGGGCGTCGGTGAACAGCTGCCCCTGCGCGGCGACTTCGGTTCCGGTGTAGCCGGCGCCCACGACCACGAAGGTGGTGCGGGCGGTGCGGCTCTTCGGGTCGTCCGACCCGGCGGCGAGTTCGATCTGCCGGGTGACGTGGTCCCGCAGGTAGAGCGCCTCGGGCAGGCCCCGGAATCCGTGCGCGTGCTCGGCGACTCCGGGGACCGGCAGCAGCTTGTTGACGCTGCCGACGGCGAGCACGAGGCGGTCGTACGTCAGCGTGCCGCCGTCGCCCTCGGGGCCGGTGTAGCGCACGGTGCGTGCGTCGAGGTCGATCCCGTCGGACGCGGCCTCACCGAGTACGAGGCGTACGCCGGGCAGTGTCCCGGAGAGCGAGACGGTGACGCGGCGTGGCTCCAGGACACCGGAGGCGACCTGGGGCAGCAGCGGCAGGTACAGGAAGTAGTCGGTCGGGTTCAGCAGAGTGATCTCGGCCTTGCCCCGGGCCAGCCGCGTCAGGGTGCGGGCCGTCCGGTAACCGGCGAATCCGGCGCCGACGATCAGAATGCGGGGTCGCCTCACGATGCTCCTCTGTCGGTGTCGCTTGCGGTGTCTCTCGGTGTCACCTGTGGTGTCGCTCGTACGGGCCTTCCGCGTCCCCCTCGCGGGATGACCCAAACACGGGCACCCCCGGCCTTTCGCCGACCGCGCGGCAAGCCGATCGGGCCTCGGGGCCCGCGTCCGGACCCGCGGGGCACGGCAATGGGCAGGGCCGCGGTTCGGACCGGGACCGTGGGCGCGTATCGCGCATGCCGGCGCGGCACAGGCGCCGTCGGGCGGATGGCCGGGGGCCGCGAGCCGGGGCCGATGTCCCGTGGGGCCGGCCGGCCCTCGGGGGCCTCACCGGTTTCCAGTCTGCTCCCGGCGGACGGCTTCGGCACGACGGACGGGACGTGCGCGGGAGGGCCGCCCGGTCCGCCCCGGCGACGGCCGGAGCGGACCGGGCGGGAGGACGGTCATCGTGCCTGGTGAAGGTACGTGTCGGGGTCGCTCGCGAGGTGGGCGCCGGGGTCGGGCGCGCCCGGCGTCACGGCCGGGACCGGCGGATACAGGACGCCCATGCCGCCGGGCGGGGAGGCCGGCGCGGTGCCGCCGAGGATCCGTCCGGGCGGCGTGAGCTCGCTCGCGGCGCCGGTGTCCGGGTGGGCGGCGGACGGCCTGGCCATGCCGCGCAGCACGAACGCGGCGACGCCGAGTGCCGCCGCGGTGACCAGGGCGGCGGCCCAGCCGGGCAGCCCGAGGGCGAGTGCGAGGCCCAGCGCCAGCGCCAGCGCGGCTCCGGCGTACAGGGCGGCGGCGCCCGAGGCGGCGTACAGCGCGGCCGTCCGCCGCTGCTTGCGCGTCTGCTCACGCAGTTCGTCGCGGATGGTCTCGCGGGCCACCGCGGTCAGTTCGTCGACGAGTCCCTTGTCCAGATGCTCCAGGTGATCCAGGTGCTCGATGCGCTTCATGGTGTGCGGGTACCCGGGTGTCCGGCCCCGTAACGGACCGTCGGTGACCGCCCGTACGGCGCGCCCGGCCTCGCGCGGGGCATCGGTGGACGGCGACCGCACGAAACGATCTCCGTCGCGGGCCGACCCCAACTAGGCTCGTCCGCATGGAGATTCTGGGAGCCACGCTGCGCGTCTGCGTCGAGGACCTGGAGACCGCGGTCCCCTTCTACGAGCGGCTCGCGGGCGGCAGAGCGCTGCGCTTCGAGCGCGGTGGCGTGTCGGTCGCCGCGATCGGCTGCTTCCTGCTGATGAGCGGGCCCGAGTCGGAGCTGGAGGTGCTGCGCAAGGTCGCCGCGACGATCGCCGTCAAGGACGTCGAGGAGACGGCGCGGGTCCTCACCGACCTGGGGGCCCGTGTCGTCGCGGGCCCGGTGGCGACACCGGGCGGCCGCAACCTCATCGCCCTGCATCCGGACGGCTCGGTCTACGAGTACGCCGACCGCAACGGCTGACCGGTGCCGGTCCCCCGGGGCGTCCCGCCGTACAGTGGGATGCCCCGGGGGGGGTGAACCCGGTGGTTCGGGCCCCGTTCAGAGCTCGGACGGCGGCCGCATACGGAAGTCGTAGCGCGCGGGCAGGGGTTCGTCGCTGAGCCGGGACCACAGCTGACCGATGGTCTCCGCCCCCTCCCTCAGGTCGGCGACCTCGAAACCGGCGTCGAAGACGGCCCGCGCCGCCTCACGGTTCCCCTCGGCGAGCAGCAGTCCGGCCTCGACGAGGCGGAACCGGCCGCGCTCCCGGACGGCCGGGAACAGCCGCTCCCACACGGCACGGGCGTCGGCGGGACGCCGCACCGCGAGCAGCGCCTCGATGGCCTCGCGGCCGAGCGCGGCCGTCGCCGCGGTCCAGCGCTCCCCGTCGTCGCGCCGCTCCCGGCACAGGTCGTCGAAGGCCTCCCGGTAGCGGTCGGCGGCCCGCTCGGGGTTGCCGCTCTGCTGGTCGGCCACGGCGAGGCAGCGCAGCAACGGCCAGAGCGACGGCGCCAGTTCGAGCGCGCGCTCCCAACTGCGCACAGCCTGCGCGAGATCACCGGCGTGCCACTGGGCCACGCCCAGGTGGTACTCGGCGACGGGCACGGCGGGTGCCGTCTCCAGCATGTCGCGCCAGTGCGGCGCGACGAGCGACTCCCCGGGCGGACCGGCGCGCCGGGGCTCGGGGAACGCACCCGACCGCAGCAGCTCGCGCCACGGCGCCTGGTCCTCGCCGAGCGTGGACTCGTCGAAGGGCGTTCCCGGCAACTTGTGGGCGGCGCGCAGGACTTCGAGCGCGCCCCAGCCCGAGCCGACGGCGAGGACCTCACCCGGTTCGGTGTCGGCGTGCGGCAGCCAGGCGGCGTACGCGGCGTCGACGGCGTCCCGGGAGAGGACGCCCTCCAGCCGGCGCTCGGTCTCCGCCCGCGCGGCGTCCCAGTCCGTTCCGTGGACGGTCTCCGCGTCGACGGACAGCGGGCCGTACGCCTCCAGCCAGGAGACGTCGCTCTCCGCCTCGAGCCGCACGTGTTCGAGCTGGGTGCGGGCGAGTCCGGCCTGGATCTCGCAGTACCCGCCGGTGCCCGGCTCGGTGAGCCACTCCTGCCAGCGCCGGCCGCCGGGACCCGAGCCCCAGACGAACAGCTTGCGCCCGCGCAGGGTGTCGGTCGAGGTCTGCACGAGCCCGTCGCCGGCGTCGTCGACGGCGGTGATCCAGCGGCGCCGCCCGTCGGGCACCTCGTAGAAGTAGTCCGCGGGGAACGTGCTGTTCAGCGGATAGGTGCGGTCGGTTCCGTCGTACTCCGGAACGGGCACCGGGCGCAGCCGCCGCTCGTAACCGAAGTGCCAGGCCTCCTCCGCCGGCGCGATCACCCGGCGCTCCTCGGGGACCGCGATGTTGGACCACCAGTACAGCGGAGCGGGCCGCTCGTGCGGGTTGCGGACGCGGACGCCGACGTACAGGAAGTCGGAACCGTCCGGCAGCCACAGGTCGACCTGGAAGGGGAGGTCGCGCAGCCGCTCCCATTCCCACAGGCGCAGCATCTCGCCGCCGTCGGGGGCGGGTACGCGGGCGGCGTGGACGGGTGAGCACGACAGGGTGGTGTGGCCGGTGGCGCCGATGTTCCACTCGATGCCGCCGGAGAACCACGCGCCGTTGAGGGCGAAGCAGGCGGGCTGCACCACCGGGTTCCGGTAGAGGAGTTCCCGGTCCGTGGGCTTGTGGAAGAGGGAGACGACGCGGCCGCCGTAGCCGGGCAGCACGGTGGCCCGCAGCCGGTCGTTCTCGATCACGACGGTGTCGAGCTCACCGGGCCGGCGCTCGCGTCCGTAGCCGTCGCGGATGCGCTCCGGCAGCACGCTGTGCAGCGGCTCGTAGCCTATCTGGCGGGCCATGTCGCGCGGCAGGCCGACGCGGTCGCGGTCGTCGATGGTGTGTGTCTCGTCGAGGGTCCGCAGGGGCGGCAGCGGGTTGCTCGGTCCCAACTCCGCCGCCGGGAGGGTCAGTACGTCACGTCGGATCGTCGTCACGATGACCATGGAACATGGTCATCGGGCAGCTGACCAGGGTCTCCGCTCGTCAGGTTCGGGTCAGGATTGCGCAAAGGCCCCGACGACGACGTCCGCGAGGAGCGCGCCCGCGGCTCCGTCGGGGTCCAGATCGGGGTCGTAGATGGTGACGTTGAGGCCGACGCAGCGCGGGGAGCGCACCAACGGGCCCAGCAGAGCGAGGAGTTCGTCGGGGAACAGGCCGTCGGGGTCGGGGCTGTCCACGGCGGGCATCACCGCGGGGTCGAGACAGTCGGCGTCGAGGTGCACCCAGAAGCCGTCCAGCCGCGGGGGTTCGAGGGCGTCCAGGCAGGCGCGGGCGATCGCGTCCGCGCCGCGGGTGCGCAGTTCCCCGACGGTCGTCGTGGAAATCCCCAGGGCGGCGAGCTCGTCCCGGTCGGAGTCGCCGTCGCGCATCCCGACGAGGCGCACGTCCTCGTCCCTCAGGTAGGGCCCGAGCCCTTCGAGGTCGGACAGGTCCTTCTGGCCGCGCCCGGTGGCGATCGCGAGTTCCTCGCCGCCGGCCGCGCCGATCCGGTCGGAGTTGCCGGGGTGCCGGAAGTCGGCCGAACCGTCGATGGCCGCGAGCCCGAACCGGCCGACGCGGCGCAGGGCGAGGGAGGCGCCGAGCTGGATGGAACAGTCTCCGCCGAGGACGACGGGCAGGTCGCCCGCGCGGACGTGCCGCTCGACGCGGTCGGCGAGGACGCGTGTGTAGCGGGCGATGGCCGCCGCGTTGAAGACGCCGTCGCCCTCCTTCCACTCGCCCCGGTCGTAGCGCGGGGGCACGACGACCCCGCCCTCCAGGGCGCCGAGCCGCTGCACGATCCGCTGTTCGCGCAGGGCGCCGGCCAGCTTGTAGCAGCCGGGCACGGTGCCGGGCGCGGGTGGCCGCAGGCCCAGGTTGGAGGGGGCGTCCAGTACGACGATGTTCCGCATGAGGTCATCCTCGCCTCCGGCACGGCGCCGGGGAAGGGGAGCGCGGAGCGGCCCGCCGGGGCGGCCGCCCGGCCCGCTCCCCGCGCACCGGCCCTCAGCGGGGCGCGGTCATCTCCGCGGTGATCGCCCACCGCTCGTGGTCGCGCCAGGCGCCGTCGACGTGGATGAAGGCCGGCGAGAACCCTTCGAGGCGGAAGCCGCACCGCCGGGCCAGGGCGATGGACGCGGCGTTGCCCGGCTGCACGTTGATCTCCAGCCGGTGCAGCCCCATCGTCTTGAAGGCGTACCGCACGACGAGGCCGAGACCCTCGGACATGAGCCCGCGGCCGGCGGCGTGCGCGAACGCCCCGTAGCCGAGGGCGCCGCACAGGAAGCCGCCCTCGACGATGTTGTTGATGTTGACGAAGCCGGCGATGCCCCCGCCGTCGCGTTCGCAGACGAGGAACCCGGCCTTGGTCCGGTCCGCGATGAGCCGTCCCGCGTACGCGGCGTAGCCGTCGGGGCTGCCGGGCGGGAACAGCCACGGCTGGTGGAGGCTCTTGCTCTCCCTGGCCCGCGCGGTGAACTCGGCACCGTCGTCGAGGGTGAAGTGCCGCAGGCCCACCCGGGGGCCCGCGGCGAGATAGCCGCTTGTCTCAGGCATCCCGTCACCCTAGTGGACGGTGATCACCGCCTGCGTCGCATGGCGAACGCACCGCACAGCGCGCCGATCAGCGCGGTGGTGAGGAGCGCCACCCACAGCGGCATGGTCACCTCGGGGATGATCAGCCGGACCTTGGTGCTGCGGGTGTTCTCGAAGATGAAGACGAGGGCGAGGACCCCGAGCACGGCGACGACGATCCTCGCGGGCGTCACCAGCCCTTCACGGGAGCTGTTGCCGCCGGTGGGGGCGCTCTTGGTGGTCTTCCGGCTCATGCGTCCAGCATGAGCCCGAAGGCACGGGTCCGCACGACGGGAGGATCCTCCGGGGGAACCGGGGACACCCGTCGCGGCCCCACGGCACCGGTCCCCGCACCAGGTCTCGGGGTCAGCCGCCGACGACCGGCAGCTCCAGGGTCCCGGTGTCGCCGGGTGCGCTCGTCACGGTCACCGGCTTCACCCCCCTGTTCCCTGCGTAAGCGTCGTCACTGGCGGCGACGACGAACCGGAGCCGGTGCCCCGTCTCGTACCGGTGGACGATCCCCGGCAGCGTGACGGTGAAGCTCTTCGTCACGTCCGGGACCCGCACCGGTGCCACCAGCCGGTGGACGAGTGTCCTGGTGCCGTCGGGCGCCACGTCGTACAGCTTGGCGAAGAGGACCAGCTTGTCGGCGGCGTCGCCTGAGTGCTGGACCCGCTCGGTCACCGGCGAGAGGACCCTCAGCCGGGCCCGGGGCGAACCGACGACGTCGACGGGCCGGGCCAGCGGCTCGCCGGTCCAGCCGAGGCAGGTGCCCGCGGTGTCGTACGGAGCCCGGTCGGGCAGCCCGATCAGGCCGGCGAGGGAGTTCTCGGAGTGGCTGCTCGGCACCGGCAGGTTGCGGTACACACGGCTCCCCCGGGCTACCTTCGCGCGGTTGTCGACCAGCTTCCCGTCCCCGGAGAGGTAGAACGTCCTGTCGGGCGCAGGAAGGCGCGAGGCGGTGGCGTACGTGTCGTCGGGGTCCGTGATCCAGTCGCGGTAGTAGGCGAAGGCGGGTCCGGTGTCGACGTCCGCGCGGCGGTGGAGGTAGCGGTCGAACCAGGCGAGGACCCGCCGGCCGACGTAGCTGGTCTCCAGATTGCCCCGGCTCAGGTCGAGTTCACCGCCGGCGGGGTCGGTGAGGCCCCCGCTGTGCCCCCACGACTGCCAGATCATCCGGGCCGGAGTGCCCTGCGCCTTCAGCGTCTTGTACGTCGCTGTCGCCTCGTTGAGATTGAAGAGGCTGTCGGCCTGCCCCTGGACGAGCAGGGTGGGTGCCCGCACGCTCCGCAGGTAGGACACGGGCGAGACGCTGCGCGCGTACCGCAGCAGCGATGTGGTCCTGGCGGCCGGGTAGCGCCCCGAGTTCAGGGTGCGCACGGTGGCGCAGGCGTCGGTCACGAAGTGCAGGCAGCCCAGGGAGTTGACGCGGGTGGGGTCCAGGTTCGCCGTGGTGAGCGGCCGGCTCTCGCCGATCAGGTAGAAGCCGTTGGTCCACTGCCATTTGAAGGCGCCGGGCACCTGCGGGGCACCGGCCGCGTTGTTGGGGTCCAGGGAGTACGCGAGGTCGTTCCAGGTGATGAGCGGGACGAGGGCGTCGACGCGGTGGTCGACGGCGGCCGTGGCCATCTGGACCGCGCCTCCGTACGAGCCGCCGATCATGCCGACGCGGGGGTCGTCGCGGCCGTCCCGGGTGACGTAGTCGACCGTCGTGCCGTCGTCGGCGGCGCGGGTGCCCGCGAGGAAGTCGACGAGTCCGGAGGCGGCCCGTCCGTCGATGCCCGGGTCGTCGAGGGAGATCGGACACCCCGACTTCCCGAAGCCGAGCCCCGAGTAGACGAGGCCCACATAGCCGCGGGCGGCGAACGCCCTGCCGATGCCGTCCGTCGAACCGTCCGACTTGCTGCCGCCGAAGCCGTTGGTCGCGAGCACGGCGGGCGCCGGGTGCGCCCGGTCCACCCCCGCCGGCCGGTACAGGTCGGCGTCGATCGCGCAGTCGCGGTCGCCGGCCCGGACGGTGACCGTGAGCGGGGTGACCGTGTACCGGCCGGCGGCCGAGGCCGCGGGTGCTGTGAACGCGAGCGGCCCGGCCAGCGCCGCGGCGAGCGCCAGGGCGAGCGGAGCACGGGACGCGGACGCGCGCGAGCGACGGGACACGAGGACCTCCACGCTGAGGACGACCGGACCGGCCGCGACGCGTCCACCGGGCCGGAGCCTGCGGACACGTCGCGATACCGACCGGTAGGTACCGGACGGTAGTCATGCTGTGACACGTGTCATCCGGGGGTCAATCACCGGTAAGAGTGGTTCTTGACGGCGATGGGGTCGGGGAGCCGGTGGACGCTTCGCGCGACCCGCGCCGTCAGGCCAGCGCGGGCTCCTCCAGGGTCAGCGTCCCGGCGTCCGCGTCGAGTTCGGCCCGGACGCCGAACGGCATCGTCAGCGCGCCCTCGCCGTGTCCGAAGCCGAGGTGCTCGACGACCGGCACCCCGAGTCCCGCAAGACGGTCGGCGAACACCGCGCGCAGTTCCTCGTAGGGTCCGCAGTCGACCCAGGAGCCGAGGGCGATCCCGGCCACGCCGTCCAGCCAGCCGGCGCGCAGCAGTTGGGTCAGGATGCGGTCCGTCCGGTAGGCCTCCTCGCCGATGTCCTCGATCAGGAGGAGCCCGCCGCGGGCCGACGGGCGGGCGTGCGGGGTGCCGAGGTCGGCGGCGAGCAGGGACACGCAGCCGCCCAGGGTGACCCCGCTCGCCCGGCCGGGCACCAGCGCGGTGGCCTCACCGGAGGAGATGGTCCGCACGGAGTCCGGTTCGAAGAGGGTCGCCCGGAGGTGTTCCTGCGCCCGCGCGTTCTTCAGGAAGTCGAGGGCCGCGATCATCGGCCCGTGCAGGGTGGCGAGCCCCACCCGGGTCGCGAACGCCTCGTGCAGCGCGGTGATGTCGCTGAACCCGAGGAAGACCTTGGGGCCGGCGGCCCGGATCGCGTCCCAGTCGAGCAGGTCGACCATGCGCTGCGCGCCGTAGCCGCCGCGGGCGCACAGCACCGCGGACACCTCCGGATCGCACCATGCGGCCTGGAGGTCGGCGGCCCGGTCCGCGTCCGTCCCGGCAAGGTAGCGGAACTCTCCGTGCCGGTCGAGGACATGGGGGCCCACGACCGGGTCCAGGTCCCAGCCGCGCAGGATGTCGAGTCCGGCCTCGAGGCGCTCCTCGGGGACGGGACCGCTGGGCGCGACCACGGCGACGCGGGCGCCGGCCGCGAGCCTCGGCGGCCGGGTCAGGGGGTTGATGGGTGAGGTCGCTCGGGTCACGCGTACTGCTCCCGTTCCTGGTGCTGATCTCTGTGCGGGTAGTGCCGGTTGTGCGGGTGAGGCCGGTTGTGCGGGTGACGGCCGCCCGTGTGGTGGCCGCTCGTGTGCTGTTCGTGGTCGCGCGGGACCGCCCGGTTCGCCGCCCCGGCCCGCGCGGGGCCGGCACCGGTCGGGTCCCTGGGCCACGTCGGTCTCACTTGGTCAGCTCCAGGGTGGGGAGGTCCGGCGGGTTCAGGCCGAACACCTGCGCGTACAGGGAGAGTTCGGCCTCCAGGGCGCGCACCATCGTCTCGGCGCGCCGGAAGCCGTGGCCCTCGCCCTCGAAGGCGATGTAGGCGTGCGGGACGCGGCGGCCCTCCTCCTCCAGCCGGGCCAGGAAGCGTTCGCACTGCACGGGCGGGCAGATGGCGTCGTCGAGTCCCTGGAGCAGCAGGAACGGCGCGGTGATCCGGTCGGCGTGCTCGGACGGCGACCGCTCGGCGTAGCGGGCGGGTACCTCGGCGATCGGCCCGACCAGCGACTCCAGGTACTGCGACTCGAAGTCGTGGGTCTCCCCGGAGGCCCATCCGGTGAGGTCGAGGATGGGGTAGATGATCGTGCCGCAGGCGTACACGTCGGTGGCGGCGAGCGAGGCGGCGGTCGTCCAGCCGCCCGCGCTCCCCCCGCGGATCGCGAGGCGGTGCCGGTCGGCGGTGCCCTCCGCGGCGAGCGCGAGCGCGACGGCGGCGCAGTCCTCGACGTCGACGACACCCCACTGTTCGCGCAGCCGGTTGCGGTACTCCCGTCCGTAGCCCGTCGAGCCGCCGTAGTTGACCTCGGCGACCCCGATGCCGCGGGAGGTGAAGTAGGCGATCTCCAGGTCCAGGACGAGCGGCGAGCGGCCGGTGGGTCCGCCGTGCGCCCAGACGACGTACGGCGGGAGTTCGTCGCCGGGTGCGACGTGGTCCGGGTGGTGCGGCGGGTAGACGTGCGCGTGGATCTCGCGCCCGGCGGGGCCGGTGAAGGAGCGGATCTGGGGCTCGGGGTAGTGCGCGGGGTCCACCGGGTCGTCGTGCGCGGCGCCGACCACGCGGGCGCGCCCGGTGCTCGCGTCCAGCTCGACGACCTCGTACGCGCTGCGGGGGCTCGCTCCGACGCCGACGATCCTGGTGCCCTGCGCGGCGAGGGTCGGCGCGAACTCCGTCCAGGGGCCGGCCGCGTCGACGAGTTCGCCGGTCTCCGGGTCGAGTATCCCGAGCGCGGTGGACCCCCGCCCGTGCACGACCGCGATGAGGCCGCTGTCCAGCGGGGCGAACCAGCGGTTCCCGACGCGCCAGAGCGAAGCGCCGAACTCCTCCTCGCGCGGGCAGACGGCCAGGCCCTCGCCGTCCGCGCCGAGCCGGTAGAGGTTCCACCAGCCGGTGCGGTCGCTGACGTAGAGGAGGGTGCCGTCGGGTGCCCACTCGGCCTGGACGACGGACTCCTCCGGGCCTCCGGCGACCGTGCGCGGAGCGGCCAGCGTGCCGTCCGCGGTGACGTCCGCGAGGATCACCTCGGTGCCGTCCCAGGGCATCCGGGGGTGGTCCCAGGCGAGCCAGGCCGCCTGCCGGCCGTCGGGCGAGACCCGGGGTCCGGTGACGAACCGGTGCCTGCCGTCGGACAGTTCACGCACGGCGTCACGGTCCCGCGCCGCCGATCCGTCGAGCGGTACGGCGGCGAGGACCCGGCGCACATCGCTCGGGCCGTCGCCGGTGAACTCCTCCAGGACGCACCACACCTCGTCCCGCTCCCCGCGGATCTGCGGGTCGACCCAGCGCAGTCCGCCGCCCACGTGCGAGACGGGGGTCAGCGGGGTGGGTTCGGCGCCGGGTTCCCACCGGTAGAGGCGCTGGTCGGAGAAGTCGACGAAGACGATCAGGGGACCCTCGGGGCGCATGACGCCCGCCCAGGGGCGGCCGCCGTACTCGATGACGCGACTGCGCACGTTCCACGGGGCGGGCAGGACGGGCTCCTGGCCGCCGTCCTCCGTCCGCCGCACCAGCGTGCGCCGCCCGCCCTCGGTGGGCCGGGGTTCGGTCCACCAGACCTCGGCGCCGACGAAGCCGACGAACTCGGGGTGCCCGTCGTGCGCGGCGGCGAGCTTCGCGTCGATCGGCGAGGGCCAGGATCCATACGGCAAGGTCTGCATGTCGTCCCCCTAGGCCGTGCGCAGGAAGCGGTCGAGAACGCGGACGCCGAAGTGGAGCGCCTCGACCGGCACGCGCTCGTCGACTCCGTGGAACAGGGCTTGGTAGTCGAAGCCCTCGGGCAGCTTCAACGGGGCGAATCCGTAGCCGGTGATGCCGAGGCGGGAGAACTGCTTGGCGTCCGTACCGCCGGACATGCAGTAGGGCACGACGTGACCCTCGGGCGCGAACTCCTCGACGGCCGCCCGCATCCGGGCGTAGGTCGGGGTGTCCAGCGGCGCCTGGAGCGCCACCTCGTGGTGCTCGAACTCCCACTCCACGTCGGGCCCGGTGAGCCGGTCCAGGGTGGCGCGGAACTCGTCCTCGCCGCCGGGCAGGAACCGGCCGTCCACGTGGGCGACGGCCTCCCCCGGAATCACGTTGATCTTGTAACCGGCGCTCAGCATCGTCGGGTTGGAGCTGTTGCGGACCGTCGGCTCGACGAGGGCCGCGGCGGGGCCGAGCTTCTGGAGCAGGCCGTCGACGTTGTTCAGGTCGTCCAGGTCGGCGTCCACGCCGTACACGGCGGCGAGTTCGGTCAGGGCGGCGCGGACGGTCGGGGTGAGACGCAACGGCCACTCGTGGGCGCCGATGCGGGTGACGGCGGCGGCGAGTCGGGTGACCGCGTTGCTCCGGTTCACCTTGGATCCGTGGCCGGCGCGGCCCCGCGCGGTCAGCCGCAGCCAGCCGGTGCCGCGCTCGCCCGCCGCGATCGGATAGAGCTGCCGGCCGCTGCCGTCGTGGAAGGTGAAGGCCCCCGACTCGCTGATCCCCTCGGTGCAGCCCTCGAAGAGTTCCGGGTGCCGGTCGGCGAGGAAGCCCGAGCCGTCCTCGGCGCTCGCCTCCTCGTCCGCGGTGAAGGCGATGACGAGGTCGCGGCGGGGCCGTACCCCCTCGCGGGCCCAGGAGCCCAGGACGGCGAGGATCATCGCGTCCATGTTCTTCATGTCCACCGCGCCGCGCCCCCAGACGACGCCGTCGCGGACCTCACCGGAGAACGGGTGGACGGTCCAGTCCTCCGCCTGCGCGGGCACCACGTCCAGATGACCGTGGACGAGGAGGGCGTCGGCGGACGGGTCGGTGCCCGGCACGCGGGCGACGACGTTGGTCCGCCCGGCGGTGCGCTCCAGGAGGGTGGGCTCCAGGCCGGCCTCGGCCAGTCGCGCCGCCGCGTACTCGGCGGCGGGGCGCTCGCGGCAGTCGCCGCCGCCCCGGTTGGTGGTGTCGATCCGGATGAGGTCGGAGGTGAACCGGACCACCTCGTCCAGTGCCTGTGCGTCAGCCATACTGCTCCTCCACCGCGGCCGAGACGATCGTGGTGACCGCCTTGAACGTCCGGATCCCCTCGTACATGGTGTCGCTGGTGTAGGCGATTCTCCGCTCGCCGGTGCGGTCCACTCCGGGCACCACGGTGGCGGCCATCGACAGGTGCTCGGCGTCGAACTCCAGGGCGACGGTGAAGGGCCCCGCGGCGACCGGTTCGTGCCGCACGGCGAGCGCCGCGGCCTCCTTGGCGGCCGCCCGGATGTCGGCGGCGGTCCTGGCGGGGGTGCGGCACACGGCCGCGTACCGCGACACGTGGTCCTTCACGGCGACCTTCAAGGCCCCGGGTGCGTAGCCGAGGGCGTCCTCGCACGCGACGTCGTCACCGGTGACCAGCACCACCGGCACGCCGTACTCCGCGACCACACGGGCGTTCAACAGGCCCTCGCTCGCCCGTACCCCGTCGACCCACACTCCGGTGATGGAGTTCGCGAGGTAGGTGTGGGCGAGGACGCCCTCCATGCCGGCGCCCGCGTGGTACCCGACGAACGCGATGCCGTCCACGTCGTCGTGCTGCACGCCCTCGACCATGGACAGCGACTTGTGCCGCCCGGTGAGCATCTCGGCTCTCTCGTCGAGCTGCTCCAGCAGGAGGTTGCGCATGGTCCAGTGGGCCTCGTTGACCAGCACCTCGTCGGCGCCGCCGTCGAAGAAGCCGAGCACCGCGGCGTTCACGTCCGAGGTGAACATCGCGCGGCACCTCTCCCACTGCGGGGTGCCCGGCAGCACGTCGGCCGGCCAGGTCACACCGGTGGCGCCTTCCATGTCGGCGCTGATGAGGATCTTCATGCCGGAAACCGTACGCGCTTGTGCCCGGGCCCGGCAGAGCCTGTGGACAACTCTCACCGGTCCAGACCACTGGCGTCACTCGGGGCGCCCCGCCACCCGTTCTTTCGACGCGTTCCGCGGCCCGGCCCCTCCGCCGCGCAGGCGGCGGAGCCGGCTCGCCCGAACGGCCGGACGCACGGGCCCGGAGCGCCTTCCGGCCGGGTCAGTCCTCGTGGCCCAGCTGCAGGTCCCGTTCCGTCCTGCCGCCGCCGGCGACCTGGAGCACGGTGGCCACCGGCGGGTAGCCGGCCGCGATGACCGTGTACTCGCCGGACGACAGGTCGACGAACCGGAACGTGCCGTCGGGTCCGGTGGTCAGGGTGTCCACCACGTTGCCCGCGGCGTCCAGGAGGGTCACGCGCGCGTCCTCGACGGGGCGCCCGCCGCCCGCGCGGACGGTGCCGCGCAGCACGGCGCCGCCCGCGAGTTCGACGTCCTGGCGGGTCTCCCGCGCGGCCTGGACGCTCACCGGGAGCGCGGCGGGGCGGAACGCGGGCGCGCTGGCGGCGAGCGTGTACTCACCGGCCACCAGCTCGGTGATGACGTAGCCGCCCTCGCGTCCGCTGCGGGTGGTGGCGACCACCTCGCCGTGCACGTTGGTGAGGGTGACGGTGGCCTCCCGCACCGGGGTGCCGTCCGCGGTCAGGACGCTGCCGGCGAGGCGACCCGCGCCGCCGAGCACCACGTCGAGATCGACGGGCCGTTCGCCGACGGTCACCGAGACGGCCTGCGGCTGGTGGCCGCCGGCCGCGGCGATCAGCACGTACGATCCCGCGCCGGGCGTGGAGAGCGCGTACCGCCCGTCCTCGCCGCTGGCGCCCCGCCCGATCTGCTGTCCCCCGACGTCGATGAGGGTGAGAGCGGCCCTGGGGACGACCGTGCCGTCGGAGTGCTGCACCGTGCCGCAGACGGGGATCCCGGCGGCGTGTCCCGAACGGGCCGGCGGAATGGGGGTGTTCACCTGCGCGGACTCCGGTTCGGCGGTGGGGGTGTGGTGGGACACCAGCGGTTTCTCCTTGAGGAAGAAGGCGATGACCAGTCCGAGGACGAGGACCGGCACGAGATAGAGGAAGATCCGCGGCATGGCGTCCGCGTACGCGCCGATGTACTGGTCGCGCAGGGCGGCGGGCATCGCGTGGACGAGCTGCGGGGTGATGGACTCGGCGTCCCCTGCGGGGGTGCCGGCGCGCGCGGGGAGGCGTTCGGCGAGGGCGTCGGCCAGCCGGTTGGCGAAGAGGGTGCCGAAGATGGCGGCGCCGACGCTGCCGCCGATCTGCCGGAAGTAGTTGTTGGCGCTGGTCGCGGTGCCGAGGTCGGCCGGGTCCACGGAGTTCTGCACGGCGAGCACCAGGACCGGCATCACCATGCCGATGCCCGCGCCGAGGAGGGCCATCCAGAGGCTGTAGTGCAGCCGGGGGGTGTCGACCTCCAGGTGCGACAGGAGCCACATGCCGAGGACGGAGAGGGCGCCGCCGAGGACGGGGAAGACCTTGTAGCGGCCGGTACGGCTGATGAGCTGCCCGGAGACGATGGAGGCGCCGACGATGCCGCCCATCATGGGCAGCATGAGCAGGCCGGACTCGGTGGCGCTGGCTCCGTCGACCATCTGCAGGAAGGTCGGGAGGTAGCTGGCGGCGCCGAAGAGCGCGACGCCGACGACCAGGCCGACGAGGGCGGTGACGTTGAAGACGCCGTCCCTGAACAGCCGCAGGGGGATGAGGGGTTCGACGGCGAAGCGCTCGACGACGAGGAAGAGCGCGGTCGCGGCGAGGGCGCCGGCGGCGAGTCCGAGGATGACCCGTGAGCCCCAGGCGTACTCGGTGCCGCCCCAACTGGTCAGCAGGACGAGGCAGGTCGACGCGGCGGCGAGGAGGAGCACGCCGAGGACGTCGACGCGGGCGCGGACGGCCGGCTTCGGCAGTTTCAGCACGACGGTGACGACGGCGAGGGTGAGCAGGCCGAAGGGGACGTTGATGTAGAAGCACCAGCGCCAGGTGAGGTGGTCCGTGAAGTAGCCGCCGAGCAGCGGTCCCGCGACGGACGCGAGCCCGAACGCGGCGCCGATCAGGCCCATGAAGCGGCCACGCCGGCGGGGCGGCACGATGTCCGCGATGATCGCCTGCACGCCGATCATGAGGCCGCCGGCGCCGGTTCCCTGCACCGCGCGGAAGGCGATCAGCTGGTCCATGGTCTGCGCGCGGCCGGCGAGTGCCGAGCCGATGACGAAGACGACGATGGCGAACTGGAAGACGCCCTTGCGGCCGAAGAGGTCGCCGAGCTTGCCGTAGACCGGGAGGCCGACGGTGGAGGTGAGCAGGTAGGCGGTGATCGCCCAGGACATCTTGTCCAGGCCGTGCAGCTCCCCGACGATCCGGGGGAGCGCGGTGGCGACGATCATCTGCTCCAGGGCGGCGAGGAGCAGGGCGAGCATGAGCCCGCAGAAGACCAACCGCACCTGGCGCGGGGCGAGTCCGGCGGGTTCGACGGCCGGTGGCGCGGTCTCGGGCGGGGGTGCGACGGCCGGTTCGTCCTGCACCAGAGTGATCCCGCCCACGTACCGCTCCCCTCGTCGCACCCGCGCACAATTGCCGCTTATGGCGACAACTGCGAGCAAGCACGACGAGTTACGGCATGAGCGCCGACGGACGGGAGATCCACTCGAACCGGTGAGAGATCAACACGCCCTCCGGCGGCCCCTCTTGACGAGGGCGAGCCCCTACGGGAGGGACCGACGCCGCGCCTGCGGCGTCACTTCTCGGCGTGGGCCGCGAGGTTGGCGAGCTCCGCGTCGTAGATGCGGCCGAGGCCCTTGGGCGCGAAGGTCCGCTCGAAGAAACCGCCGATGCCGCCCGCGCCGTTCCAGACGCTGGTCACCACGACGCGCGACGTGCCCTCACCGGCCGGGGTCACCCGCCAGGTGGTCACCATGGAGGAGTTGCGGTCCTTCTCGACGAGCTCACCGTCGGTGGGCTCGGTCACCTCCAGGAGGCAGTCCCGTACGCGCTTGCTGGTGGCCTGCAGCTTCCAGTGCACGAGGGTGCCCTCGCCGTCGCCGCCCTCGCGCACCTCGTACTCGCTGAACTGCTCGGGCAGCAGCTTCTGCCGTGTGCCGCTGTAGTCGGCCAGGGCGTCGAACACCGCCTCCGCGTCCGCCGCGATGACCCGCTCCGTCGTCGCCTCGACCTGCGCCATGGCACTTCCTCCAGCAGTTCGTTCCTCGGGGGTGTGCGGTCAGCCAACCACCCGGCGGCCCGGCCGCCCAAATCGGGGTGCCCGTGGGGTGCGGGCCGGGCCCGCCGGGCCTTCCGGGAAAGGCGGTCGCACGATCAAGGGAACATGTGTTCTATTCTGTGGTCAGTGCTACCGAGGAGGCGTCATGCGCTGGGAGAACCTGACCGTGGACCCCGCCGGGGACCCCGCCCGGGACGCCGCGCTGTTCGGCGCGGACCGGGTGACGACACGGACCTTCGACACCCCCGAGTTCCGGGGGATCACGTTCCACGAGATCCGGGCCCGGTCGATCGTGAACCGGGTGCCGGGGGCGTCACGGATGCCGTTCGAGTGGACCGTCAACCCCTATCGCGGCTGTACGCACGCGTGCGTCTACTGTTTCGCGCGCAAGACGCACAGCTATCTGGACCTCGACACCGGTCTCGGCTTCGACTCGCAGATCGTCGTCAAGGTCAACGCTCCGGAGCTGCTGCGCCGCCAGCTCGCCTCGCACCGCTGGCACGGCGAGCACATCGCGATGGGCACCAACGTCGACTGCTACCAGCGCGCGGAGGGCCGGTACCGGCTGATGCCGGGCATCATCGCGGCCCTGCGCGACCACGCCAACCCCTTCTCCATCCTGACCAAGGGGACACTCATCCTGCGCGACCTGGACCTGCTGCGGCAGGCGTCCGAGGTCACCGACGTCGGGATCTCGGTGTCCGTGGGCTTCACCGACACTGAGCTGTGGCGCACCGTCGAGCCGGGCACACCGGCCCCGGAGCGCCGCCTCGACGTCGTCCGCACCCTCGCGGACCACGGCATCGACTGCGGTGTGCTGATGGCGCCCGTGATCCCCTTCCTCGGCGACCACCCCGCCCAACTGCGCGCCACCGTACGGGCGATCGCGGCCTCGGGGGCGACCTCCGTGACCCCGCTGGTGCTGCATCTGCGGCCCGGCGCGCGCGAGTGGTTCATGGCCTGGCTCGGGCACCACCACCCGCATCTCGTGCCGCGCTACGAGCGGCTGTACGCGGAGGGCGCCTACGCCCCGAAGTGGTACCAGCGCCGGATCACCCGGCAGGTCCACGAACTGGCCGAGGAGTACGGCATCGGTCCCACGCGCGCGGGGATGCCGCGCCGGATCGCCGCCCCCGAACCGACCGCGCCGGCGGCCCCGGAGCCCACCCAGCTGACACTGCTCTGACACTCCCTCAGGACGCCTGCCGGGAAAGGCCGAAGGGCCGGTCCGCGGCGGCATCCGAGCGCATCGGGCGGACCAATCGGGTCGACTCTTGCCGGAACGTGTTCGTCCGGGGCCCCTCTCCGGGACGATACGGCGAAGGCCGTGGCGTGCACGGCTCGAAATCCTCCGTCCTGGGAGGTCTTGTGAAGAAACGTGCAGCTGCTCTGTGCGGGGCTGCCGCCGTGCTGGCCGGGATGATCACGTCGGTCCCCGCCGACGCGAGCGCCGGATCCCCGGCGGCACCGCGCACCGCCCCGGCCGCGAAGCTCAGCTGGAAGAAGTGCGCCACCAGCGACTACCCGACGCTCCAGTGCGCCTCCCTGAAGGTGCCGCTGGACCACTCGAACCCCTACAGCAAGCGGATCACCCTCGCCCTGTCCCGCGTCCCGCACACCGCGAAGACGTACCAGGGGCCGCTCCTGGTGAACCCCGGCGGCCCCGGCGGCAGCGGTCTCTCGCTGGCCGGTTTCGTCGCCTCCGCGCTGCCCAAGGCAGTGGCGGCCCAGTACGACGTCATCGGCTTCGACCCGCGTGGTGTCGGCGCGAGCAGGCCGGCCCTCGACTGCAGGCCGGGCCAGTTCAAGCCGGTCCGTCCGGACTCCGTGCCGAGCACCAAGGCCCTGGAGAAGGCGAACCTCGACCGCGCGAAGTCCTTCGCCAAGGCGTGCGGCACGAAGTACGCGGACCTGCTGCCGTACATCGACACGGTGAGCGCCGTCCGTGACATGGACGCGATCCGCGGCGCGCTGGGCGCGAAGAAGATCAACTACTTCGGGTACTCGTACGGCACCTACCTCGGGGCCGTCTACGCCAAGCTCTACCCGCAGCGGGTCCGCCGCCTCGTCCTGGACTCCATCGTCGACCCCACCGGCGTCTGGTACGAGGACAACCTCAGCCAGGACTACGCCTTCAACGATCGCCACCTGGCGTTCCTGGCGTGGGTGGCGAAGAACAACGCCACCTACAAGCTCGGCACCGACCCGGCCAAGGTCGAGGCCAAGTGGTACGCGATGCGAGCGGCGCTGGCCAAGAAGCCGGCGCAGAAGAAGGTGGGCGCCTCCGAGCTGGAGGACACCTTCATCCCGGGCGGCTACTACAACGGCTACTGGCCGTATCTCGCCCAGGCGTTCGCGTCCTACGTGAACAGCAAGGACTCGGACCCGCTCGTCGAGGCCTACGACAACTTCGCGGCCGTCGACGCCTCGGGCGACAACGGGTACAGCGTCTACACGTCGGTCCAGTGCCGTGACGCCTCGTGGCCGCGCGACTGGCGCCAGTGGCGTGAGGACAACTGGGCGGTGTACGACAAGGCGCCGTTCATGGCCTGGAACAACGCCTGGTACAACGCGCCGTGCGCGTTCTGGCCGACGCACTCGCTGCGACCGGTGGACATCTCCAACCACCGGCTGCCGCCCACGCTGCTCTTCCAGGCGACCAACGACGCGGCCACGCCCTACGAGGGAGGGGTGACGGTCCATCAGCAGCTGCGTGGATCCAGCCTGGTGGTCGAGCAGGGCGGCGGGAACCACGGCATCACGCTGAGCGGCAACGCCTGCCTGGACAAGTACCTGGCGGCGTATCTGACCGACGGAAAGGTGCCGCGCGGCGGTGGCGAGGCCGACGCGGTGTGCAAGACGCTGCCCGACCCGAAGCCGCTGACCACGAAGGCGGCGTCGACCTCCGCGCGGGGCTCGGCGCTGCACGGACTGCTCGGCTTCCGGGGCTGAACCCCCGCTGAGCGACGCCCCGTCGGGGGCGCTGCCGGACCCGTGGTCCACCATGGACCCATGAGTGATCCGACACGCGTCTCCGCCCCCGACGGGGTCGCCCCCGCCGCCGCGTACTCCCACGTGGTGTCGGCCACGGGGCGTTTCGTGGCGGTCTCGGGACAGCTCCCCCTGGACGAGGACGGCCGGCTCGTCGGGGAGGGCGACGCCGGGGCGCAGGCCCGCCAGGTCTTCGAGAATCTGCGCCGCTGCCTGGCGGCGGCGGACGCCACCTTCGACGACGTCGTCAAACTGACCTTCTTCGTCACGGACATGGCGCACCTGCCCGCGATCCGGGCCGCCCGGGCCGCGCACCTGCCCGCCGACCGGCTTCCGGCCGCCTCGGCCGTCCAGGTCGCCGCGCTGGTGCGGCCGGAGTTCCTGATGGAGATCGAGGCGTTCGCCGTGGTCGGCGCGTGAGCGCGCTCCGGGTCCGTGAGATGACCCTCGACGACTGTCCGCGGGTGGCCGAGATCCGGGTGCGCGGCTGGCAGAGCGCGTACAAGGGCCTGATGCCGCAGTCGTATCTGGACGCGCTCAGCGTGACCGAGGACGCGGCGCGGCGCCGCGGTCACCTCGAACGCGCCGACGGCTCCGTGGTCAACCTGGTCGCGGAGCGGGACGGCGCGGTGGTCGGCTGGGTCTGCCACGGCCCCTACCGCGACGGCGAAGTCGGCCCCGCCGACGTCGAGTTGTACGCGATCTACGTCCACCCGGACGTGCTGGGCCAGGGGGTCGGGCCGGCGCTGCTGCGGGCGTCCGTCGCCCGGTGTGTGGCGGCCGGGCGGGAGCGCATGCTGCTGTGGGTCCTCAGGGAGAACGCCCCGGCCCGCCGGTTCTACGAGCGGGCCGGCTTCGGCGCCGACGGCGCGGAGGAGCCCTTCGAGGCGGCCGGTGTCGAGGTGCCCGAGGTGCGTTACGTCCGGGCGCTGTCCCCCGCGTGACCCGGCTGCCGTACGGCGCTCACGGGGCGGCCACCCTTCGGCGCCCCGCCGCCGGCCGCTAGCTCTTCTCCTCGGGCAGCCGGGCCAGTGCGAGGGCCGCGGTCCGGGCGAGCGCCGGGTGGGCCAGCGCCTCGTCCAGGACCGGGCGGGCCCGGGCGTCGCCCAGGGTGCCGAGTCCCTCCGCGCAGGCGAGCGCGACCCTGCGGTACGGGTCGTGCGGAAGCAGCCTGCGGCGCAGGACGGTGATCAGCGCGGGTACGGCCTCGGGGGCGCGGAGTTCGACCAGCAGCCGGACCGGCTGGAGCGCGTAGGCGACGCGCAGTTCGTTCGTGGCGAGCGCGGCGGCGGCGCGGGCCGTCCGCGGATCGCCGAGCCGGGCCAGGGCCCGGGCCGCGGACGCGCAGCGCTCGGGGTCGCGGTGGTTGAGCAGCAGGACGAGTGCCTCGAAGGCGCGCGGGTCACCGGCGGTGCCGAGCCGGAAGGCGACCAACTCGCGTGCCCACAGCGGTTGTCCCGGCTCGGTCAGCGCCGCCGCCAGGACGTCGGGGTCCTCGGTGGCCGCGAGCCGTTCGTACCCCGCGGACGCCCCCGCCTCGGCCCGCACACGTTCCGTGAGTGATCGCAACGCTTCGTCCATGGGCCGAGCTTAGGCATGCCCGTGAGGTGCGGGGACCTACATCACAAAGTCGGGGGCTGGCGCGCTCGTTACCGGCGGGTTAAGCTCAGACGAGCGAGTTACCCACTCGTGTTGGACCTCTCGGTGGCCTGGTGACGCAGCCGCCGCGAGAGCAGTCGGTTCGGTACCTCAGGTATCGCAGTACGACACGGCTCCGGGACAGGGCCGGTCGGCTCCACCGCCACACGGGCGCGCTTTCTCCGGCGCCCCGTTCGCAACCGGGCGTGTGCGCTCGTCAGCCCGGCCAACACCCGCAACCTCCGCACTGTGTGCGCCTGTCGGCGTACCCGGGTGCACTCCTCAGTCGTCACCCTCTCCCAGGAGTCCCGCGATGGCCACTCCCCTGTCCGACACCCCTCTGTCCCCGCTGAAGACCGTCGCCGTCATCGGCCTCGGCACCATGGGCACCGGCATCGCCGAAGTCCTGGCCCGGGCCGGCCGCGACGTCATCGGCATCGACATCAGCGAGGCGGCGGCCCTCCAGGCCGTCGCCGCCCTCGAAGCCTCCACCGAACGGGCCGTGCGGCGCGGGCGGCTCAGCGAGCAGGAGCGTACGGACGCCCTCGGCCGCTTTCGTACCTCCACCGACCTGACGGCCGCGGCCGACGCCGACCTCGTCATCGAGGTGACTCCGGAGTCGTACGACATCAAGCAGCAGGTCTTCCGGGCGCTGGACGGCATCGTGCGGCCCACGACGATCCTCGCGACGGGCACCAACGCGCTGTCCGTGACCCGGCTCGCCGCCGACTCCTCCCGCCCCGAGCGCGTCCTCGGGCTGCACTTCTTCAACCCGGCGCCGGCCATGAAGCTCGTCGAGGTCGTCTCCTCGGTGCTGACCTCGCCGATCGCCGTCGCCGCCGTGACCGACCTGGCCCTGGAACTCGGCAAGGAGCCCGTCGCGGTCGGGGACCGTCCGGGATTCGTCGCCGACGGCCTGCTGTTCGGCTACCTCAACCAGGCGGCCGCGATGTACGAGGCCAAGTACGCGTCCCGGGAGGACATCGACGCGGCCATGAAGCTCGGCTGCGGCCTGCCGATGGGCCCGCTCGCGCTGCTCGACCTGATCGGCGTGGACACCGCGCGCACGGTCCTGGAGGCCATGTACGCCGAGTCGCAGGACCGGCTGCACGCCCCCGCGCCCGTCCTCAAGCAGCTCAGCGAGGCGGGCCTGACCGGGCGCAAGTCCGGGCGCGGCTTCTACTCGTACGACGCCCCCGGCGGGGCCACCGTCGTGCGGGACGCGCTGACGCCGCCGGAGGCGGGCACCGAGGCCGCCGGCCGCACCGTCCGCTCGGTCGGCGTGGCAGGGTCCGGGACGATGGCCTCCGGCATCGCCGAGGTCTTCGCGAAGGCCGGCCACACGGTCGTCCTCGCGGCCCGCAGCGAGGAGAAGGCGCAGGCCGCGAAGGCGCGGATCGGCAAGTCGCTCTCGCGCTCCGTCGACAAGGGCCGGCTGACGGCCGAGGCGGCGGCGCAGACCCTGGAGCGGATCACGCCGACCGGCAGCTACGACGACTTCGCCGACGTCGACCTGGCGCTGGAGGCGGTCGCCGAGGACCTGGAGGTCAAGCAGCAGCTGTTCGGCGTCTTCGACAAGGTCTGCAAGCCCGGCGCGATCCTCGCCACCACCACCTCCTCGCTGCCCGTCGTCGCCTGCGCCCGCGCCACCTCGCGCCCGCAGGACGTGATCGGCATGCACTTCTTCAACCCGGCCCCGGCGATGAAGCTCGTCGAGGTCGTGCGGACCGTGCTGACCGCGGACGACGTGCACGCCACCGTGCGCGAGGTCTGCGCGAAGATCCGCAAGCACCCGGTGGACTGCGGTGACCGGGCCGGCTTCATCGTGAACGCGCTGCTGTTCCCGTACCTCAACAACGCGATCAAGATGGTGCAGGAGCACTACGCCTCGCTCGACGACATCGACGCCGCGATGAAGCTGGGCGGCGGCTACCCGATGGGCCCGTTCGAACTGCTCGACGTGGTCGGTCTCGACGTCTCGCTGGCCATCGAGAAGGTCCTGCACCGCGAGTTCCGTGACCCGGGACTCGCCCCCGCACCGCTCCTGGAGCACCTGGTGGCCGCGGGCTGCCTCGGCCGCAAGACGGGCCGCGGTTTCCGCGAATATGCCCGCCGCTGAGCGTCCGGGCGACTCGTTCGCGGCGGACGCCGACTGGGGCGGACTGCTCGAACCGGCCGGAAACCCCTCGCCCGTCCCGGGCGGGGGGATCCCCGGACATGCGCGCTCTCCTGCACACATGCAGTACGTTCGGGTCATGTCCCAGCCCGCCAAGTCCTCACGTACCCCCGCCACGTCCGACGCTCCCCCGGAGAGCGCCGCGGGCAGCCGCGCGGCGGCCCAACGGCTCAAGATGCGCCGGGAACTGGCGGCAGCGGCCATGGAGCTGTTCGCGACCAAGGGGTACGAGGCGACCACCGTCGACGAGATCGCCGCCCGGGCGGGGGTGGCCCGCCGCACGTTCTTCCGCCACTTCCGCTCCAAGGAAGAGGCGATCTTCCCCGACCACGACGACACCCTGATCCGGGCCGAGGCGGTGCTCAACGCGGCGCCGGCGCACGAGCATCCGCTCGACACCGTGTGCCGCGGCATCAAGGAAGTCATGCGGATGTACGCGGCGCAGCCGGAGATCTCCGTCTCCCGCTACAAGCTGACCCGCGAGGTACCGACGCTGCGCGAGGCCGAGATCGCCTCCGTGGCGCGCTACGAGCGGCTCTTCACCCGCTATCTCCTCGGCCACTTCGACGAGCACGCGCACGACGACGACGCCAACGACGATCCGCTGCTCGCGGAGGTCGCCGCGTCGGCCGTGGTCACGGCGCACAACCACGTTCTGCGGCGCTGGCTCCGGGCCGGCGGCCAGGGTGACGTGGAGACGCAGCTGGACCACGCCTTCGCCATCGTGCGCAAGACGTTCGGCACGGGCATCGGCGCGGGACGGGAGACCGCGCCGCGACCGGCCGCCGCCTCGTCCTTCTCCGAGGGGGACGTGCTGGTGACCGTCGCCCGGGTGGACGCCCCGCTGGACCAGGTGATGCGCACCATCGAGCAGGCACTCAAGGACCGTTCGTAACGGCCCGTCGCACACTTTCGGCAGTACCGCTCGTCCGCAGTGGCCGGACGGGTTGATTCAGCACCGGACGGGCTCCTTTTGAGCGCGTCCGGTGTTTTTATGCCCTGATCTGATCGATCATCGCTCACGTGTTACGTAAAGATTTCATCTGAGCGCAACTTTTGGCACTGCGTGCCTTGTCAGGTGACACGGCGTGCCATACGTTGAAGGAGTCCGGGCGGCCGGCGTGCAGAGACCCTTCGTACGCCGGCTGTCCCCGCAAGCCGATGGCCTGCGCGCCCGGACGCCTGCGTCACAGGCAACCCTCGCGCACACCAAGCGCTGCCCAGCACCACCTCCGCCGAACCGACGGCACACCCCCACCCTCAGCAGCAGCACCGACGTAACCCTCAGCGTTCCCCGCAGGACGCTCATCGCCGGAGGCACCACGTGAAGGAAATCCTGGACGCGATCCAGTCGCGGACGGCCACGTCCGCCGACTTCGCCGCTCTTCCGCTCCCCGAGTCCTACCGCGCGATCACCGTGCACAAGGACGAGGCGGAGATGTTCGACGGGCTCAGCTCCCGCGACAAGGACCCCCGCAAGTCGATCCACCTGGACGACGTGCCGGTGCCGGAGCTCGGCCCCGGCGAGGCCCTGGTGGCCGTCATGGCGTCCTCCGTGAACTACAACTCGGTCTGGACGTCGATCTTCGAGCCGGTGTCGACCTTCAGCTTCCTGGAGCGCTACGGGCGGCTCAGCGACCTCAGCAAGCGCCACGACCTGCCGTACCACATCATCGGTTCGGACCTCGCGGGCGTCGTGCTGCGCACCGGCCCCGGCGTGAACTCCTGGAAGCCCGGCGACGAGGTCGTCGCGCACTGCCTCTCGGTCGAGCTGGAGTCCTCGGACGGCCACAACGACACGATGCTCGACCCCGAGCAGCGCATCTGGGGCTTCGAGACCAACTTCGGCGGCCTCGCCGAGATCGCGCTCGTCAAGTCCAACCAGCTGATGCCGAAGCCCGACCACCTGAGCTGGGAGGAGGCCGCCGCTCCCGGACTGGTGAACTCCACCGCCTACCGGCAGCTGGTCTCCCGCAACGGCGCCGGCATGAAGCAGGGCGACAACGTCCTGATCTGGGGCGCGAGCGGCGGACTCGGCTCGTACGCCACGCAGTTCGCGCTCGCCGGCGGCGCCAACCCGATCTGCGTCGTCTCCAGCGAGCAGAAGGCGGACATCTGCCGCTCGATGGGCGCCGAGGCGATCATCGACCGCAACGCCGAGGGCTACGCGTTCTGGAAGGACGAGCACACCCAGGACCCGAAGGAGTGGAAGCGCTTCGGCAAGCGCATCCGCGAGTTCACCGGGGGCGAGGACATCGACATCGTCTTCGAGCACCCGGGCCGCGAGACCTTCGGCGCGAGCGTCTACGTCACCCGCAAGGGCGGCACCATCACCACCTGCGCCTCGACCTCGGGCTACATGCACGAGTACGACAACCGCTACCTGTGGATGTCGCTCAAGCGGATCATCGGCTCGCACTTCGCGAACTACCGCGAGGCCTGGGAGGCCAACCGGCTCGTCGCCAAGGGCAAGATCCACCCCACGCTCTCCAAGGTCTACTCCCTGGAGGACACCGGGCAGGCCGCCTACGACGTGCACCGCAACCTCCACCAGGGCAAGGTCGGCGTGCTCGCGCTGGCACCCCAGGAGGGACTGGGCGTGCGCGACGAGGAGAAGCGCGCCCGGCACATCGACGCCATCAACCGCTTCCGGAACGTCTGAGGTCCGCCATGACCGAGCGTCAGCCCGCCCCGGCGAGGGCGGAGAAGGACCGGCCGTGGCTCATGCGCACGTACGCCGGACACTCCACCGCCGAGGCGTCCAACGAGTTGTACCGCCGCAACCTCGCCAAGGGGCAGACGGGCCTGTCCGTGGCCTTCGACCTGCCCACCCAGACCGGCTACGACCCCGACCACGTCCTCGCCCGCGGCGAGGTGGGCCGGGTCGGGGTCCCGGTCTCGCACGTCGGTGACATGCGCCGGCTGTTCCAGGACATCCCCCTGGACCAGATGAACACCTCGATGACCATCAACGCCACCGCCATGTGGCTGCTGGCGCTCTATCAGGTCGTCGCCGAGGAGCAGGGTGTCGACATCACCCAGCTCCAGGGCACCACCCAGAACGACATCGTGAAGGAGTACCTGTCGCGGGGCACGCACGTGTTCCCGCCGGTCCCCTCCCTCCGTCTCACGACGGACATGATCACGTACACGGTGAACCACATCCCCAAGTGGAACCCGATCAACATCTGCAGCTACCACCTGCAGGAGGCGGGCGCCACACCGGTCCAGGAGATCGCGTACGCGATGTCCACCGCGATCGCCGTCCTGGACGCGGTGTTCGCGTCCGGGCAGATCGCGGACGACCGCAAGGGCGACGTGGTGGCCCGGATCTCCTTCTTCGTGAACGCGGGCGTCCGCTTCATCGAGGAGATGTGCAAGATGCGGGCCTTCGGGCGCATCTGGGACAAGATCACGCGCGAGCGGTACGGCATCGAGAACCCCAAGCAGCGCCGCTTCCGCTACGGCGTCCAGGTCAACTCCCTCGGCCTGACCGAGGCGCAGCCGGAGAACAACGTCCAGCGGATCGTGCTGGAGATGCTGGCCGTCACGCTCTCCAAGGACGCCCGCGCCCGCGCCGTCCAACTGCCCGCCTGGAACGAGGCGCTGGGCCTGCCGCGCCCCTGGGACCAGCAGTGGTCGCTGCGTATCCAGCAGGTCCTCGCGCACGAGAGCGACCTCCTGGAGTACGAGGACATCTTCGAGGGCTCGCACGTCGTCGAGGCCAAGGTGACGGCCCTCGTCGAGGAGTCGCTGGCCGAGATGGACCGGATCGAGGAGATGGGCGGCGCGATGGCCGCCGTCGAGTCGGGCTATCTGAAGTCGCAGCTCGTGTCCTCGCACGCCGAGCGGCGGGGCCGTATCGAGTCCGGCCGGGAGAAGATCGTCGGCGTCAACATCTACGAGTCGACCGAGCCGAACCCGCTCACGGCCGACCTGGACGCCGCGATCCAGACGGTCGACCCGGCCGTCGAGGCCCGTGTCGTCTCCGCGCTCCAGACCTGGCGGGACACCCGCTACCAGCCGCCCTTCAACCACCCCCGCCCGTGCAAGGCGCTGGAGCGGCTGAAGACGGCCGCCGAGGGCACCGGCAACCTCATGGAGGCGACCCTGGAGTGCGCCCGCGCAGGCGTCACGACCGGCGAGTGGGCCGGGGCCCTGCGCGAGGTGTTCGGTGAGTTCCGCGCCCCCACCGGCGTCTCGTCCGCGCCCGTCGCGGTCAGCGCCGGGGAGGGCACCGGGCTCGCCCTGGTGCGCCGCAAGGTGGAACTGACGGCCCGGGACCTGGGGGTCGGCAAGCTCCGCTTCCTGGTGGGCAAGCCGGGCCTCGACGGGCACTCCAACGGCGCCGAGCAGATCGCCGTGCGGGCCCGCGACGCCGGGTTCGAGGTGGTCTACCAGGGCATCCGGCTCACTCCGGAGCAGATCGTGGACGCGGCCGTCGACGAGGACGTGCACGCCGTGGGCCTGTCCATCCTGTCCGGCTCGCACGCGCAGTTGGTGCCGGACGTGCTGGAGAAACTGCGCAAGGCCGGCGCCGCCGACATCCCGGTGATCGCGGGCGGGATCATCCCGAACGCCGACGCCGAACAACTGCGTGCCGCGGGAGTGGCCGCGGTCTTCACCCCGAAGGACTTCGACATCACCGGAATCATCGGCCGTATCGTCGACGAGATCCGCAAAGCGAACAAGCTCGGCCCCCTGGAGGTCCCCGCATGACAACGCCCGTCAACCGTCTGCGTCCGCGCCGCTCCTGTCTCGCGGTACCGGGAAGCAACCCCCGCTTCCTGGAGAAGGCGCAGGGGCTCCCCGCGGACCAGGTCTTCCTCGACCTGGAGGACGCGTGCGCGCCGCTGGCCAAGCCCGACGCCCGGCACACCATCGTCAAGTTCCTCAACGAGGGCGACTGGACCGGCAAGACGCGGGTGGTGCGCGTCAACGACTGGACCACCGAGTGGACGTACCGCGACGTCGTCACGGTCGTCGAGGGCGCGGGGCAGAACCTCGACTGCATCATGCTGCCGAAGGTCCAGGACGCCCAGCAGGTGGTGGCGCTCGACCTGCTGCTGACGCAGATCGAGAAGACGATGGGCTTCGAGGTCGGCAGGATCGGCATCGAGGCGCAGATCGAGAACGCCCAGGGGCTCAACAACGTCAACGCGATCGCGCAGGCCTCCCCGCGCGTCGAGACGATCATCTTCGGCCCGGCCGACTTCATGGCGTCGATCAACATGAAGTCGCTGGTCGTCGGCGAGCAGCCGCCCGGCTACCCGGCGGACGCCTACCACTACATCCTGATGAAGATCCTGATGGCCGCCCGCGCCAACAACCTCCAGGCGATCGACGGCCCCTACCTGCAGATCCGCAACGTCGACGGCTACCGCGAGGTCGCCCGGCGGGCCGCCGCCCTCGGTTTCGACGGCAAGTGGGTGCTGCACCCGGGCCAGGTCGAGGCGTCCAACGAGATCTTCTCGCCCTCCCAGGAGGACTTCGACCACGCCGAGCTGATCCTGGACGCGTACGAGTACTACACGTCCGAGGCCGGCGGCAAGAAGGGCTCGGCGATGATCGGCGACGAGATGATCGACGAGGCGAGCCGCAAGATGGCCCTCGTCATCTCCGGCAAGGGCCGGGCCGCGGGCATGCGGCGCACGTCCACGTTCGAAGCCCCGGAGGCCTGAGCACATGCAGTTCGGACGCACCTACGAGGAGTTCGAGGTCGGCGCGGTCTACAAGCACTGGCCCGGCAAGACGGTCACCGAGTACGACGACCACCTGTTCTGCCTGCTGACCATGAACCACCACCCGCTCCACCTGGACAGCAACTACGCGGAGAACACCACCGACTTCGGCCGCAACGTCGTCGTCGGGAACTACATCTACTCGCTGCTCCTCGGCATGTCCGTACCGGACGTGTCGGGCAAGGCGATCGCCAACCTGGAGATCGAGTCGCTGAAGCACGTGGCGCCGACCTTCCACGGCGACACGATCTACGGCGAGACGACGGTCCTCGACAAGACGCCCTCCCGGTCGAAGACCGACCGCGGGATCGTGTACGTCGAGACCAAGGGCTACAAGCAGGACGGCACGCTGGTCTGTGTCTTCCGCCGCAAGGTGATGGTCCCCACCGAGACGTACATCAAGGAGCGCGGCGGCGAGCAGCCCGGCCGCCCCCGGCTCAAGGAGCAGGAGAAGTAGCCATGGCGCGACTCGCCCAGACCGCCGGTCTCACGGACGTCCAGCGGGAGATCCTCTCCACCGTCCGGGACTTCGTGGACAAGGAGATCATTCCGGTCGCGACCGAGCTGGAGCACCGCGACGAGTATCCGCAGGACATCGTCGACGGCCTGAAGGAACTCGGCCTGTTCGGCCTGATGATCCCCGAGGAGTACGGCGGTCTCGGCGAGTCCCTCCTGACGTACGCGCTGTGCGTCGAGGAGATCGCGCGCGGCTGGATGTCCGTCTCCGGCATCATCAACACGCACTTCATCGTGGCGTACATGCTCAAGCAGCACGGCACGCAGGAGCAGAAGGACCACTTCCTGCCGCGGATGGCGCTGGGCGAGGTGCGGGGCGCGTTCTCGATGTCGGAGCCGGCGCTCGGCTCGGACGTGTCGGCGATCTCGTCGAAGGCGGTGAAGGACGGCGACGAGTACGTCCTCGACGGCCAGAAGATGTGGCTGACGAACGGCGGGACGTCGACGCTGGTGGCCGTTCTGGTCCGAAGTGACGAAGGACACCCCGAGGGCACGGCGCCCCACAAGTCGATGACGACCTTCCTGGTGGAGAAGGAGCCCGGCTTCGGAGAGGTCCGCCCCGGCCTCACGATCCCCGGGAAGATCGACAAGATGGGTTACAAGGGGGTCGACACCACCGAACTCATCATGGACGGACTGCGCATTCCGGCCGATCGTGTGCTCGGCGGCACCACGGGCCGAGGGTTTTACCAAATGATGGACGGAGTGGAGGTCGGCCGGGTCAACGTCGCGGCCCGTGGCTGCGGTGTCGCCCAGCGTGCATTTGAGCTGGGTGTCTCGTATGCCCAGCAACGCCACACTTTCGGCAAGGCGATCGCCCAGCACCAGGCCATCCAGTTCAAGCTGGCCGAGATGGCTACCAAGGTCGAGGCCGCCCATGCAATGATGGTGAACGCGGCTCGCAAAAAGGACTCCGGGGAACGAAACGACCTCGAAGCAGGGATGGCGAAGTACCTCGCCTCCGAGTACTGCAAGGAGGTCGTGGAGGATGCTTTCCGGATCCACGGCGGCTACGGCTTCTCCAAGGAGTACGAGATCGAGCGCCTGTACCGCGAGGCGCCGATGCTGTTGATCGGCGAAGGTACCGCCGAAATCCAGAAAATGATCATCGGCCGCAGGCTGCTCGAAGAGTATCGACTCCAGGGTTAGATGTCCTGGTTCGGGGTGTTTTCTTCGCGAAGAAGATCACACCCCGTCAACACTCTTCGGCCGTCGACTCCGCTTCCTGGCTTGCCCAGTTGTGGTGGGCGACCGGTACGATCGCGTGAAAGCCGCCGTCCCCCGTAAGAGCGCGGCATCATCCGCTACGAAGGTCATCCATGCCCCACAGCCAAACCTCTGCACCTCGCGACAGCCGGACCGGCGTCCGCCTCGCGCGCGGAGCATCGCCGTGGCTCCTCCCGACCGTCGCCACCGCAGCACTCAGCCTGGCCCGTTCGCGCCGCTCCGGCGCGGCCCGGGCCGTGGCCGTACCCGCCACCGCGCTCGCGGCCGGGATGCTGTGGTTCTTCCGCGACCCCGAGCGCGAGATCGCCCAGGGCCGGGTGATCTCGCCCGCCGACGGTGTGGTGCAGAGCATCATGCCGTGGAAGGACGGACGGACCCGCGTCGCGATCTTCATGAGCCCGCTCAACGTCCACGTCAACCGCGCGCCCCTCTCCGGCACGGTGACGTCGGTGGAGCACATCCCCGGCGGGTTCGTTCCGGCGTTCAACAAGGAGAGCGAGAACAACGAGCGCGTCGTCTGGCACTTCGACACCGAGCTCGGTGACATCGAGATGATCCAGATCGCCGGCGCCGTGGCTCGTCGCATCGTCCCCTACATCCCGCAGGGCACCAAGGTCGAGCAGGGCGACCGGATCGGTCTGATCCGTTTCGGCTCGCGCGTCGACATCTACCTGCCCGAGGGTGTCGAGGTCGATGTGGAGGTCGGTCAGAAGACCGTGGCTGGGGTGACTCGAATTGACCGTGGTTGATCCTGAGACACAGGCCGGCTGGGTTCCCGAGGCCGACGACATCGATGACGAGGAGATGCCCCTCTCGCTCCGTCTGTCGATAGCGGACACCCTCACCCTCGGTAACGCCACGTGCGGTTTCATGGCGGTGTACTTCACCACCACCGGCATCCTGATCCCGCACCTCACGGGCAGCCAGGAATCCGGCATGGGCCGCAACAGCGCGGCCACGGCCGTCATCCTGATGCTCTGCGCGGCGGTCTTCGACCTGTTCGACGGTCTGGTCGCCCGCAAACTGCGCTCCTCCCCCATGGGCGCGGAACTGGACAACCTGTCCGACCTGATCAGCTTCGGCCTCGCGCCGGCGTACTTCGTCCTGGTCTACGGCATGGTCGCGGACGACGCGCATCAGCGGGTCGCCGCGGTCGGTGCCATCGTGGTGCTGCTGGCGGTGGTGCTGAGACTGGCGCGGTTCTCGTGCGTGACGGTCAAGGACGGCACCTTCCAGGGCATGCCGTCCCCGTTCGGAGCCCTCACCGTCGTCTCCATCGTGCTGCTGGAGCTGCCGTTCGTCGCCACGCTCATGGCGATCATCGGCACCGCCTGGCTGATGGTGAGCCGGGTCGAGTACCCGAAGCCGCGGGGCCGCCTCGCGGTCGCGATGCTCTCCTGGATCGTCCTCTCGATGGGTCTCCTGGCCGCGTGGGCGTTCGACGCCCCGAGCGGTCAGCTGCTCCTGCAGACCGGCTGTGCGCTCCAGCTGGTCATGGGAGCGGTCATCCCGCTGTTCGCCACGGCCCGCCGGGTGAACAACTTCCGGGACAACCGCCGTGAGGCACGGGCCGCTCAGCTCCCGTAACCCCGCGTACATCGCCACGAGGGCCCCGAACCATCCGGTTCGGGGCCCTCGTGCGTGAGCGGGACGGGTCAGGAGGCGCCAGGGGTGTAGCCCTGGGCGGCGGACGAGGCCTCGGCCTGCTGGACGACCTTCATGCCTCCCACGGCGCTCTTGTCGGGCCGCAGGATGACGCTCTCCTTGGAGGAGGCCGCCTTGGGGTCGCTGAAGTTCTGGGTGACGCCGAAGCCCGGATCGAACGCGTCGATGGTCAGCAGCGCCTTGTCGACGCCCTCACGGGTGAGGTCCTTGGCCGCGCAGGCCTTCTTCAGCGCCTCTCCGAACGCCGAGGCGGCGGTCCAGCCGGCCACCACGCCGTTGTCGAGGCTGTCCTTCGGGTAGGCGGCCTTGTAGTCCGCGACCAGCTTCTTCGCCTGCGGGGTGTCGGCCCCGACGGGCAGGGACGGCGAGGCCACGTAGTAGTTCGCCTCCAGCGCGGGGGCGGCCGGGGTGGCGAGGAGCTGCGGGGCGTACGCCGAGTTGTTCCCGATGATCGGGACGCCGAACCTGCTCGCCGCCGCGACCCCGACGAGCGAGGCCGCCTGGCGCGGGCCCGCGCTGATCACGATGGCCTTCACTCCGGCCTTCTTCAGGGCGACGACCTGCCCGGTCATGTCGTTGTCCGTCGGCTTGATCTTCTGCTCGACGACCTTGAGACCCGCCTCCTTCGCCATGTACCGGGAGCCGGTCAGGGCGTTCTCGCCGTAGTCGCCCTCGAAGTACACGTGCCCGATCCTGTCGCCCTTCTTGAGGCCCTTCTCCTTCATCAGGAAGTCGATCGCGTTGATCGTCTCGATGTCGTACGTGGAGCCGATGACCCGGATGTAGGGGCTGCCGAGCAGCGTCGCCGACCAGGCCTGCGGGAGCACGAGCGCCTTGTCCTGGCCGTCGATGCGCTGTTTGACGGCGGCCACGAAGGGCGAGCCGATGAACTGGGTGAAGCCCAGCACCTTCGGTGCCAGCTCCGTGTAGCCGGAAACGGCCTTCTGCGGGTCGTAGCCATGGTCGCGGACGGTCAGCGCCAGCTTGTAGCCGCAGACCCCGCCGTCGGCGTTGGCCTGCTTCACGTACAGCTGCTGGGCCTGGGTGACGCTCTTGCCGAGTGTCGCGTACACGCCGGTCATGTCGGTGAGCACGCCGAGGTTGATCGTCTTGCCGGAGATCCCGTCGCCGGTCTTGACCCCGCCGGCCGCCGGCTTGTCGCCGGCGTCGTCGTCCTTGGCCTTGGAGCTGCAGCCGGCCAGCACGAGCAGTGCGGCCAGCGCCCCGGCGGCCATCCTGGCCGTATGTGTCGTTCTCATCGTTCCTCCCCTGCTGTGGCCCCGGGACGGGGCCGGACGCGGAGCCGGGCGGCCACCCTGACCAGGCCGCCCGGCAGAAAGAGCACCACCGCCACGACAGCGGCGCCGTACAGGTACCGGGCTGCCTCACCGGGTGCGATCCCGCCGGTGCCCGGGTCGGAGACCAGGGGCAGCGCGTCGCTGTAGCGGGTGAGCAGCTGGGGCAGCAGCGAGACGAAGACGGCTCCCACCACCGCCCCCGAGACCGAACCGAGCCCGCCGATGACGATCATGGCGAGGTATTCGAGCGACAGCGTGATCCCGAAGTAGTCGGGCACCGTCCGCTGGAAGACGAGGGCGAGCAGCACCCCCGCCAGTCCGGCGTACATCGAGGACAGGACGAACACGGCGGCGCGGTAGCGGGCGACCGGCACGCCGATCACCCCGGCCGCGATCCGGTGGTCGCGGATCGCGTTCATGGCCCGCCCCGGACGGCCGCGCAGCACCCCGCGGGCGAACAGACCACCGCCGAGGAGCAGCACCAGACCCGCGTACCAGAGCTTCTCCGCCGAGCCGAAGGGCACGGCCGCGACGACGACCTCGTGGTCGTCGAAGGTGAGGCCGAAGAGGCTCAGCGGCGGTACGTCGCGGCCGTTGAAGCCGCCGGTCAGATCCGTCGCGTTGAACAGGACGTGCTGCCCGATGAAGATCAGGGCCAGCGTGGCGATGCCGAGGTAGGCGCCGCGCAGCCGGCCCGCGATCGGGCTGAACAGCCCTCCGGCGATCCCGGAGACGGCGACGGCGAGCACGGCCGCCAGCCAGGTCGGCAGCCCCAGTCCTGTCAGGCCCCCGTCCCCGTCGGCGGCGAAGACGCAGTAGCCGTACGCGCCGACCGCGAGGAAGAACGCGTGGCCCATGGAGAGCTGGCCGGTCGCTCCGGTGAGGAGGTTCAGGCCGATCGCGCCGATCGCGGCGGCCATCGCGAACAGGCCCGCCTGGAGCCAGAACCGGTCGAGGTAGAACGGCAGGGCCAGGAGCAGGAGCCCGCCCGCGGCCCACAGCACGGCCCGGGCGCCGGGCGGCCGGACGGCCCGGCGCGGAGCGGTCGGCGGCGCGCTGCTCGCCTCGTCGCGGGTGAGGACCTCAGACACGGGCGAGCTCCTTCGTACCGAACAGCCCGGCGGGCCGGATGAGCAGGATCGCGACCATCACGAGGTAGGGGGCGAGGTCGCCGAGACCGCGCCCGAGGAAGGTGAGGTCGCTCTGGTAGCCGGTGGCCATCGACTCGGTGACGCCGACGAGGAGGCCGCCGACGAGCGCGCCGGTGGTCGAGTCGAGGCCGCCGAGGATCGCGGCGGGGAACGCCTTGAGCGCGGCGAGCGAGGTGGCGCGTTCCAGCCCGGGGGTCGGGAAGACGGTCAGGAACAGCGCCGCGACGGCGGCGAGGGCGCCCGCGACCGCCCAGGCGCCCAGCGACACCCGCCCGAGCCGCACGCCCATCAGGGCCGCGGTCTCCGGGCTCTCCGCGGCGGCCCGCATGGCCACACCCCAGGAGGTGAGGCGGAACGCGAGCAGGAACACCGTGATGAGCAGGGCCGCCGTGACGAACGCGGCGATCCGGGTGTGCGCGAGGGAGACCGGTCCGACGGTGAGGACGGCGTTGCCCCAGGGGTCGCCCATCGCCAGGACGTCCGTGCCGATCCGCCGGGTCAGTTCGGTGGTGAGCAGGATGTCGACGCCGATGGTGACGATGGCGAGGACGCTCTGGTCGGTGCCCCGGTAGCGCCGCATCACGAGGAACTCCACGGCGGCCCCCACCAGGGCCGCGCCCGCGACCCCGGCGAGCAGCGCGGGCCAGAAGCCGATGTCGTCGTGGAGCGTCGCGGTGACGTAGCCGCCCGCGAGGAGCAGCGAGGCGTGCGCGAAGTTCACGACCTCGGTGGCCCGGAAGATGACGACGAAGCCGAGGGCGATGAGGGCGTAGACGGAGCCCATGGACAGGCCGTTGAGCAGGAGTTCGACGAAGGTGCTCATGAAGCGGTCTCCTCTGGCTCGGCGCGCTCGCCCAGGTAGGCCCGCACCACCGCCGGGTCGTTCTGTACGTCTGCGGGGGCGCCGTCGGCGATACGGCGCCCGAAGTCCAGTACGGTCACCGCGTCCGCGAGCCGCATCACCACCCCCATGTCGTGTTCCACCAGGACGATCGAGATGCCGAGGCTGTCGCGGACGCCCGCGACGACCGCCGCGGTACGGCGCCGTTCGTCGGCGGTCATGCCGGCGACGGGCTCGTCGAGGAGCAGCACCCGCGGCTCCATGCACAGCGCCCGTGCCAGCTCGGCGAGTTTCTGCTGCCCGTACGGGAGGGAGCCCGCGGGCCGGTCGAGCTGTCCCTCGAGTCCGACGAACGCGGCGATCTCGCGGACGCGTTCGCGGTGCCGCCGGTCCTCGCGGGCCGCCGCGGGCAGCCGCAGCCCGGCGGCGAGGAAGCCGGTGCGGGTCAGCCGGTGCCGGCCGAGCAGCAGGCAGTCCTCGACGGTGGCGTGCGGTGGCAGGGCGAGGTTCTGGAAGATGCGGGCGATACCGAGACCGGCGATGCGGTGCGGGGGCAGCCCGGTGAGTTCCTGGTCGCCGAGCCGGACACTGCCGGCGGCGGGCCGGCAGACACCCGACAGGACGTTGAAGCAGGTCGACTTGCCCGCGCCGTTCGGCCCGATCAGGGCATGCACGGTGCCCGGGGCGACGGTGAAGCCGACCGCGTCGAGCGCGGTCAGCCCGGCGAACCGGACCGTCACGTCCCTGACCTCCAGCGGCGGGATGCCGGAGTCCGCGCCGCCCAGGGCGTCCGCGGGCCCTCGCGTGCCGGGGCCGGGCCCGTGCCGCGCGGCGCCGGTGGTCCGTCCGGTGTCGGTGGCCTGCCTGGTGGTGGCCTGTGGGATGTCGGTGGTCTGCGTGGTGTCGGTGGTCCGTGCGGTGTCGTGCGGTGCCGCTCCGTCGCGTTCGTCCACGGCGGCTCACCCCTTCCAGCGGGACAGGGACGGAAGGCCGTCGCGCGCGGTCGCCCCGTCGGCCGCGGCGTCCTCGTCGACGACGCCGAGATAGCGGCGGCGCACCTCGTCGGAGGCGGCGAGTTCGTCCGCGGCACCCGAGAGGGTCACCTCGCCGACCTCCAGCACGTAGGCGGTGGTGGCGAGCCGCAGGGCGAGGGCGGCGTTCTGTTCGACGAGCAGGACGGAGGTGCCCTGTTCGTTGATCTCCCGCACGGTGTCGGCGATCCGCGCGGCCATCAGCGGGGCGAGCCCGAGCGAGGGCTCGTCGAGCAGCAGCACCCTGGGGGCGCCCATGAGGGCCCGGCCGACGGCGAGCATCTGCTGTTCCCCTCCGGACAGCAGTCCCGCCCGCTGCCGGGCGCGGTCGGCGAGCACCGGGAACAGGTCGTGCACGCGCCGCAGGGCCCGCGCCCGGTCCACCCGGCCGCCGGTGCCGCCGAGCGCCCCGGCGCGCAGGTTGTCCGCGACCGTCATCCGGGCGAACACCCGCCGCCCCTCCGGGACCTGGGACACCCCGGCGGCCACCACCCGGTCCGGTGCCAGCCGGTCCAGCGGTCGTCCCCCCAGCGTGACCGTGCCGCCGGTCACCGCTCCCCCGTGGAAGGAGAGCGTCCGGCACACCGCCCGCAGCAGCGTCGACTTGCCCGCGCCGTTGCCGCCGAGGACCGTCACGACGGTCCCCTCCGGCACCTCCAACGACACGTGGCGCAGTGCGCGTACGGGGCCGTATCCGACCGACAGGTCCCGCACGAGCAGAGCCGAACCGCCCATGGCACCTCCCTTGTTCTCGCTCGGTGTGGCGCTCACCTCAGCACCGGCGCGGCGGCCCGTCCACGGCCCGCGGCCGAATCGCGGCGGCAGCCCAGCGGTGGTGGCCGCCCGTTGTGCACGCGCACAACACCGCGTGTCAGGGGCCTGTGCGGGCCCCCGCCGGGGTGGCATCCTCCGGCCATGGGTGGGCGCAGACCGCGAACCGGTCAGGACTGGAAGCTGCTCGCGGAGTCGTGTGTGGCTCTGCTGGAACGGCTGCCCGAGCTCGTCGACGAGCACATCAGGCAGCTCACCGAGTACTCCCCCGTCTACGGGCAGGTGCTGCCGCAGGACCAGCAGTGGCGGGAGGCGGAGACCGCGATGCGTATCGGTATCCAGGCGATCTCCGCGCCACGGGACTCACCGCGCCGCGATCTGCAGCACGCCGAGGAGGCCGGCCGGCGGCGGGCCCAGCAGGGGCTGCCGCTCGAACTCCTCGTGCACGCCTACCGTTCCGCGGGCTATCTGGTGTGGGACGCGCTGATGGAGAGCGCCGCCGGCCGGGAACCCGAGCGGCTCGCCGTGCTGATGCGGTGCGCCACGATGGTGTGGTCGGCCGTCGACGTGCAGGCCGCGACCGCCTCGGAGTCCTACCTCGCGACCGAGCGGGAGCTGCGCCGGCGCACCGACGAGCGGTTGCAGGCCCTGCTCGACGCGCTGCTGGAGGGGCAGGAGGCGCCGGGTCTCGCGGCCCGGGCCGCCGCCGGTCTCGATCTGCCCGAGCACGGCCCGTACGCCGTCGTCGTCCTGCGCACCGAGCGCCACGACACCCGCGACGGGCGCGACGGCTGTGTCCGGCCGATGCTCGGCGCGGGACTGCGGTTCATCTGGCGGATGCGGGCCGACTGCGAGATCGGTGTGGTGGCGCTGGACCCGGGGCAGGGCCTGGACGCCGTGGCCCGGCTGCTGGACGGGCGGCGCTCGGGTCCGGGCGGGATCAGCCCGGTCGTCTCGGGACTCGGCGAGCTGGGGCGGGCCCGGCGCTGGGCGGAACTGGCGCTGCGCACCTGCCCGCCGGACGCGACCGGTGTCGTACGCCTCGACCAGCGGATGGCGACCGCCCTCGTGGTGAGCCAGCCGGAGCTGGCGGGCCGGCTGGTGTCGGACGTGTTCGGCGCGCTGCTGGAGCTCGAACCCGGCGACCGGGCCGTGCTGATCGAGACGCTGGACATGTGGCTGGCCTGCGAGGGGTCGGCGGGCCGGGCGGCGGGACGCCTGTACTGCCACCGGAACACCGTCTTCAACCGCCTGCGCCGACTGGAGCAGCTGACGTCCCGGTCCCTGGCCCGCCCCCGCGACCTGATCGAGATGACCCTGGCCCTGGACGCGTACCGCCTGGCGGGGACGGGGACGACACGGTGAGCCGCGCCGAGCGGCCGCCGCGGGGGGTACGAGCGGCAGGCGGCACGAGCAGCAGGTCACCAGGCCCGCCGAGACATCACGTGCGCCCGCAGGCAGGCGCCCGGAAGCGCGGCACGGCGGAGCACCACCGCGTTCTCGCCGCAGGCCGCGCGGTGAGACGCCGTGGTGCCCGCACACGGCGTACGGGGCGGGCTGGTCCTCCGCGGGGCGGCCGGCCGGGGTGGTGGTGCCGTGGCCGGCGCGCCCCGTGGGCCTCAGGCCAGGAAGTCGCGCCCGATGTTCTCCGCGACGCGCTCCAGGATGGGGCCCGCGTCGGCGATGCACTTGGCGATGTCGGGCTCGATCTCGGTGAGCGGGTAGGCCCGCCGGATCCCGGCGGTGCCGAGGGCCTCCGGCCGCAGGGTGAGCCGGCCGCAGACCGCGACGACCTCCTTGCCCTCGGCGCGGGCGGCTGCCGCGACCCCGGCGGGAGCCTTGCCGTGCAGGGTCTGCTCGTCGAGGGATCCCTCGCCGGTGATCACCAGCGTGGCCCGCTCCAGCGCGGACGCGAATCCGAGGACGTCGAGCATGACCTCGATACCGGCCCGGAAGCGGGCCCCGAGGACGAGCGCCCCGTAGCCGATGCCGCCCGCGGCACCCGCGCCGGGCGCGGCGGCGTACTCGGCGGCCCTCGGCCCGATCGCTTTCTCCAGAACCGTGGCGAAGTGGGCGAGCGCGGCGTCCAGCGTCGCCACGTCGTCGGGGCTCGCGCCCTTCTGCGGGCCGTACACGGCGGGCGCCCCCTTGGGCCCCGTCAGCGGGTTGTCCACGTCGCTGGCCAGGACGAGGTCGACCGCGGTGAGCCGGTCGTCCAGGCCGGACAGGTCCGCGGTCTCCACGTCACGCAGCGCGGCGCCGCCGGGAGCCACCGGCGTGCCGTCGGCATCGAGGAAGCGGGCGCCGAGCGCGGACAGCATGCCCGCGCCGCCGTCCGTGGTCGCGCTGCCGCCGACGCCGAAGACGATGGTGCGCGCACCGGCGTCCAGCGCGGCGCGCAGCAGTTCCCCGGATCCGTACGTCGAGGCGGTGAGCGGCGCGAAGACGCCCGCGGGCAGCCGCTGCAGTCCGCTCGCCTCGGCCATCTCCACCACCGCGGTGTCGCCGCGCAGCGCGTACGCGGCGGTCACCTCGTCGCCGAGCGGCCCGGCGACCCGCACCTCGCGGCGCTCGAACCCGGCCGCGACCGCCGCGTCGACGGTGCCGTCGCCGCCGTCGGCCACGGGCAGCGACTCGACCTCGACCTGCGGCACGGCCCGGCGCAGTCCGGCCGTCACACGCTCAGCGACCTGTACGGCCGTCAGCGATCCCTTGAACTTGTCCGCGGCGATGAGCACACGGGGGGTCCGATCCACTGCAGCGTCCGCCACCTTGCATTCCCCTTGCTTTCGGGCCTTGCACACGTCAAGGCAGTCGCGCCGCTGCGACCTTAACCGGAGGAAGCCCTCGCCGTCATGCCCCGCCCGGCCTGCGGGACGGCCCGCGGCGACGCTCCCGGTCCCGGTCCGGGGACCTCCGGAACGGAACACTCCGCGCGGGACGGGCAGGGAGGTCCGGAAGCGGGTAGACCCACGCCATGACCCTTGTGGGCACCGAACTCGCCGACCGCGTCCTCGGGGGCTGGCTGGGCCGGATCGCGGGCACCGTACTCGGCAGGCCGGTCGCGCGGGGCGACCACTGGACGCGGGACCGTATCGACCGCTATGTGCGGCAGGCCTCGGCCCTGCCCCTCACCGACCACCTGCCCGCGGACGACGGACCGGGCGAGGAGTTCCGGCCGCGCCCAGGGGGCCAGCGGCGCGTGCGCGGCCCGATCCACGGCAGTGTCCGGGACGACGACGTGGACTACGCCGTCCTCGGCCTGCACCTGCTGGAGACGCACGGCTTCTCCTTCAGCACCGAACAGGTCGGGGACCTGTGGCTGCTGCGCCTGCCGTATCTGCGGACGTTCACCGCGGAACGCGCCGCCTACCGCAACCTCGCCCAGGGACTGAGGCCCCCGCTGACGGCGACGTACGAGAACCCGTACCAGGAGTGGACCGGCGCGCTGATCCGCGCCGACATCTACGGCTGGACCTGCCCGGGGCTGCCGCGCCGCGCCGCCTTCCTGGCCCGCCGGGACGCGGTCCTCTCGCACACCGGAAACGGGGTGTACGGCTCGATGTGGGCGGCGGCGCTGATCTCCGCCGCGTTCACCGCCTCGACCGTCCGGGACGCGCTGGACACGGCGCTGACCGTCATCCCGGCGAGCAGCCGCCTGGCCCGTGTCGTGCGCCGGGTCCTCGCTCTCCACGAGACCCGGATGGCCTGGGAGGACACGCTCACCACGCTGTCCGAGGAGACGGCGGGTCTCGGCCGGCTCCACACGGTCCCGAACGCGGCGGTGCTGACGGCCGGGCTGCTGTACGGCGACGGCGACTTCACCCGTACCGTCACGCTGACGGTCCGCGGAGGCCTGGACACCGACGCCAACGGCGCGACCGCGGGGTCCGTCGCGGGCGTCCTGTGCGGTGCCGCGGCGGTCCCCGCCCGGTGGACGGACCCGCTGGAGGGCACGGTCCGCAGCGCGGTGTTCGGTTTCGACGGAGTCGGCATCAGCGAGCTGGCCACCCGCACGGTCGCCCTGGCCGAGGCGGGTACGGCGGCCTAGAGCCGCGTCGCGTGCCGAGGCGGGTACGGCGGCCCGGGGCCGCGCGTCCGGGGCCCCGGCCGGGCGCTCGTTACGCTTCCTGGATGACGACTTCGGACTTCGACGCCTATATCGCCGGTCTGCCGCGTGTCCTCGCCGCGGCGGCCGCTCTCTTCCGCGACGCCGAGGGGAACGTCCTGCTCGTCGAGCCGAACTACCGCGAGGGCTGGGGCCTTCCGGGCGGCACGGTGGAGTCGGACGACGGCGAGAGTCCGCGCCAGGGAGCGCGGCGCGAGACGGCCGAGGAGATCGGCCTCGACGTGGAACTGGGCCGGCTCCTGACCGTCGACTGGGTCCAGGGCCCCGGCCGGCCGCCCCTGGTGGCCTACCTGTACGACGGCGGGGTCCTCGGGGACGGTGACCTCGACGCGATCCGGCTCCAGGAGGAGGAACTGCTGTCCTGGCGTCTGGTTCCGCGCGCGGAACTGTCCGCCTTCCTGCCCGGCGTCCTGGGCCGACGCGTCGTCGCGGCGCTCGACGTGCTGGAGCGGGAGGGCGTGGGAGCGGCGGAGCTGGAGAACGGCCACCGGGTGGGCTGAGCGGGACGATTCGGCCGGACCGCGGCCCGCCGGGCCGGACAGTCCGGCCCGGCGGGCCGGGGAACCGTTCAGCCGAGGATGCGGCGCTTCTGGGCCTCGAACTCCGCCTCGGTGAGGACGCCTTGGTTCTTGAGGTCGCCCAGCTGCTTCAGCTGGTCGATCTTGCTGGTCATGTCGTCGGCGGGCGGCGGAGGCGGCGGCGCGGCCGCCGGCGCGGGCTCCTGGTAGGCCTGGGCCGGCGCCTCCTGCTGGGCCCAGCGCCCCGCCTGACGGCGTGACACACGGTTGGAGACGGCGGTGGCCGTACCGGCCACCACGGCGGTGCGGGCGACCCCGCGGAGGAGACCTGGCACGGTGTTTTCCTTTCACGCACGAGGCGGTTGAAAGCTCCGGAACGGAATTCCGCCGCAGGCCGTGTTTCCGGTGCGCGCGGACGATTCCGAGCCCCGCACGCAAAGTCTGGGAAACCCCTGCGTTCCGGGCCGGACCACTCCGGACAGACCTTTTCATTGGAGCACCGCGGGAACCTCTCCGCACCTCGATCCGGGATCGTCATCCCCCCTTTTCCGAGATCTGCCGGTCCGTCATTCCCGTGGCAAGCTGAATCGGGGGCCACCGGCCGTCACCCGGCCGACGGTGAGGTCTAGGCACAAGGAGCTCGCGATGACTACGACGGATACGCACCGGCGCGACACCGGTGACAGTTCGGGAATGTGGGTGTCCGGCTGGACCGCGTTCGCCGGGGTCATGATGATCTTCGGCGGTGCGATGGCCATCTTCGAGGGCATCTCCGCCATCGCGAAGGACGACGTCTTCGTCACCACCCGGAACTACACGTACAGCTTCAATCTGACGAGCTGGGGCTGGATCCATCTCGTCCTCGGCATCCTCGTCGTCATCGCCGGCATCGCCCTGTTCCGCGGCATGCTGTGGGCCCGCATCGTCGGTGTCGCCCTGGCCGGCCTGTCCATGATCGCCAACTTCATGTGGCTGCCGTACCAGCCGGTGTGGGCGATCGTGCTGATCGCCATCGACGCGTTCGTCATCTGGGCCCTGTGTGTGGGTCCCGGCCGCGAGGCGCACGCCCGGTAGAGCCCCCGGGCACCACGGTCACCTCCGTCGACCCGACGCGACCCGGCAATGGCAGCGGCCCCGCACCGCGGTGCGGGGC
>NZ_JBEXGN010000036.1:0-46323 GCF_040607345.1 Streptomyces sp. NPDC005302
GGGCGGCGGCCCCCCCCCCCCCCGCCCCGCGGCCTTCGCCGTGCCGGACGCCGCGGCCCGCCCCCGGCCGGCCGACACCGAGCCGGCGACACCGAGCCGCCGGGACCGGAGCCCGCTGGCAGGCACCGGTTCGGACGACTAGGTTTTCCCTGAGATACTTAGCGCATCTAACTAGGCATACGAAAGGCTCGGTGCATGAGCGAGTCGCAGGTCTGGAACGACGTCGACGACCACTTCACCACCCTCCTGGCCCCCGCCGACGAGGCGCTGGCCGCCGCGCTGCGCGACAGCGACGCGGCCGGACTGCCCCCCATCGCCGTCGCCCCCAACCAGGGCAAGCTGCTCCGGCTGCTCGCCGAGATCCAGGGCGCCCGCCGCATCCTGGAGATCGGCACCCTCGGCGGCTACAGCACGATCTGGCTGGGCCGCGCCCTGCCCGCCGACGGCCGGCTGGTCACCCTGGAGTACGACCCCCGGCACGCCGAGGTGGCCCGCGGCAATCTCGCCCGGGCCGGCCTGGCCGAGGTCGCCGAGGTGCGGGTCGGCCCCGCCCTGGAGTCGCTGCCGAAACTGGCGGACGAGAACCCCGAGCCCTTCGACTTCGTCTTCATCGACGCGGACAAGGTGAACAACGCGCACTACCTGGACTGGGCGGTCCGCCTCACCCGGCCCGGCAGCGTGATCGTCCTCGACAACGTCGTCCGCGGCGGCGCGGTCACCGACGCCACGAGCACCGACCCGAGCGTGCGGGGCACCCGGGCCGCGCTCGAACTCATCGCCTCGCACCCCCGGCTGGACGGCACGGCGGTCCAGACGGTGGGCAGCAAGGGCTACGACGGCTTCGCGCTGGCCCGCGTGCACGCCTGAGCCGCCCGGCCGCCCGGCACACGGCTGACGGCCGCGCCGGTCCCTCTCTACAGGCGGACACCGCGGCGTCGCGGATCCGCTCTACGGCTCGTGGTAGAACCCCACGTTCACGGTGCGGGGGCCGGTGCGGTCCTGGATGACGAGCTCGCCCGAGCCGCCCGCGGGCAGCTTGGCCGTGCCCCCGTACGGCAGCGGCTGCGGCTGTAGTCCCACCAGGGCCAGCCGGACCTCGGAGGACGGCTCCGGGTGGGAGCCCTGCAGCCAGGTGACCTGCCAGGAGCCGTCGGGTCCGCACAGGAACTCCAGGTGGACCCGGGAGACGAACAGCCAGTCGTCCGGGGTGGCGAGCCGGCACACGGCCCGGTCCCGGCCCACCCGCAGCATGGCCCCGGGGTCGCTCGGCGCGTCGGCCATCAGCATCCCGGCCGTCGCGCCAGCGTCCCCGCCGGACATCGTGGCCATGGTGAGTTCGAGCACGCGCGCTCCTTCGTGAAGGGTGCTGGTCCCATTGTCCTGACGCGGAGCGTGGTTCCCACGCCGCCGCCGCATGATAATTCGACCATTCCCGTCCTGGTGCGGCCTCCGGCACAATGGACCCATGACGGAGCGCAAGCCACCCGGTGTCAGCTTCGAGTCCTGGGTCGACCGGCAGATCCGCGAGGCGGAGTCCCGCGGCGAGTTCGCCGAACTCGCTGGCGCGGGAAAGCCGTTGCCCGCGGTCACCGACACGCCGTACGACGAACTCTGGTGGATCAAGCGGAAGATGGCCCGTGAGGGCCTGTCGGTGCTGCCGCCCACGCTGGCCCTGCGCAAGGAGGCGGAGGACGCTCTCCTCGCGGCGGCCGCGGCCCCCTCGGAGCGGACCGTGCGGCGGATCGTCGAGGACATCAACGCCAAGATCCGCGAGGTCATGTTCAAGCCGCCGCCGGGTCCGCCCCTCGGGCTCAAGCCCTACGACGTGGAGAAGATCGTCCACGAGTGGCGCGCGGCACGCGAGGACCGGGCCGCGGAGACGGAGCGGCGGGAGAGCGGCGGAGCCGCCTGAGACCGGGGCCGGACAGCGGGAACGGCGCGGCCGTCCCGGCCGCGCGAACGCCCTGAGGCCGCGTCCCGGAACATGGTCCGGGACGCGGCCTCACGGTGCCTGCGGTGTCCGAAGGCGGCTCAGATGTGCAGCAGCCGTTCGGTCATCTCGCGGTAGTCCTGGAGGGCGAGCCGCAGCTTCTCGGTGTCGGACGCCGACGCCTTGCCCTCACCGCCGGACTGCCAGGCGGTGCGCAGGGAACGGCGGCGCTGGGACACGGCCTCCGTGAACCGGCTCGCGAGCTCTTCGAGCACGTGGTCGGCCTCCTCGACGGACGCCTCCGGCCCGTCGACGAACCCGCCGACCGCGTGCCGCATCCGCTGCGAGAACTTGTCGTACTCGTCACCCGGGAGCAGCCGCTCCCCGTGCTTCACGGAGTCCTTCGCCGAGTCCTTCGCGGAGTCCTTCGCGGAGTCCTTGCCGTAGGACTTGCCGTCCGACTTGCCGTCCGACCTGCCGTCCGTACGGTTGCCGGTGTCCGCGGTGCGGCTCGTGGGGAGCGCTCCCGCGGTGTCACCGCGCACGGTGCCGGTGTCGCGCGACGCGGAACCGGGCTTGGCGTCGCCGGTGTCGAGGTCCGTGTCACGGGAGGTGACGGACGGGCCCGTACCGGTACGGCTCGTGCGGTCGTCGTGCGAGGCGGCGCGCTCACCGGTACGGACGTCCGCGCTCTCACGGGCCGGCGTGCCGGTCCCGGTGGTCCGGGCGGCGGTGTCGTCGCCGGTCCGGGTCGCGCGGGCCTTCGCCTCGTCGAGGGCGCTGGTGCCGGCGCCGGTGCGGGCCTTCGCCTCGTCGCCCGTGGTGGCCGTCCGGGCCGCGGCGGCGTCGCCGGTCTTCGCCCGGTCGCCCGGGGTCTGCTCGTCGGCCGCGGGGTCCAGGTGGCCCTTCAGTGCCTCACGGCGCGACACGTCCTCGTCGGAGGCGCTGTCGGCCGCCTTGGCACGGTCGTCCACGGGACGCTCGGGGGGCACCGGGGTGACACGGCCCTTCATGGCCGCTTCGCCGGACGGGTTGCGCTCAGGGTCCTGCTCGGGCTTCATCGCGTTCACCTTCCTCGACTCCCCTTCGCCTGACGCCTGGTGAAGAACCAGGGCAGGTGGGAGCGAGTGTCGTGGTTGGAAGTCTCGGGGCTGTCGGTGCGCGGCGGGTCCGCCGCGCTCCCGGTGCTCTGCGTGGTCGCGCGTTCGCGTCGTCGCCGACGGGCTACGCGGGCTCGGTGTGCCGGTCGTCCTTGGTCATGCCGAACCGTCGGGTGCGCTCGGGGCGGGCGTCCGGGGACTCGTCCACGGCGTCCGTGCCGTCCGAGCGGTCCGTGTCACGCAGGTGACCGGAGGACTTCTCCTCGCGGTTCGAACTCATCAGGTCCTCGAACAGGGCGCGGGCCTCCAGCATCGCCTCGCGCATCTGCTCGGTGTCGACGGTGCCGTCCCGGCCCGTGCCGGCCTGCGCGGCCCGGTGCACCGTGCGGTAGCCGTGGACGCGGTGTCCGTGGTGCACGGAGAGAGCGGAGACCTGCTCCTCGTACTGCTCCACGCCGGGGAACCCGCGTGCTCCGGCCAGGTCGCCGAGCAGCCGGTCGGCCTCGGCCACCGCCTCGCTCGGGGAGTCGACGAAGCGCTCCTGCGCGGCGGCCCAGCCGGCCGTGAACCGGTCGCGGTCCGCGGGGTCGAGGGCCTTCTCGCGCAGTCCGCCGTGCAGCTTCACGCGCTCGGCGAGTTCGGCCTCGGCGGCCTTGGTGTCACCGTCGTGCCGGTCGACGGCACGGTCGTACTCCGGTCCGAAGCGCCGCCGAAGGGTACGGCCGCCGGGCGGCCGTCGGTTGAGGAGGGTCAGGGCGGCCGCGACGACGGCAACGGCCACCACGATCACGATCAGAGCGATGATCACGCCTGTGGACATGGATGCCTTCCGGGGTTCTCGACCCAACGGGCCGGTTCTTCACCCGGGTTGCCCGGAAGTCGTTCCTCAAACGGCGGCGGTCACGGCGCGTAGGGCCCGGGCCTCCACCCGCACTCCCGCCCGCCCTCCGTGCCCACACCCCTCGGGGCCGTCACCGCCTCGTACGCCGCTCCCCTCACCGGCTCCGGCGTCGCGGAGAGTCCGCCGCGCCCGGACCGGCGTCTCAGGCAGGTTCTCCCAGGCGCCGGACGGATGTCGTCCCGCCCTCGTGCGGACGTTCCGCGTCGGAGCCGCACATCTCGTCGTTCAGCTCCACCACCAACTGGGTGAGGTCGGTCGGCCGGTCCGGGCTCCACCAGTCGCCGAGCAGCGCGGCGAGCGACTCCTCGCGGGCCAGCGACAGCTTCCTGGCGGCGGCGCGTCCCTCGTCGGTCAGCACCAGGTCCAGGCCCTCGCGCCGGGCCAGCCCGCGCTCCTCGATCTGACGCGTGGCGGCGAGTACGACACCCAGCGGCACGGTGCTCTTCTCGGCGAGCAGGGCGGGCTCCGCCCACCCGTACTTCTTGATCCGCAGCAGCAGCCAGCTCGCCGCCGGCAGCAGGTCGTAGCCCGCCCGTTCGGTGATCTCCTGGTAGATCTGGCGCCGCCCCTCCCGGGTGCCGAGCACGGACAGCGCCCGGCACACCTCGTCGTACGACGACCGCTCGACCGGATTGCTGGCGAGCGTCTCCGTGACGTCGGGCGCCGTGACCGAGCCGCGCAGTTTGTCCTCGCGCAGGAACCAGGCCAGCGCGAATCCGAGCACGGCGACCGGGGCGGCGTAAAGGAAGACGTCGGTGATCGACGTCGCGAACGCGTGCAGGACCGGTGGCCGCACGTCGGGGGGCAGGGCGCCGATCCCCTTCGGGTCGGCCTTCAGCGAGTCCGTCGTGATGCCCGGGGGCAGCTTCTGCCCCGCCAGCGCCTTCGTCAGGTTGTCGCCGAGACGGCTCGCGAAGACCGTGCCGAAGATGGCCACGCCGAACGAGGCACCGATGGACCGGAAGAACGTCGCGCCGGAGGTGGCCACGCCCAGGTCCTCGTAGGACACCGCGTTCTGCACGATCAGCACCAGAACCTGCATGACCAGGCCGAGGCCCAGGCCGAAGACGAAGAAGTACGCGCTCATCTCGCCCGTGCTGCTGTTCTCGTCCATCTGATGCAGCAGGAGCAGACCGATGGCGGTGATGCCGGTGCCCGCCACCGGGAACACCTTCCAGCGGCCGGTGCGGCTGACGATCTGCCCGGAGACCGTGGACGACAGCAGCAGTCCGAAGACCATCGGCAGCATGTGCACACCCGAGAGCGTGGGCGTGACACCCTGCACGACCTGGAGGAACGTCGGCAGATAGGTCAGCGCGCCGAACATCGCGAAGCCGACGATGAAGCTGATGATCGCCGACAGCGTGAAGGTGTGGACGCGGAAGAGCTTGAGCGGAAGGACGGGTTCGGCGGCCCGCCGCTCCACCGAGACGAACGCGAAACCGAGGACCACGCCGACCACCGCGAGGCCGATGATCTGCGGCGAGTTCCAGTCCCAGGTGGTGCCGCCCAGCGAGGCCACCAGGACCAGACAGGTGGCGACCGCCGCGATCAGGAACGTGCCGAGGTAGTCGATGACATGACGGGCCGACTTCTTCGGGATGTGCAGCACCGCCGCGATCACCACAAGCGCGACGACGCCGACGGGCAGGTTGATGTAGAAGACCCAGCGCCAGCTCAGGTGCTGGGTGAACACCCCGCCGAGCAGCGGTCCGAGCACACTCGTCGTACCGAAGACCGCGCCGAACAGCCCCTGGTACTTGCCCCGTTCGCGCGGCGGGACGAGGTCGCCGACGATCGCCATCGACAGCACCATCAGGCCGCCGCCACCGAGTCCCTGCAACGCCCGGAACCCGATCAACTCGCCCATGTTCTGCGACATGCCGCACAGCGCCGAGCCGATCAGGAAGATCACGATCGCCGTCTGGAACAGCCTTTTACGGCCGTACTGGTCGCCCAGTTTGCCCCACAGCGGAGTGGCCGCCGTCGACGCGAGCAGATAGGCCGTGACCACCCAGGACAGGTGCTCCAGGCCGCCGAGGTCGCTGACGATGGTCGGCAGCGCGGTCGACACGATCGTCTGGTCCAGCGCGGCGAGCAGCATGCCGAGCAGCAGCGCGCCGATGGAGACGACGACACTGCCGTGCACGCTGTCGCGGGCGTCCGTGGCCGCCGCCGTACGGCGGCGCACGGCGGACTCGCTGACCGCGACGGACTCGTGCGGGTCGATCGGACCGGCGAAGTCGGTCCGGCCGTCCTGTCCGCCGCTGTTGCTCCCGCCGGTGCCACCGGCGCCCGTGCCGGTGCCCCCGGTCGGCGCGTCCGGCCCGTCCGTGCCGCGGTCGGCGGGCGTCTGCGAACCCTGCGCGTCCCCGGTCATTCGGCCTCCCTGCGCCCCGAGGGTCTCGATCACCCTCCATCCTGATCGGTGTGTCCGGTTATGGCCTGTCGAGGCGTCCGGAATCCGGGATTCCGGGGGGCTCGTTGAAGGTTGCGTGAAGGACCTCCGGATAATCTCTGGAGTTCTCAGGGGGAGGGACCCACACGTGACTGAAGAGACCGGACATGTCTGCCCCCGGTGCGCGGCCCATCGCGCACCGGACGGCACCCCGTCCTGCGCCTGCACCCGCCGCGCGTCCGACGCCCTCCGTGACGCCCGCACGGCGGAGGCCGCGGCCGCGGAGGACTTCGACCCGCTGCGCATACGCCCTTACGTGGAGCTGAGTCAGGACGGTGCGGCCGGAGGTGTGCCGGGGGGCGCACCGGGGCCGGAGCCGACCGGAACGACAACGGCGGGTGCCGCGACGACCGGGGCCGGGACCGGCACCGGGGACATGGCGGCGGGCGGGGGCGCCGGACCGGTGAACGGCGCCGGTGCGCAGCCCCGGCCGACGGACGCCGCCGCGGATCGGTCCGGGCAGCACGGTGGGTCCGGGATCATGCCGCCCCTCGTGGGAGAGGACCCCTCGGCGTCCACCATGCGCCTCGCGGCCGTACCGGCCGACGCGGCCCTGCCGGCCGACGCGACCATGCGACTGCAGGCGCTGCCGTCGGAGCCGCGGGCCGCCGACGTACGCCTGTTCCAGGAGCGTCCGGCGGAGCCGGGCGCGTCCGGCTCCGCGGCCGGGCGGCCGGGACGCAGGCGGCGCAACGGGATCCTGGCCGCGGCCGGGGTCGTGGTGACGATGGTGGCGGCCGCGGGGTTCGCGGGCGGCCTGCTCTCGTACGACACTCCCGCGCGGGACGGGGCGCTGCCGGAGGACGTAAGGGCGAGCGTGCCGGACGTGTCGCCGAAGGCGGCGTCGGCGGCCCCGTCGGCGAGCGCGTCGCCCACGGTGTCGGCACCGGCGGCTCCGGCGTCGTCCCTGAGCGCGAGCCCATCGCCCTCGACGTCCGGGGCGAGCGCTTCGGCGTCCCCGTCGCCGTCGGCCTCGTCGTCCCCCGCGTCCGCTCCTCCGACCGCGACGGCCACCGCGACGGGGTCGGCCGCGGACACCGGGGGTCAGCAGGGCCTGGGCCCCGCACCAACCCTGCAACGCGGCGACGACGGCCCCGAGGTGACCGAACTCCAGTTGCGCATGAGCCAGTTGAGGATGTACATGGGCGACGCGGACGGCCACTTCGACCGCCATCTCGAGGACGCCGTGCGCTGGTACCAGTGGGCGCGGGGCATCACGTCGGACCCGTCGGGCGTCTACGGCGCGGCGACGCGCACGAGCCTGGAGTCGGAGACGTCCCAGCCGTGAACCGGGGCTCGCCGTCGGCGCCGGGTGCGGTCCGCCGAATGGCGACGGGACGGATCAGCCCCTCCGGCGCTTGAGGAGCGGGATGCGGGGCGGAGCAACGGGTCGGGGCGCAGGGGGCGCAAAGGCCGCCCCGGCCACCCAACACACCCTCTCCCCCGACGGCCTCAGCCGATGTGAAGGCGGAGGGTCCCGTCTCCGAGGGACTCGACCCGCACCTGGGTGAGGTCACGGACGAGCACGTCCGGCGCGTGGAACCCGGCTCGGGGCCCGATCCCGACAACCCGCATCCCGGCGGCCCGTCCCGCGGCGATCCCCGCCCCGGAGTCCTCGAACACGATGCAGTCCTCGGGCGCGACACCCAGCTCGGCCGCCCCCTTGAGGAAGCCCTCGGGGTCCGGCTTGCTGGCCCCGACCGACTCGGCGGTGATCCGCACGTCGGGAAGTCCGAGACCGGCGGCGGCCATCCGCCCGCTGGAGAGGGCCACGTCCGCGGAGGTGACGAGCGCGTGGGGGACGCCGGCGAGCGAGGCGAGGAACTCGGTGGCGCCCGGGATCTCGACGACGCCGTCCATGTCGGCGGTCTCCTCGGCCAGCATCCGCGTGTTGTCCGCGTAGTTCTGTTCCATGGGGCGGTTCGGCAGGAGTACGGCCATCGAGGCGTAGCCCTGTCGGCCGTGGACGACCTTCATGACCTCGTCCCCGTCCAGCCCGTGCCGGTCGGCCCAGCCACGCCAGCAGCGCTCGACGACGACGTCCGAGTTGACGAGGGTGCCGTCCATGTCGAGCAGGAGGGCGCGGGCGGTCAGAACGGTCGTGGCCGTCGTCATCGGCATGCTCCAAAGTGCGGGTAGGGGGTTCAGGATTCCCCCGGGAACAAGGCGGCCCCGCCCACCGGTCAGGGAGTCGCGGGCGGGAGCCACTTTGTTCCTACACGATACAAAACGATCCCCCCTCGGCGCCACCGCCCCTGACCTGCCCCTATGTCATCCGACCCGCAAGGTCAACCCCCAACTCCCCAAAAAGACACCCCCCGGCCACCCACCGGCCACGACCTCAAAAGCACCTCTCGCCCCCTCCGCCCCCCACCCCAGGAGCCCACCCGGGCCCAGCGATAGAACACCGGAGTGGCGGCCAGGGGATCCGCGCCCGGGACCGGGGAGGGGAACCCCGCGCCCGGGACCCGGCGGAAGGGGTCTCGCCCGGGACCCCGGCGCAAGGGATCCCCCTCGGGACCCCGGCGGAAGGGGTCCCCCTCGGCCCCCTCAGCCCCCTCGCCCCCCCTCGGCCCGCAGTCGGCATGCGGCGGAAGGGGCCGTGCCGGTACATCACATGCCCGTCGCTTACGCCCGGATCGAGCAGCTCCCGCCTCTCGACCGACGTCTGATTCAGCGGCGACGGGCGGATGTACCGGCACGGCCCCGCCCCACCCACCGGAGCCCGGCCGGATGCACGCACCGGCCCGCAGCCGCCCCACCCACCGCAGCCCGGCCGAAGGCACCCGCACCGCCCGGCACGCAGCCGAAGACACCGCCGCCGCCCACCGCCCGGGGCCCGGCACCCGGCACCCGGCACCCGGCACCCGGCACCCGGCACCCGGCACCCGGCACAGCCGAACACCACCACGTACCGCCCGACGTACCGCCCCGCGCGCAGCGGACCTCAGCCCGCCACGGCCTCGTACAGGCTCCAGATCCCCAACCCCAGCATCAGCAACGCGGCCACCTTGGTGATCAACGACAACGGCACCCGCTTCATCAGCGCCTTGCCGCCCACGATGCCCAGCCCCGCGACCGCCCACAGCGCCAGCACGGCGCCGAGGCCCACCGACAGCGGGTCGTCGTAACGCGCCGCGAGGTTCGCGGTCATGATCTGGGTGAGGTCGCCGAACTCGGCGACGAGGATGAGCATGAAGCCCACCCCGGAGACCTTCCAGAAGCCCTGGTTCGCCGGCTCGCGGACCTCCTCCTCGTCCTCGCCCTTCTTCATCAGCAGCACGGCCGCGCCGCCGAGGAACAGCACACCGGTGACCGCGTGGACTATCTGCTGCGGCAGCAGCGTCAGCACGCTGCCCGCCGCGACGGCGAGGGCCACATGGACGGCGAACGCGGCGGCGACACCGGCGAAGACGTACGAGGCGCGGTAGCGCGTGCCGAGGACGAGGCCGGCGAGAGCGGTCTTGTCCGGCAGCTCGGCAAGGAAGACGACGCCGAAGACGAGCGCCATCACGCTGAAGCTGATCAAAATTCCTCAATCGGTCGGGCTGCCCCGCCGAGAGTGTTGCGACTGCGCGTGCTGTGACTGCGCGACACCTCGGCACGGCAGCGCACAGCTGCGCCCGCACCGAGAGGCGCGACCGGAAGAGCCCCAGCCGGAAAGCCCGGCTCGGGCATGTGCACTGCTTGCCGAAGGTCTCGCTGGCCGGCCTCGTGAACGAGGTCTGCCTCCGGGCGCCGGCTCAGACGAGCTGAGCAGTATGTCGACGGTCCGGCGAAGAGCTACTCCCCTTCTGCGCCGTTCATAGTACGCGACGTGCGCACGGACCCCGCAGGGCCGAAGGTCCCGCGCCCCGGAACCTCCCCGGGGAAGCTCCCGAAAAGGGAGGCACCGCAAGCACCGCGAGCACTGCAAGCGCCGCAGGCACCGCACGCACCACACGCACCACACGCACCACACGCACCGCGAGAGAAGACCAAGCCCCCCGAACCCGCAGGAAAACGCGAGCGCCCGCACCCGGCCCCCGCCGAAAGTTCCGCCGCGGACCTTGTTATGTCATGCACGCGTCACTAACTTCTAACCGCGTACTCACCTCCCGGCAACACACCCCCGCGAGCATTCGTTCGCTCGCACTCCAACGCCCCCACACCCCAAGGGAGTTCGCATGCCAAAGGTCTACGCGCGTCGACGGCTGAGCATACTCGCGGCCGCCACCGGACTGATAGCCCTGGCCGGTGTCTTCAACGGCCCGACCGCCTCAGCCGCCCTCCCCACCCCGGTCAGCGCGGCCACCGCGCGCACCTACCTCGCGTCCCTCACCGTCGCGACGGAGAACCGCACCGGCTACAACCGCGATCTGTTCCCGACCTGGATCACCATCAGCGGCACCTGCGACACCCGTGAGTACGTCCTCAAGCGCGACGGCACGAGCGTCGTCACCAACTCGGCCTGTACGGCGACCAGCGGGTCGTGGCACTCCGTCTACGACGGCGCCAACTGGACCGCCGCGTCCGACCTCGACATCGACCACCTCGTACCGCTCGCCGAGGCCTGGGACTCGGGCGCCAGTGCCTGGACCACCGCGCAGCGCCAGGGTTTCGCCAACGACGTCACCCGCCCGCAGCTCCTGGCCGTCACGGACAACGTGAACCAGTCGAAGGGTGACAAGGACCCGGCCGAGTGGATGCCCCCGCTCAGCTCGTACGCCTGCACGTACGTCCGGGCCTGGGTGCAGGTGAAGTACTACTACAACCTCAAGGTCGACTCCGCGGAGAAGTCCAAGCTGAGCTCGGTCCTGAGCGGCTGCTGACCCGTACCGGCAGGGGCGCCCGCGCCGCCCGCCTCCCCCGAGAACTCCGGGCACCGCTCCCCCCACGGCATCGCCGCGGTGCCCGGAGGCTCGCCACCGGCCTCCGTCGTTCCGTACCGTACGGGGCGACGGAGGAGGGTGATCATCATGGCCGAGCTGTGCCTGGGGCCGCTGCTGAGGTACGTCGACGGCTCGTCCGCGACCTTCTGGGTCGAGGCGAGCCGCCCGTGCACCGCCGAGGTGCGCTGCGCGGACGGGACGTCGGGGTCGGCCCCGACGTTCCAGGTCGCGGGGCACCACTACGCGCTGGTGCCGGTGAGCGGGCTGACGCCCGGCACCGTGACCGCGTACGAGGTGCTGCTCGACGACGTGACCGTCTGGCCGCTGCCTGATTCCGCCTTCCCTCCCTCCGTCGTCCGCACCTCCGCGGGAGACGAGGCGGCGGTCCGTGTCACCTTCGGCTCCTGCCGCTGGGCGGCGCCGCCGGCGGACGAGAAGGACCCGGTCGGGCCCGACGCGCTGGACACCCTCGCGGCCCGCATCGCCGCTTCCCCGGACGGCGAACGCCCGGACGTACTGCTGCTGTTGGGTGACCAGGTGTACGCGGACGAGGTCTCGGACGCGACCCGCGCGTGGATAGCCTCCCGCAGGGGTCTGGCGGACCCCCCGGGCCATCAGGTCGCGGACTACGAGGAGTACACCCGGCTCTACTACGAGTCCTGGCTCGATCCCGAGATCCGCTGGCTGCTGTCCACCGTGCCCAGTTGCATGATCTTCGACGACCACGACGTCATCGACGACTGGAACACCAGCGACGCCTGGCTCAAGGACATCCGCGCGACCCCTTGGTGGCGCGAGCGGATCCTGAGCGGCCTGATGTCGTACTGGGTCCACCAGCACCTCGGCAACCTCTCCCCCGACGAACTCGCCGAGAACCTGCTGTACGCGGCGGTGCGCGAGACGCCCGACGGCACCGACGTGCTGCGGGCCTTCGCCGCGCAGGCCGACGCCGATCCGGCCTCGGTCCGCTGGAGCTACCGCCGCGACTTCGGCCGGACCCGGGTCCTGATGGTCGACAGCCGCGCGGCCCGCGTCCTGGACGAGCAGGACCGGGCAATGCTCGACCCCGGTGAGTCGGCGTGGCTGCGCGAACAGGCCCTGGACGCCCCGGAGAACTGCGACCACCTGCTGATCGGCACGTCGCTGCCCTGGCTGCTGCCGCCACTGATCCACCAGGCGGAGGCGTGGGACGCCGCGCTGTGCCGCGGGGAGCGGGGCGCTCGCTGGGCACGGTTCGGCGAGCGGCTGCGACGCACGGCGGACCTGGAGCACTGGGCCGCGTTCCCCGACTCCTTCGAGGAGTTGGCGGACCTGATCGCCGACGTGGGGTCGGGGGAGCACGCTCCCGCGACCGTGTGCGTACTGTCGGGGGACGTGCACCACGCCTATGTCGCCGAGCCGGTCTGGGCCGATTCCGCCCGGCAGCCGGCGGCCCGGGTGGTCCAGCTGACCTGCTCCCCCGTGCACAACTCCGTCCCGCCGCAGATACGGCTCGGTTTCCGCTTCGGCTGGAGCCGTCTCGCGCGGGGGCTCGGCAACCGCCTTGCCCGGCACGGCCGCTGCGCGCCCCCGTCGGTCGACTGGAACCGGTCGGGCGGCCCTTGGTTCGGCAACCAGCTGATGACCCTGACCCTGCGGGGACGTTCGGCGTCGCTGCGTCTCGAGAAGGCGGTGCAGACGCGCGGCGGCAGCGACGGCGGGACAGCCGGGGGTGTCCGGCTGCGGACGGTGCGGGAGTCCGTACTCGCCCCGCAATAGGGCCTTTTCACACGGTTGTTGTGCCGTTTGTCCCCGATGATCGTGACGCATCCCACACCGGGCGCCGATCCTTCGCCCCGGGGCTCGGTTCGCACAGTGCCCGGCGGCATGATGAGGCGGACCGTCCGCTTCCAGTGGGCGGTCCGCCGTCCTGCGCCCCCACGCCCGGGAGTCACACCCTTGTCTGCAGAGCCCTCCCCCCAGTGCTCCGCCGCGCCCGTCGCGGCGGGGTTCCCGGCGCCCGCCGGGTCCCCGCGGGTCTCCGTGGCCGTCGTCGGCGCGGGCCCGCGCGGCACGAGCGTCCTGGAGCGCCTCTGCGCGTCCGCCCCCGAGCTCCTCGCGCCGGGCGCGCGGCTGACGGTCCATGTCGTCGACCCGTGCCCGCCCGGCCCCGGCCGCGTCTGGCGCACCGGGCAGTCCCCGCATCTGCTGATGAACACCGTGGCCTCGCAGGTGACCCTGTTCACCGACGAGAGCGTGGACTGTTCGGGGCCGATCCGGCCGGGGCCGAGCCTGCACACCTGGGCGGGCGGCGAGCTGGGCCCGGACGTGTATCCGACCCGCACGCAGTACGGGCGCTATCTGGAGTGGGTGTTCGGCGAGGTGGTGCGCGGGGCGCCGCCCGAGGTACGGGTCGAGGTGCACGCGGCCCGGGCGCTGCGCCTCACCGACGGCCCGGGCGGTCGTCAGACACTGGCCCTCTCCGGCGGCCGCACGCTCACGGACCTCGCCGCCGTGGTGCTCGCCCAGGGACATCTGCCGGCACTCCCGGACGCGTCGCAGCAGCGGCTCTCCGCCGATGCGGCGCAGCACGGCCTGCTGCACGTCCCGCCGGCCAACCCCGCGGACGTCGACCTCTCCACGGTCGCGCCGGGCGAGCCGGTCCTGCTGCGCGGTCTCGGGCTCAACTTCTTCGATCACATGGCCCTGTTGACGGAGGGCCGCGGCGGGCGCTTCGTGCGGGCGGGCGGAGGGCTGCGCTACGTGCCGTCGGGTGACGAGCCGCGGGTGTACGCCGGTTCGCGGCGCGGCATTCCGTACCAGGCGCGCGGCGACAACGCGAAGGGCCCGTACGGGCGGCACGTTCCGCTCGTCCTGACCGACGACGTGATCGGCGGGTTCCGCAAGCGGGCGGACTCCGGTGACGCGCCGGACTTCCTGCGGGAGATATGGCCGCTGGTGGCCAAGGAGGTCGAGACGGTCTACTACGAGCGGCTGTTGGCGCCCTCCGGCCGGGCCGCCGCGTTCCGGGGCCGTTTCCTGGCCGTCCCGCACGGCACGGACGACGAGGCCCGCGTCCTCGACGAGTTCGGGCTGGGCGAGGCGGAGCGCTGGTCCTGGGACCAGGTGTCGCGCCCGTACGCGGGACGGGACTTCGGCGATCGCGCGGACTGGCGGGAGTGGCTGCTCGGCCATCTGCGCGAGGACGCGGCGCAGGCCGCGCTCGGGAACGTCGCCGGCCCGCTGAAGGCGGCGCTGGACGTACTGCGGGACCTGCGCAACGAGCTGCGGCGGATCGTGGACCACGGCGGTCTGCCGGGAGAGTCGCGCCGGTCCCATCTGGACCGCTGGTACACGCCGTTGAACGCGTTCCTCTCCATCGGCCCGCCCCGTCGCCGGGTCGAGGAGCTGGCCGCGCTGATCGAGGCGGGCGTGGTGGAGGTGCTCGGCCCGCGGCTCGATGTACGGGCCGAGGACGGCGCGTGGGTGGCGCACTCACCCGACGTTCCGGGCTCCGTCGTCCGCGCCACGGCGCTCGTGGAGGCACGGCTACCGGAACCGGATGTGCGGCGGACGGGCGACGAGCTGCTGGCCCGGCTGCTGAAGACGGGAGAGTGCCGCCCGCACACCGTGGACGGCTACGAGACCGGCGGCCTGGACGTGACCGAACGGCCGTACCACCTGATGGATCGTCAGGGACGGTCGCACGCACGGCGGTTCGCGTTCGGGGTGCCCACGGAGGGCGTGCACTGGGTGACGGCTGCGGGTGCGAGACCCGGAGTGGATTCGGTCACGCTCTCGGACGCCGACGCGGTGGCGCGAGCCGCCCTACGTGCGGCGACGGCCGAAGCGGAACCGCAAACGGAGACCCCGTCGTGGCCGAATGTTGAACTTGCAAGCATAGATTAGGCTCACCTAACGTAGGTGACTCACTCGGTTCCGTCCCCACGGTCCGGCCCGCTGCGGTCCGGATCCGACCGAAGGAGTTCCCCACATGACCGGACGCCTCAACAGCGCCCAGCCGTACGCCATAGCCCTGTTCCGCGTCGTCGTCGGCCTGCTGTTCGCCGTGCACGGCACCGCCTCGCTCTTCGGCGTGCTCGGCGGCGCCGCGGGCACCGACGGCGGCACCGTCGACGCGGGCACCTGGCCCGGCTGGTACGCCGCCGTCATCCAGCTCGTCGCCGGCGCTCTCGTCCTCCTCGGCCTCGGCACCCGCGCCGCCGCGTTCGTCGCCTCGGGCTCGATGGCCTTCGCCTACTTCGACGTGCACCAGTCGGCCGCTCTGTGGCCGATCCAGAACGGCGGCGAACTCTCCGCGCTGTTCTGCTGGGCCATGCTCCTGCTCGTCTTCACCGGCTCCGGCGCGCTCGGCCTCGACCGGCTGCTCACCGGCCGCGCCTCCGCACCCGTCGAGGACCAGCGTTCCGCGGAGCCGGTCACGGCCTGACCCACGGGCACCGCGCCCGCACCGCACGACAGCGCCCGCCCCCGGTCACGGGAGGCGGGCGCCGCCGTGTCCGGCCGTGACCGGAGCGTGCGGGAAGGTGAACGTGATGTGACCGACACATGCGGCCCCCGTGGATCTCCGGCCCCACCCGCGGCGTACGCTGTATGGCTGTTACTGGCCGCCCCTGCCGCTCCCCGCGACGTCGCGGCAAGGTCCGTGCCTACGGGGGATTCCGGGGGAGTGTTTCGGTGCTGGAGAGTGTGGGGTCGCTGACGGGCAGCCCATGGATCTACGCGGCGGTCGCCGTGTCCGTCGTCCTTGATGTGTTCCTGCCGGTCCTGCCGAGCGGGGTGCTGGTGATCACCGCGGCCACGGCCGCGGCGGGCTCCGCCACCGGCGCCGTTCCGCACGCCGTCCCCGACCTGCTCGTGCTGACCCTCTGCGCCGCCACGGCCTCGGTGCTCGGCGACGTCGTGGCGTTCCGCCTCGCCTGGCGCGGCGGCGAACGCCTGGACCGCGCCATCGCCCGCTCGCGCCGCCTCACGCAGGCGCAGGAACGTCTCGGCGACGTGCTGGCCCGCGGCGGCGGGGCGCGCGGTGTGCTCGTGGTCGTCGCCCGTTTCGCACCGGCCGGGCGCTCGGTCGTCTCGCTGGGCGCGGGCGCGGCACACCGCCGGATCCGCGAGTTCCTGCCCTGGTCGGTGCTCGCGGGCGTCGCCTGGGCCGGGTACAGCGTGGGCCTCGGCTACTTCGGCGGCCAGTGGCTGGGCGCCACCTGGCTGGCGACGGGCGTCTCGTTCGGGGCGCTCTTCGTCGCCGGGGCGGGCGCGGCCTACCTCGTGCGCAAGCCCGCCGTACGCGAGCAGGGCACCGGCGCCTGAGCGTCCGGCGCGCTATCCGGCGCGCCGGGCCGGCACGCCCCGTACCTCCAGGCTGTCCAGGAGGTCGGTGGTCGCGGCGGCGACCGCCTCGACGGCACGGTCGAAGGCCTCCTGGTTGTGGGCGGCCGGGGCGCGGAACCCGGAGACCTTGCGCACGTACTGCAGAGCGGCGGCGCGGATCTCCTCGTCGGTCGCTTCCTCGGGGATCGACGGCGGACGGAGTGTCTTGATGCTGCGGCACATGAGTCCAGTGTCGCGCGCGCGGTGCGATCGTGGGGACCCCCGCGGAAACCCGCAGGCCCGGGGAATAGCGCCGCCGGTCCGGCGGATTGTGCTGATCATGACCCGGCGGCTCTCCTCGGGTCCCGTTCGGAGGATCGAGGACGTATGGCGAACGACCGGCTGACCGTGGCGGTACTGGGTCCGGGCGGAGTCGGCGGACTCCTCGCCGCGCTGCTGGCCCGCGCGGGCCACCGGGTGATCTGCCTGGCCGGGGAGGACACCGCGCACGCCCTGGCAGACGGCGGCATCAAGGTGCGCAGCGCCCTGTTCGGTGACTTCACGGCCCGAGTGTCGGCGGACACCGAGCTGCGGGAGCCGGTCGACGCGCTGCTGATCGCGGTCAAGGCGACGGCCCTGGACGCCGCTCTGGAGCGGGTCCCGGCGAAGGTGCTGGGTGAGCAGGGACTGATCGTCCCGTTCCTGAACGGCGTCGAGCACCCCGCCCTGCTGCGCGAGCGCTATCGCCCCGAGCAGGTCGCCCCCGCGGTGATCCGCGTGGAGTCGACCCGGACCGCGCCGGGAGTCATCGAGCACGGCAGTCCGTTCGCCGACGTCGACCTGACCGCCGAGACGGCGCCCCGCTCCCGGGTCGACGCGCTCGCCGCCGCTCTGGCGGAGGCCGGGGCGGGTGTCCGGGTCGAGGACGAGGAGGCGGCGACGCTGTGGGCGAAGATGTCGTTCCTCGCGCCGTTCGCGCTGCTGACGACGCGCTACGGGCTGCCCCTGGGTGACGTGCGCACGCTGCACCGCGAGGAGTTGACCGCCCTGGTCGAGGAGACGGCGGCGGTCAGCCGGGCGTCCGGCGCCCCGGCCGATGCGGCGGCCGCCCTGGCCCGCTACGACGCGTTCCCGCCGGGCGCCAAGTCGTCGATGCAGCGCGACGCGGAGTCGGGCCGTACCCTCGAACTCGACGCCATCGGCGGCGCGTTGCTGCGGGCGGCGGAGCGCGCCGGGGTACCGGTGCCGGTGGCGTCCGGTCTCGTACGGGACCTGACGCGGCCCTCCGGCTCGGCCGGTTGAGCCGCGCCCCTTCCTCAAATGCCCGGGCCGGGGCGGGAGTTCACGAACTCCCGCCCCGGCCCCGGTTCTTGTCGGGTCTCCCCGCTCAGACGCGGGACTTCGCGAGGACCTCGAGGATCTCGTCGGTGGTGCCGGTCTCGCCGAGGCGCGGGAAGATCCGCTCGACGCTGTTGCGGTGCGTCTCGGCGTCGAGGTCGGTCATCGCGTCGGTGGCCAGGGTGACGTGGTAGCCGTGCTCGTGCGCGGCACGGGCGGAGGACTCCACGCCGATGCTGGTGGCGATGCCGGTCAGCACGATCTGGGTGATCCCGCGGCGGCGCAGCTGGAGGTCGAGGTCGGTGCCGTAGAAGGCGCCCCAGTTCCGCTTGGTGACGGTGATGTCCTCGGGGTGCCCGGCCAGGTCGTCGACGATGACGTCCCAGCCCTCGGGGAAGCTGCGGCCGCGGCTCGCTCCGTCGGTGCGACCGCTCACCGCGTCCGAACCGTCGGCGGCGGCGGTGACCCGGACGAGGACGACCGGGAGACTGTGGCCGCGGAAGGCGTCCGCGAGGCGGGCGGAGCGCTCGACGACGTCGGCGGCGGGGTGCGGGGCGACGCCCGGGTTGCCGACGATGCCGTGCTGGAGGTCGATGACGACGAGCGCGGTCCGGGGGTCGATTGTGGTGACTGCCATGGTCAGGCCTTTCGGGGGGTGAGGGTGCCAAGTGACCGGTCGATCACGGTGACCGCCAGGAGCAGCACTGCTCCGGCGAGCATGAAGAGGGACAGGTGGTGCAGGCCGCCGGTGTCGGCGCCGTGCGTGAAGAAGGCGGCGTCGGCCGCGGAGGCGGCCATCGCGCCGAGGTACATGAAGGTCCGCAGCAGGCCGGCCGCGGAGGCGATCCGGGCGGGGTCGGCCTGCCGGTAGAGGGCGTTCTGGTTGGCCAGGCCGTTGAGGCCCTGCGGCACGCCCATGAGGGCGCCGACCGCTGCCAGCAGCCACATCGCGCTGCCCGCCTGGAGGGTCAGCATCGCCGCGCAGCCGGCGATCTGGACGAGGCTTCCGACGACCAGCTTGCCCCGGACGGCCTCCCGTCGCCCTGTGATCGCCGAGACGAGCAGGCCGCTGAGCGACAGTGGCAGCAGGACGAGCCCGGCGGCGGCCGCGTGCAGTCCGCGCCCCTCCTCCAGCCACTGCGTGAACCCGTACAGGAAGGCGTACGCGGTGGTGTAGTTGAGGAACTGGCGCAGGAAGGTGGCCAGCAGGGGTCTGTTGCCGCCGAGGACCCGCAGGTCGATGAACGGTTCGGGGACCCGGAGTTCGCGCCGCGCGAAGGCGGCGCCGGCGAGGAGGGCGAGCACGGGCAGGTACCAGTCCTCCGCCCGCGGTTTCATCAGGAACACCATGAGCGCGACGAGCAGGGCCGCGAAGAGGGCCATGCCCGGGAGGTCGATGCCGCGCGCGACGGGAGCGGGCACGTCACCCGTGCCGTCCCCCCTACCGTCCGTGGCCTCGGCGGCCCTGACGCTCTTGGGGGCTCTGGCGACCTTGGGGGCCTTGGGCAGCCGGAGGGCGCCGAGGACCAGACAGGCCAGCGACAGCGGGACGTTGACGAGGAAGATGGTGCGCCAGCCGCCCAGGCCGATGAGCAGTCCGCCGAGGGTGGGGCCGATCACGGAGACGGTCTGCGCGGAGACGGCGAGCGCGGTGAGCACACCGGCCGGGCTGTCCCGTCCGGTGCGTTCGGCCTCGCTGCGGGTGAGGTGCATCGCGGCGGGATACGCGGCCGAGGTGCCGAATCCGAGCAGGACCCGGGCGGCGACCAGCGCGCCGAGGCTCGGGGCGAGGGAGCCGAGCAGCCCGGCGACGCCCACCATGGCCGTACCGATGAGGTAGAGGCGGCGCGGCCCGAACATGTCGACGAGCCGTCCGATGACGGGCTGCCCGACGGCGGTGGCGAGGTAGAGGCCGGAGACCAGCCACGCGGTCTGCGAGGGCGGCGCGCCGAGCGCGCTGCCGATCGGCACCAACGCCACCGCGATCATCGAGGAATTGACCGGGTTCAGTACGGAACCGAGGACCATCGGCGCGATCAGCCGGCGGTCGAACCGGTCGAACCGGTCGGCCGGCCGGCCGTCGCCGGTCGGGGTGAAACGCTGCTGGAAGCGCGTGCGGAGCGTGGGTATCACGGGCGGGTCAGCCGCGCCAGCAGGGCCATCGCCTCGATGACCGTCTGCCGCTCCTGCTCGGTGCAGCGCTCCTCGAAGGCGTGGGCGAGCCACGCGGAGCGGGCCTCCCGAGTGCCCTCGACACGCTCGCGGCCCGCCTCCGTGAGGGTGATGAGCTGGCGTCGGCCGTCACCGGGGTCGGGGTTGCGCTGGATGAGGCCGTACTGGTCGAGGGCGGCGAGCGTGGCGGCCATCGACTGGGGCCGGACCCCCTCCGTGGCCGCGAGCGCGCTGGCGGTGGCGGCACCGCTCTTGCTCACCAGGGTGAGCGCGGACACCTGGGAGGGCGTGAGGTCCTGCTTCTCGGACACCTCCCGGATCCGCCGCCGGAGAAGGCTGAACGCGACCCGCAGATCCTGCGCGGCGCGGGCGGCGGAGTCCGAGACGCCCGGGTCGTACGGAGGAGTGCTGTCCTGAGCCATTCCGCCACCGTAAATTAATCAGTCAAGACTGTCCAGTTTCACCTGCACAGTCAGCCTGTGCACCCTGCCACCTCCCCCTCTTCCCGCAGGTCAGAGGAGTTCGGAACACCCGTTCGCGTGAACTCCCGTAAGAAACTCGCCCCATGAAATCGAACAGACGTATCATTGGCGCGTGGCTGAGACCTACGAGTTTCCGAGTGACCTCCTGGCCGGTCAGGAGGAGCTGCATCAGGTCCGGGCCGAGCTGCTGGCCCTGCTGAAACGACTCCCCTGGTCGGTCGAACCGCTGGACGGCTTCAGCGACACCGGCGGCTGGCGCAAGGTGGAACGCCCCGCCTCCCCCGGCTGGAGCCCCGACGAACAGGCCGAGGTCGAGAAGCTCCGCCAACGCGAACACGAACTCGCCGTGTTCGTCTCCGGCCACCGCTACTGGTCGGAGGTCGCGGCTCCCGAGAAGGTGGAGGCGCGGATGAGCCTGAAGCACGCGCGGGACGAAGTGGCACAGATCTGACCCGCCCGCCCGCCTCTCGGCGCAGGCCCGGGCCCTGACCGCACAGTCGGCCGATCCGGACCCCACCGCCTCCGGGGCAACCCAGGCGGGCAACGCAGGCGGGCACGACGGCCGCTCCTCCGGATCGCCGAGGACAGCTCCAACACGACCCTCACGCACGCATCCCCGTGCACCGTCACCCTCGCACCGCCGCCCTTGCACCCTCGCACCGTCGCCCTCGTCGAGCGCGACCGCACGGCACACACCCCGACAGAAGCGCCGCACGCCTGACCGCGCAGCTACCGCACACCCAACCCCTGTCTGTCCAGATCGAATCGAGTCATCTCATGCTGCCTCCCATCGCCATCGATCGGGATTTTCCTGATCACAGGTGACCACTCCTGACAAGATCGGCTCATGATCCAGACTTCCGCAGACTCCCAAGGTCGCCCCGTTTCCCGCCGCTTGATCATCGGCGGCCTCACGGGCGCGGTTGCCGCTCTCGCTCTGCCCTCCGTCGCGAACGCCGCGGCGGGACCGGACAGTGGTCTCTTCCGCTGCGCCCTCCCCGCCCCCACAGGTCCGCACCCCGTGAGCACGGTGGACCTCCACCTCGTCGACACCCGGCGCGACGACCCCTGGGCCGAGGGTGAAGCCCAGCCACGCGAACTGATGATCACCGTCTGGTATCCCGCGCGCCGGAACGCCGACGCACCGGCAACGCCCTACGCCACAAAAGGACTTGTTCCGGCGTTCGACGCCTTCGCGGGGTCCCTCGGCGTCCCTTCGGGCTCGGTCGACTGGACCCGGATCAGCGCGCACACGACGGTGGGGGCCCTGACCGCGCTCTCGGCCGAGCGGCTGCCGGTCGTGCTCTACACACCCGGGCGCCTCAACCCGCGCTTCCTCGACACCACCATCGCCGCCGAACTGGCCAGTCACGGCTACGCCGTTGTGGCCGTCGACCACACCTACGAAGCGCTCGCCGTCGAGTTCCCGGACGGCCGTGTCATCACCCCCGCCCCCATCCTGGCCGGCGACCTGTCACCGGAGGTCACGAAGGCCGCCGTGGACTGCCGGGTGGCGGACCTGCGCTTCGTACTGGACCGGTTGCGCCTGCTCGCCCGGGGCGGCAACCCCGACGCCGAGGGCCGCGCCCTTCCGACAGGTCTCGGAGCGGCGCTCGACCTCTCGTCGGTCGGTGTCTACGGGCACTCGCTGGGCGGCACGGCCGCGGCCGAGGCGATGCGCCTGGACCGTCGGTTCAGCGCCGGCGCGGTCCTTGAGGGTCCACTCGGCTACGGCCCGGACGACCCGGCCCTGTTCGCACCCGTCACCCGTACGGGGCTGCGGCAGCCCTTCCTCCTGGCAGGCAGCTCCTACACTCCCGAGCTACGTTTCACCCACGCGCACGTGCCCGCCTGGCACACCCTGTGGAAGAACTCGCCGGGCTGGAAGCGCGACTTCTGGACCGCCCGGGCACGTCACCAGTCCTACAGCGACTTCGAGATACTCATCCCCCAACTGGCCGCCCGCTTCGGCACACCGCCGGCCGCCGTCGTGGCCGGCATGATCGGAGACGTCGACCCGGACGGCTACACCGGCGAGCGCCGCGCCTACCTCACCGCCTTCTTCGACCGGACCCTGAAGCACCGCAGCCGCCCCCTGCTCGACAACCCGACACCGGCCCTGCCCGACGTGACCCGTATCGCCTAGCAACCCAGGGCGTCCGCCGGCCCCCTCCGTCCCTCACCACGAGGGTCCACACGAGGGCCGGGTGCGCCCGGAGCGCGGACAGAGAACAAGGCCCAGGTCCCGGCATCACACCGGTCGACCTGGGCCTTCATCGCGTTCGTCCCCCGACAGACGCGAACGCCCCCGAAAAGCACCGCCGCCGGCCTGACGGGTTCGCTCCAACTGGACATCGAGAGAGCCTGGTTGACAGCACGGGTGACCTATCGCGGCGCTCAACACCGCGTGCGGCAGCAGCCATTGAGTCCGACGTCGGACATCAGCGGAACAGCCCTGGCACCGGCAGGGCGGCCCCTCTCCACTCACGCGACGCCCCTACCCCGACACCGGCAGCGACGACCACCGGCCGACCGGCCACGCGACGACGAAGGCCCGGCCGATGACCTGGTCCTCGTCGACGGTGCCACCGCCGGGCCGGTCCTGGTGGTACCGGGAGTCCGAGGAGTCCTGGCGGTGGTCACCCATCACCCAGAGCTTCCCTTCCGGCACCTTGATCGGCCCGAACGGGTTGTCCCCGCACGGGGTGTTACCCGGGTAGATGAACGGTTCGTCCATCGCCTTCCCGTTGACCTTCACCGGGCCGTTCCCCGAGCATTCCACGGTGTCGCCGCCGACCGCGATCACCCGCTTGATCAGGTCCTTCTCGTCCGCCGACGGCATCAGGCCGACGAAGCTGAGGACCTTCTGCGCCGCGTTCGGCTCCTCGGCCTTCCCCGGAAGCCAGCCTCCCGGGTCGTGGAAGACGACGACCTCTCCGCGCTGCGGCACGGATCCGAACCACGGCGTCAGCTTGTCGACCAGTACGCGGTCGCCCGTCTGCAACGTGTCCTGCATCGAGTCGGAAGGGATCGAGAACGCCTGCACGAAGAACGTCTTGATGACCAACGCGAGCAGCAACGCGATGCCCATGAGGATCGGCAACTCCTTCCAGAAGGAGCGCGCCTTCCGCCGGCCCTCGACCTCCTTTTCACCGTCGGTGTCGTCATCCCCGGATCTCGCCTGTGCTCCGGCGACAAGATCTCCCACAACCACGCCTCCCACCCCTGCGCCCGACGCCGGGCGACCGTGTCCGAAGTGGTCCCTCGGCTGCACACCCCGGGGCCACCACAGGCACAACGAGCGGGAGTTCCCGGATGGCGGGAGCTAACGCCTCGCCTCTGGGCCGCGCTGGGCACTCCCTGCGCGCGTGGCGGGATCGGGCATGCAGGCGGTCATGCGGGATGCCTTCCCACGGGCGCCGTAGAGCTGCGGGACGAACGAGACGTACTACGACTCCGACCCACACACAACTGCGATCGGCCCAACCCGATCTCATGGACTTCCTCCGCGTACTCGACCTGACCATGGCTGATGTACTCGGGCGGAGGTGAGTACGTGCGCTCTGGTCGCTGATCGGGTGAGCGACGACTCTTGGGTCATGCCTCAAAGACCACGGAAACTTGTTCCCCAACTGGTGTCGGCCCTCCTGCTGGCGGCGGTGTCGGCAGCACTGTGGGCCGCCTGGCTGGGCTGGGACCAGCATCGTGACGTGCACCCCGACGGCTCGACGACCGGTCCGTACGAGGCATGGCAGGTGATCGGGCTGGTGCTGACTCTCCTGGCACCGGTGTACTGGGCGGCGTCCCGGAACTACACCGCGGGCGTCATGATCGGCACCACGGCCGGGCTCACCGTCGCGGCCTACATCGACTGGTCGGACGACTCCAGCGGCCTCTTCATGGTCGGCGTGGTGCTGGTCATGCTGGGAACCCTCGGCGTGACCGCCGCCGTGAACGCGATCGCCTCCGCGATTCGCCGGAACGGCCCTCCGGACATGGGCAGCACGTCCCTGCCCTTCAACGGCTCCGGAGGCCCGGTCCAGTCCTGATCGACGACCACCCAGCCGGCCGGATCAAGAAGGCGAAGCGGCCTCTGCCCGACCCGTCCGGCACGTGAGGGGCACGACTGCCCCCGGCAACTAGAAAGACCAAGGCCCAGGCATCCGATCGAACACCGGCTGACCTGGGCCTCTTCACGTCCTGGGACGGGTGGGCCTGCACAGCACCCCAGACAGGTCTGCCCGGACGGGACGGCATGAGGGCCGGCCCCCGAGCGATCATGAGCACATGGATTCGTGGACGATCAAACACTTCTCCCAGGCGAACCCGGAGGGAGCCGGGCAGGCCAACGTGCCCGCGCTGCTCCGAAGAGTCGCAGACACCATCGAAAGCCTCGGCTCGGTCGAGGTTCAGGATCTCGTCATGCATACGGAGATCACCGCGGACGGCGACAGGCCGAGTCTCACCGTCTACTTCCATGACGCCGAAGGCTGATCTGAGTTGTACCCGGAAGAGCCGACGCACCGGATGCGCGAGCAGGCCCCGCCCACCTGATATCAGATCTGGATGTCAAAGACCCCCAGCCATGATCGGCTGGGGGTCTTTCGTCTGGTGGGCGCGGACGGTTTCGAACCGCCGACATCCGCCTTGTAAGGGCGGCGCTCTACCCCTGAGCTACGCGCCCAGAACGAGTCGACAGCCTACATTGCCGGGGGGCCTGGCCCGCAAACCCGTATCGGGGGGCACGCGGCGGAGGTGTTCCGGGCCGGGGGGTTATCCCCACCCCGCATCCGGGAGCGGCCCGGATGGGCCCTGGACACGGGCCCGCCTACCTTCGAAGTGGCTTCGTGGACCGGGTCCGGTCGAGGGTGCGGAGCGACTCGCAGACCGTTTCAGGGGGAGATCATCATGGCTCGTACACCTGCCCGTGCCCGGACCCTTCGTGCCGCCGGCGTCGGGGGTGTCGTGCTGGCGGTCGTCGCCGTCGCCACCGCGTGCGGCGCGTCCGCCGGGGACGACAAGGACCCCGAGCACCGTTCCTTCGGACTGCACGGCCGGACGCTGACCGTCGACTCGGACGACTCGGCGCTCGATCTCGTCGTGTCGGACTCCGCGAAGTCGGACGAGGTCCAGGTCACCCGCTGGTTCCAGGGCCACGTCACCGTCGGCGGGGACCCGAAGGTGACCTGGGCGATGAAGGACGACGACCGGCTGGTCCTGCGGATGAAGTGCTCGGGCGTGATCGCCGACTGTTCCGCCCGCCACCGGATCGTCGTGCCGCGCGGCGTCGCCGTGACGGTGCGGGACGGGGACGGCGGTGTGAGCGCCCGGGGCTTCGCCGAGGCACTGACCATCCGTACGGCCGACGGATCGGTGCGGGTCAGCGACTCCTCGGGGCCCCTCGACCTGCGCAGCGCCGACGGCTCCATCCAGGCGCTCGGCGTGGACGCGCGGAACGTGCGCGCCCGTACCGAGGACGGCTCCGTACGGCTCGAACTCGGCACCGTGCCGGACCTGGTGGAGTCCCGGACCGCCGACGGTTCCGTGTCGATCGTGCTGCCCCGCGCGGGCTACCGCGTGGCGACGGGGAGCGGTGACGGCTCGGTCCACGTGGACGTGCCGCGTGACGCCTCCAGCACGCACCGTGTCTCGGCTCACACGGGTGATGGAAAGATCACGGTGCGAACCGCGAACTGACCGGCCCGTGTGTTCGTCCCTAACCGGTGGGAGAATGACAGCCGGGCAAGCGGATGACAGCACGGGAGAGGGATGTGACGGCGACACCTTCGCAGCCGTACGCGCCGTTCGCGCGATCAGCGCGGCCGGCCCACCCCCTTCCCGTCAGGCAGGGCCCCGCGCCGAGCGGGCCGGTGCCCGCGCAGCGCGACCGCGCGGAGGACGCCGGCTGCGGCCGTCCAGAGGACGTCGTCGCAGGCCGCCCAGAGGACGTCCGCGCTGCGCTCGGACGGCAGCCCGGCGCCTCGACGGCCGGCTCCCTGCCGGGCACGCACGACAGCGCGCCGGCGGAGGGCTCCGCGGCCGGCCTCGACGACAGTGCGCGGGTGGACGCCTCCGCGCCCCTCCGGCGGCCCGGCCGCCGCACGGCGGTCTCCTCGCGTCGCCTCCCTCCCCTCCGGAGGAGCCCCGCTTCGCGGCGCCACGTGGGCTCTCCGCGTCCGTACGCCGTCGCCCGTGACGTGCTCACCCTCGTCGCCCTCCCCCTGCTCGCCGCCCTGGTGCTGCCCGCGGCCTTCGCCGGGGGCGGGACGCGGCGGTGGTTCGGCGGGCGGTCCGAGGGGCAGCGGGCCGAGGCGCAGGCGGCCAAGGACGCCGCCGCCGCCGCGTTCTACGAGCTCGACACGGCCCAGCGCGACCTGCGCATCTCGATCGAGACGATCACGGCCGTGGACGACTCCCCGGCAGCCCGGCGCGTGGTCTCGGACTTCGAGGCGCTGGGGCGGCGCATCGACGACGCGAGCCAGAAGTACATCACCGCCGTCGACGCCCACGATCTGGACCGGGACGAGCTGGAGGCGTCGGTCGCCGCCCGGGCCCGCACCGAGCTGACGGCCGCCAAGGACGAGCTGGGCCGGGTGAAGACCGAACTCGACCGGTTCGAGCAGGGTCTCGGGCCGCTGCTCGGCAAGGCCGAGACCCAGCTCGCCCGGCTCGCCCCGGCCGTCGAGCGCGCCCGGCAGTCCCTCCTCGCCGCGTCGAACGCCCTGGACGCGGTACGGCAGTCGGGGCTCAGGGCCGACGATCTCGCCGCCCGGCTCGCCACGCTCGGCCCCGAGCTGACCCGGCTCAACCAGGGTGCGGGGCAGCACGGTGTGCCGGAGACGCTGGAACGCGCTGAGCGGGTCTCCCGGGAGGCCGGAGCGGTACGAGCGGAGGCGGAGCGGCTGCCGGAGCGGGCCGCGGAGATCGACCACCGGCTCGTGTCGCTGCGGACCCGCGCCCAGTCGCTGACGACCCGCGCGGGCCAGGTGGAACCGGTACTGAGCGAGCTGCGGCGGCGGTTCTCGGCGGCCTGCTGGCAGGACCTCCAGCATGTGCCGGACGCGGCCGAGGAGAACGTACGGCAGGCCGAGGCGAAGCTGAAGGAGGCCCGGGCGGCGCGGGACGCGCAGCGCTGGCCGGACGCGACGGCGTTGCTGGCGACGGTGCGCGCGCTGCTGAACAACACGGACGAGGCCGTTTCGGCGGCGGGTGACCGGCTGCGGCGGCTGAACGCCGTGCAGAAGGATCCGCAGGCGGAGATCGACCGGACCCGTTTCGCGATCCGGGACGCGCAGCGGCTGGCGATGGCGGGGCGCAGCACGCCGGATCCGCGGCAGGCGCGCCCGCTGGACGAGTCCGTCGCCCGGCTCGACCGGGCCGTCGCCACGCTGGAGGGGCGGCACCCCGACTACTGGCACTTCCTGACCGAGACGGAGGCCGTGCGGCAGACGGTGGCGGGGGTCGTCTCCCAGATCCGTGAGGAGCGCGGCGGCGTCTGAGGAAGCCGGGACCGGTCAGTCCCGGGACACCGGTCGCATCCTGCGGGCAGCCCGATGCCCCCGCACCGCTGCCCGCCCCTGTTGTGGGCGGGGGCAGTCCTCACGGGGGCGATCCTCACCCCGCCCCTGGCCCCACCCGTGACTCCGTAGGCCCTCGGCCCGCCGCGCGCGGGATGCTCCCCGACCGCCCGCCGTGGGGGCCCGCACCCGTTCCTCGACGGGTCACCCCCACGTGTCCCTTTACACATTCTCCGCAACTGTGTCGGGTTGGCGAAGACTTGGGCTGCAGTGCAACCGAGTCCCTTATGTCCGAGGTAAGTTGATGTTCACATCGCCACGGCGACCCCGCGGATGCCGTTGCGACCAGCTACTTCACGACCGTCGACCAGTCCGGTGACTGAGCCGGGTCGAGGCTGCGCAGGCGCTCCAGGGTCTCCGGCTTCTGCACGTCGAGCCAGTCGGTCAGTTCACGGAAGGACACACAGCGAACGCCCTTCTTCGGGCACACGTTCTTGATGACCTGGTCGATGGACTTCATGTAGATGCTGCCGTTCCAGTCCTCGAAGTGGTTGCCGATGAACAGCGGTGCCCGGCTGCCGTAGTAGACGCGGTCGAAACCCGCCATGTACGACTTGACGGTCTCCTGCTCCCACTGCGGGTACTGGGCCGGATCTCCGTCGGTCTCGCCGTCGGACTGGTTGTAGAGGAAGTTGAAGTCCATGGACAGGCCTTGGTACTTGCCGTTCTCGTAGGGGAGCATCTGGAGCGGGAAGTCCCAGACGCCCTCCTTCTTGGCGGGCCATATCTGGAAGTCCCCGGCCGAGCTGGCGTCGTAGCGCCAGTCGTACTTCTTCGCCGTGGCCTTCATCGCCTTGAGCAGGTTCTTCTGGCCTTCGAGGCAGGGCGCGCGCCCGCCGCTGATGGCTTTCGCCGGGTCGAAGGGGAGCGCCGGCAGATCGCTGTAGCCGGTGTTGGTCTTCCACTTCTCGACGAAGGAGAAGAACTGGTTGATCTCGCTCTCCCACTCCTCGACGCTCCAGTCCCCGCCGCCCTTGTCGCCGCAGAAGTGGCCGTTGAAGTGGGTGCCGATCTCGTTGCCCTCCTTCCACGCCTTGCCGAGTTCGGCGAGCGTGGTGCGGATGTGCTCGTCGGTCGGGTAGCTGATCGCCGCCGCGCCCGGATCGTGCATCGGAGGCTCGTAGAACGTCTTCTTGTCCTTGGGCAGCAGGTAGATGCCGGTCAGGAAGAACGTCATGTGGGCGTTGTACTGCTCGGCCATCTCCCGGTAGTGCGAGAAGAGCTTGTCGTCGCCCTGGAGGGCGCCGTCCCAGGAGAACACGACGAACTGGGGAGGCTTCTCACCGGGCTTGAGCGGTACGGCCTTCAACTCGCCCTTCTGCGGGCCGGTGTAGGACGTGGATCCGTCGCCGAGGATCTTCGTCCTGCCGTCCCACACCGGCTCCTTCTTCGCCTTGGAGGCGTCGTCGGAGGCGTGCGCGCGGGTGGAGCCGGCCGGTGTGGTGCTGTCGGTGTTCAGGGCCAGGTAGGTGGCGGTCAGGGACGTGACGACGAGGAACGCCGTCATGGCCGCGAAGCCCTGGCGTGCCGAGGCGGCGGCAGAAGGCTGTTCGGGCTCCCGGCGTCGGCGCCGGCTGTGCTTCGAGTTCATACGGGGCACATTCTGCGAGGGGGGTCTGAGGAAGGGGGCGCGGCCGGACGGCGGCCGTCGGAGGGGGCCGGTCCGGACGGCCGGCCGACGGGGTCAGCGCAGCGGGCTCATCGCGCCGGACCAGATGCCGTACGGGACGTCGGTCTCGGGTGTGCCGGCGATCCCTTCGAGGGGAAGCGGTTCGAGGCTCTTGGACAGGTCGATGCGGTAGAGGACCACCGCGGTCGAGACCGAGCGGTTCGTGCCGACATACCAGGCCGCCTTGTCGTCCTGTGTGGTGCCCTTCTTGCCCGCCACCTGTGCCGTCGCGGGTGCCGCGCCCGGGTGGGCGGTGCGGAAGGAGTCGGAGAGCGCCTCCGTGACCTCGCGGGCCACCTCCGCGCGCATCGCGCGATGGGGCGCCGGGGTGTCCAGGGTGACGCGGTAGCCGTTGCGGGTGATGCGGCGCACGGAGTACGGCTCGGTGTGCGTCCCGCCCGCGGCGAAGGTGGCGTACGAGTTGGCCATGCGGATCGCGCTGGGAGTGGAGTTGCCCAGGGACAGCGTGGGCACCTGCGGTCCGATGCTGGAGGAGAGCAGGCCCGACGCCTCGGCGGTCGCGCGCAGCTTGTCCAGGCCGGTGTCCATGCCGAGCTGCATGAAGGGGGTGTTCACGGACGAGGCGAGTGCCTGGCGCAGCGTGACCTGCCCGTAGTCCTTGTTGCCGTCGTTGTGGGCGGCGACCTTCTTGCCGCTGCGGTCCCAGTAGGGGCCCTCCGGGGTGCTGACCGGGACGCCGTCGTTGCCGTCGTACACCGACGCGGGGGTGACCGGTGTGGCCGGTCCCTCGCGGGTCTTGTGGACACCGTGCTCGAGACCCGCCGCGTAGACGAACGGCAGGAAGGCCGAACCGGCGGGCACGGTGGTCGCGTTGGACTCGTTGTAGCCCTGCGTACGGTGGTCGGGTCCGCCGTAGACGGCGAGGATCCTTCCGTCGGTGGCGATCGAGGCGGCGCCGTAGTGGGCGTTCTTGGCGCTGTCCGGGTCGTCCTCCTTCGCCTTGGCGCGGGCCGTCGTGACGGTGTCGGTGAGTGCCTTCTCCCGCTTGCGGTCGAAGGTCGTGTAGATCTGATAGCCGCCGAGGTCGAAGTCCCGGTCGGAGATGTGCCCGGACTTCTTCGCGTACTGCGTCGCCAGCTCGACGAGGTAGTCGCTCTGCTTTCCGGTGTCGAACGCCCGGCCCTGCTTGAGCGGTTCGGGGAACTTCGTGTACGTGGCCCGCTCGGAGGCCGACAGCTTGCCCGTCTTGACCATCCGGTCGAGGATCCAGGACCAGCGCTCCACGGCCCGCTTGTGGTTGGCGGTGCTCAGGGTGGGGTCGTAGAGGCCCGCGCCCTTGAGGAGCGAGGCGAGGAAGGCGCCCTCGCTCGCGTTGAGGCGGCTCACGTCCTTGCCGTAGTAGGCCTGGGAGGCCCGCTGGAGGCCGTAGGTGCCGCGCCCGAACCAGCTCGTGTTGAGGTAGCCCTCCAGGATCTTGTCCTTGCTCATCTTGTTGTCGAGCTTGAGGGAGATCATGGCCTCGGTGAACTTGCGGCTCACCGAACGGTTCTGGTTCAGGTAGACGTTCTTGACGTACTGCTGGGTGATCGTGGAGCCGCCCTGGGTGTCGCCCTGGCCGACCGTGCGCACCAGGGCGCGGGTGATGCCCTTGGCGGAGATTCCGGGGTCGGAGTAGAAACTCTCGTTCTCCGCGGCGAGGACGGCCGAGCGGACGTCCGGGGGGATGTCCTTGAGCGGCATGGCCTGGCGGCGCACCCAGCCGGTACGGGCCATGGGGGTGCCGTCGGCCCAGAAGTAGACGTTGTCCTGCTGGGTCGCGTACGTGTTCAGGTTCTGCGGGATGTCCGTCGCGGCGTAGGCGATGACCAGCAGCGAGCCGCTCAGGCCGATGGAGAGCGCGAGGGCGCCGAGCCACTGGCGCCAGGAGGGCAGCCAGCGTCGCCAGCCCGCCCGGCCCGGTCGCGGGTAGGCGGGCCTGAGGCGGCGGCCCAGGGGTGCGAGACGGCCGGCCAGCCGGGACACCTTGGTGGGCTGCGGGGGCTTGCGGCGGGTGCCGCCGGCACGGTGCGCTCCGATCGGGTCAACCACGGCGCGCTCCGGTGCGAGGCCGGCCCGAGGACAAGGGATGCCGGGCATCGTTGCGATGCCAAGTCTGGGTCACGACTGCGTCTCCCTCCGCACTTCTGAATTGCGCGCGCGGGTAGATGCAGCGGCCGCTCACGCGGCTGCGAGCCCCCCATCCCCGACCTTGCGGCTCGTCGCGGCACTATTAAATTATCAGCGACCTCAGGGATCGCTTCGATCAGCGACCAGACAAAAAAACGCAAGGGCCAACGGAGCCAAGTGACGGACGGGGCACGAATCGACTCGGTTCCGGTCGCGGACGGCCGGTCGCGGGCCCGCGCGATCGCGCGGAACCAGGGCCGCGAGACACCCCGGAAGCGGACCGCTTCCGGCTAATCTGTCGGCATGCCTCGCTACGAGTACCGCTGCCGGACCTGCGGCGACACCTTCGAACTCAGCCGTCCGATGGCCGAATCGGCCGCTCCGGCGGACTGCCCGGCCGGTCACGACGACACCGTCAAACTCCTGTCGACGGTCTCCGTCGCCACCGGCGGTTCGGCGTCCGCGCCGGCTCCCTCGCCCAGTGCGGGCGGCGGCGGAGGCGGTTGTTGCGGGGGAGGTTGCTGCGGCTGATCCGGGGAGATTTCTCAGGAGATCTTCAGGTATGCCCGAAGCGTGCGCCATGGTGTGAGACGCGGCACGTTCGGATGCGAGAAACCTGCCGGAGCAGGGCGATCCGGACACTGTCGACGGTCCGGACACCGACGGCCCCCCGGGAACGCCGACGACGACAGGGGTGTGCCCCGGACCGGACGGTCCGGGGCACACCCCTGTCGCGTCAGGTACGTATCAGGCGAATTCGGGTTACACGCAGGCGTGCACGAACTCGCGGAGGATCCGCTCCCCCGCCGCGACGCCCCGCTCGGGCAGCGCGGTGATCGCCGGGGCGGTCCAGTCCGCCTCGGCGAGTTCGCCGTGGCCCGGGCGCCAGCCGCGGTCCGCGACGAGCAGCAGGTCCGCGTCGAGGAGCGAGTCACCGGCGGCCAGGGTGAGGACGGCGCCGGTGCGGCGGGCGACCTCGCGCACGGCCGCGCTCTTGGTGAGCGGCTTCGGCACGGCGTAGATCTTGCGGCCCTGCAGCGAGACCGTCCAGCCGCGGTTCTCCGCCCAGACGGCCAGGTCCTTCACCCACTGCTCGGGGAGCAGTTCCCGCTCGACCACCAGGTAGGCGAACAGGTCCTCGGCGATCCGGTGCTTGCGCACCCAGACCGGGTCCGCGGTGTTCTCGAGGTGCTCCCGGATCTCCGCGAGCGGCGCGCACTCGGAGGCGAGCCGGTCGGTGACGCTCCGGTGCCAGTCGGGATCGGAGACCCCGTCGACGAGCAGGTGTCCGCCGTTGGCGCAGATCGCGTACTCGGGTGCCGGGCCGGGCAGGTTGATGCGCTGGTACTGCTTGCGGGTGCGGGTCGTGGCGGGCACGAAGTGCGCGAGGTCGCCGAGTTCGGTGAGCAGCCCGGCGGCCGTCTCCGTCATGTAGGACAGCGGCTTGCTCTCGTGCACCTCGACGCAGAGCAGCCGGGGCGCCCGCGCGTCCGGCATGGTCAGCGCGAGGGCGGCCGAGGAGTAGATGAGCGTGCGGTCGAGGTCGCTGGCGACGAGCACCTTGGGCGCGGACATCAGGCGGTCACCGCCTTGCCGTCGGCACCGGTCGCGCCGCGCGTGAACTTCGGGTGGATCAACCCCACGCAGGTGTACGGGAGTTCGCCGACCTCCTCGACGGGCACCCCGCGCTGTCCGGCGAGCAGCCGGACGTGGTCGAGGTCGGCGCCCGCTCCGGCGCGCGCCAGGATCTTCCAGGGCACCCGGCGCAGCAGGACCCGGGTGGTCTCGCCGACGCCCGGCTTGACGAGGTTCACGTCGTGGATGCCGTACTCCTCACTGATGCGCTCGACCGCGGCCCAGCCCTCCCAGGTGGGGGTGCGGTCGGCGGCGAGCAGTTCCTTCGCCCGGTCGCGGGCCGACTCGGCGACGTCGGGAAAGTGGGCGGCGACGACGTCCAGGAACTCGACGGAGACGTCGGATCCGGCGAGTTCGCGGTAGAACTTCGCGCCGTGGAAGTCGTGTTCGCCGACCAGGTCGGAGCGCAGCACCGTTCGCGATATGAGCCCGGAGACCGTGGAGTTGAGGCAGGCGGAGGGGATGAGGAAGTCCTCGCGGGTGCCGTACGTCCGGACGCACGAACCGGGGTCGGCGAGCACCGCGATCTCCGGGTCGAAGCCGGATACCCCCTCGGCCTGCTCGAACTCCCGGACGGCGTCCGCGAGTTCGCGGGTGATGGCGCCCTTGCCCGTCCAGCCGTCGACGAACACGACGTCGGCCGGGTCGTGGTGGGCGGCGAGCCAGCGCAGCGCGTTGGCGTCGATGCCGCGGCCACGGACGATGGAGACGGCGTAGTGCGGCAGGTCCAGGCCGTGCTGGTGCTGGGCCCAGCGGCGCATCAGGACACCGACGGGCGTGCCGGCGCGGGCCAGCGAGACGAGGACGGGCCTCGGGGTGCGCTCGGCGAGGACGACCTCGGTGACCGCGCCGACGGCCTCGGCGATCCGGGCGGCCGAGGTGGTGAGGGCCGCGTGGAACAACTCCTGGTACCCGGTGCTGGGCTGGTACTCCACCGGCAGCGACTCCGCGTAGTGGGCGCCGCCGCTCTGGATGGCCTCCTCGCGCTCCTCGGTCGGCGCCTCCAGCGTCACGTCCGACAGGTCCTGGAGCAGCCAGCCGACCTCGTCGGGGGCGTACGAGGAGAAGGCGGGGCCGCGGAGGGGCTCGGGCAGCATGGAGGGCCTTTCGGTGGACGGCCGTGCGGGGACGTACGACGGGACGACGGCGAGCAGGACGCTCGGAGTGTGCGCCGCGAGCCGGGCCAGCAGGCCGTCGGGGGCGTGCAGTTCGGGGGTGTCGGCCGTGGAGTCGACGACCGCCACGACGGCGTCGAAGCCGCCGCCTGCGACGTTGTAGGCGAAGCGTGGGCCGGGCCCGTCGTCCGGGTGGTCGTGCGCCGGGAAGACGATGCGGCTGCGGATCGCGTAGCCGGGGTCGTCGAGCGCGAGGACCGGGGACCGGGTCGTCGTGGAGAAGCGCACGTCGGCGGGCACCACCTGCTCCAGCTCACGGGCGAGGCGCAGCGGCGCGTACATCAGTTCCTCGAAGCCGAGCACCAGCACGCGGCGGGCATCGCCCGGCAGGGCTTCGGCGAGCCGGGCGGCCATGGCGGGCAGGGCGCCGTCCAGGCGTATTCGCTGTCCCGGCGTGAATCCGTGCCGTCCGCCGTCCGGGAGTCCGCGGGGCCAGCCCAGCTCGACGCGCACGGCCCGGCCGGCGCTCTCCGCGGCGGGGGCGTCCGACGCCTTCCGCTCGTGCTCGGCGACCAGGGCCTGCCCCTTCTCCAGGACGCCCTCGGGCAGGCGCACCGTGCCCGACGCGGCCGCGATCAGGTCGACGCGGGCGCCGATCTCGGCGGCGAACCGCTCGAAGCGGGCCAGATCGGCCTGCGAGCGCATGTCGACGAGCGCGACGACGACGTAGCGCTCGCGCGGGTAGCGCTCGTGGAGATCGCGGATCGTGTTCAGGACGGTGTTGCCGGTGGAGAACTCGTCGTCGACGAGGATCAGCGGTCCGGGGCCCGCGAGCAGGTCCGGGTGCTCGGGAAGGAGCAGGTGCGAGGTGGCGTGCGAGTGGGCCTCCTCGAAACCGCCGGCCCGCGCGACGCCCGGGACGGGGCGGCGGGTGGAGTGGAGGTAGGGGGCGACGCCCACCCCGTCGGCGACCGAGTGGCCGAGCCCGGTGGCCGTCTCGGCGTACCCGAGGACGACGGCCTCGCGGGCCTCCTCGGTGCCGAGCAGGTCGCGTACGCGCCGGCCCAGGGCGACGCCCTGACCGTGCACGACGGAGGGTGACTGCGGCACGTGCTTGCCCAGCACGTTCGACACGAGCAGATGGGCGCGCTTGGGGTTGCGCCGCAGCGCGAGGCCGAGCAGCCCGCTCAGCCTCTCGTCGCCGACCAGCTCGACACCGAGCCGCTCGGCGACCCAGGAGCCCGTCCAGGGCGCGTCGGGCGCGGCGCCCGGGCCCGGTGTGCCGTCCGGGGCGCTCGCCCCGGACGGCGGCACGTCCGGGTCGTTCGGGCGTGCGGGGTCGTTCGGGTCCTGCTCAGGGGTGTTCATCGAGTCCTCGGTGATCGGTTTCCGCGTCGCCCGGCCGGGCGACCTCACTCCGGCAGTCCGGCGGTGAGCAGCTCGACGAAGCCGATGTCCTCGTGGGCGACCCCGAAGACCTCGGCGCGCAGCAGGGTGCGCTCCGCCCAGGCGCGATGCGGCTTCACCTCGTTCATCTTGTTCGTGTACGCCGACCTCAGGACGCCTCCGCCGCCGCGCTCCGGCCGCAGGATGTCCTGCGCGTCACTGAACTCCTCGTGACTGACCACGGACAGCGCGTGCACGGGAAGCACGTGCGACGGATGGATGCAGGTCTTGCCCATCAGGCCGTTGGCCTGGTCGAGAGCGATCTCGCGCAGCAGACCGTCCATGGCGTGCTCGATCAGTGTCGCGCGCAGCTCCTCGGCCTGCCCCTCCAGGAAGGGACTGCGGCGCAGCTGCGGCTTGAACATGCGCTCCTGGACCCGGAAGTACTCCCACACCGGTCCGGTCACCGTGAAGCCGGTGCCGTCGGCCCGGCCCAGCATGTTCACCACGTCGGCGATCACAGAGGCGACCACCTGCACGTCGTACGCCGTCATGTCGGGGGCCCGGCGCAGTCCGTACGAGGAGCAGAAGTCCGTGACGCCGAGGCGCAGGGCGAGGACGCGGTCGCGGTACTTGTCGACGGCGCGGGAGATGCCCTCCAGGGTCTCCACCCGCGACTCCCGGTAGAGCAGCTCGGGGGACTCCAGGACCGGCATGGCGAAGAGCCGCCGGCCGCTGGACGCCTCGGCGGAGGCGAGGGCCTCCAGGAACGGCATGCCGCGTTCCTCGGTGAACTTCGGCATCACGAATCCGGACAGCAGCCGGACTGCGGGCCCGAGGCGCTGCACGAGATCGGGGATCTGTTCGGGGTGGCGGACCCGCACGAACAGCAGCGGGGTCTCTCCGGCGTCGGGGCGCGCGGCGAGGTCGGTGAACTGGCGGACCAGGTTCTCCTCGGCGCCCACGACCTCGGAGTCGTCGATCGAGTCCTCCAGGCACAGCACCATCGAGACCACGCCCCGCGCGGTCTGCTTGACGATGTCGTCGGCGAGCTGCGGCCGGGTGGCCGGGCTGTACAGCGTCGCCCCGAGGGCGGTGGCGAGCACGCGGGCCGGCGAGTCGGCCGTGAAGACGCCGGGCTCCCGGTGGAAGAGGCGCTGCCGCTCTTCCGGGGTGATGTGACCGAAATGACGCATGAGACTCCCCCGTGGCGGCTCGTGGGCTGCGGCTGCTGGGCCGGATGTGATGTGGCCGGTAATAGTACGTATGGATCAATGTCAGGGGTTCCCACCCGGCGTGAAGTTCAGGTAACTCGGCCGTGTCCAACACTCGCCGGTTCCGGGTCGACCCCGCATTGTCGTGACCAGGACCGAGAGGGCAGGATGGCCGTATGACGCACGCCATGCCGAAGGGGTCGAACGTCCCGCTGGACGCCACAGCGGTGCGCGCCGTGCTGTGCTGGACGCCCGGGCAGGGCGTCCCCGATGTCGATGTCTCGGCGCTGCTCCTCGGCCCCGACGGTCGTGTGCGATCCGACGAGGACTTCGTCTTCTACAACCAGCCCCGCCATCCGGGGGGCAAGGTGTGGCGGCTCGGCAAGAAGCGTGGCGTCGAGGGCCTCACCGACACGATCCAGACAGATCTGGCGGGTGTCGAGTCCGGAGTCGGACAGATTCTCCTGGTCGCATCGGCGGATGACGTCACCTTCGATCGCGTACGTGATCTGCGCATTCTGCTGTACGACGCCGCCGTCACGGACGGTGAACCGCTGGCGTACTTCGATGTCAGGCCGGAGACGGGCGCGGAGACCGCGCTGATCTGCGGCGAGCTGTACCGGCGTGGCGAGGGCTGGAAGTTCCGCGCGCTCGGTGAGGGCTACTCGAACGGTCTGGTCGGTCTCGCGACCGACTTCGGGATCTCGGTGGACGAGTCCGAGGCGGCGGCCGCTGCCGGTTCCGCCCCGGAGGCCAGTACGTGGGCGACGCCCGCCGGCACGCCGGAGACCTCGGTGCCGCTGCCGCCGGAGCAGGTCCCGCCGCTCCCCCAGCAGCCGGCCCCGGTGCCGCAGCAGCCCGCGTACGGCTATCCGCAGCCGGCCGCGGCGGCCCTGACGGAGCCGGCGTACGGCTACCCGCAGCCTGCGGGACAGCAGGGCGGCCAGTCCGCCTACGGGTATCCGCAGCCCCAGACCGCGCCCGCCGCGCCGCCCGCGTACGGCTTCCCGCAGGCCGTGGGCGCGGGGCCGGACCCGGACTTCCGGCTGCCCCCGCAGGGACCGCAGTTCATCGGCCGCTGAGCCCGGCACGGCCCGCCGGGCTCCGCAGGGGGCTCGGAGCGCCCTAACGCTCGACCTTCGACTTGTAGCCGCGGCCCCACTGGAGGCCCCAGCCGTAGAGACGGTCGAGTTCGGCCTGGAAGCCGTACACGAACTTCACCTCGCGGCGCACGGTCACCTCGCCCTTGTTGTTCTCGATCATGACGACGGCGCAGGAGCGGGCCTGCGGATGCCGTTCGTCGAGGCCGATCTCGATACGCGGGCCGTTGCTCGGGTAGAGCGTGATGATGGCGTGGGTGCGGTCGAAGGCCGGGGTCTGGTCGTAGATGTAGACGAAGACCAGCAGCCGCTTGATGTCGTCGCGGTGGTCGAGGTTGACGAAGGCCGTCTCGCCCGAGCCGGAGCCGAAGCGGTCGTCGCCGCTGAGCTTGACGAACGGCGGGCCGTTGAGCTCGCCGAAGAAGCCGCCGAGCGGCTGGACGACGCCCTTGGTGCCGTCCGTCAGCTCGTACATGACCCCGAGGTCGAGGTCGACGTTCACCATGCTCTGGGTGTGTGCCTGGACCACTTCCGGCTTGAAGGTGCGGAAGGGGTGGCGCAGCAGGCTCTCGCGGTGCGGCCCGCCGATGTCGGAGGTGCGCATCCGCCAGGAGAGGTTGATGCGCAGGTTGCCGGTGGCCGCGCCCTGCTTGGTGAGCGAGACCGTGTGGTTGCGCTTGGTCAGCTCGATGGAGTTGGTGGCCGCGCTGCCGGAGTCGAAGTCCGCCGAGCGCCCCCGCCACAGGTCCTGCCAGATGCCCATTTCCGCCCCCCACGTTCCTCGGTGTGCCACGGGGCGGCCGTGAGGACCTGTCCTCTACGGCCGCCCCGCTCAGAGCGTTCCTCAACCGGGGGTCTGTCACACCCCGGATGGCGGAGGGGTGTCACACCCCGGACGAGACCTCAGTCTTCTCGCCCGAGGCCGGGGCTTTTCCCTCGGCCTCGGCGAGGGCCTTGTTGCGGCGCACGGACGACCAGAACGACAGCGCGATGAGGACGACGCCGACGAGGCCGGTGATGACCTCGTTGATCTGGTACTGGATGGTGACGAGGAGGATCACCGAGAGCGCGCCGATCGCGTAGTGCGCGCCGTGCTCCAGGTAGACGTAGTCGTCGAGGGTGCCCTGGCGGACCAGGTAGACGGTGAGCGACCGGACGTACATGGCGCCGATACCGAGACCGAGCGCCATCAGCACGATGTCGTTGGTGATGGCGAAGGCGCCGATGACACCGTCGAAGGAGAAGGACGCGTCCAGCACTTCCAGGTACAGGAACATGAAGAACGCCGCTTGGCCGGCGAGGACGACGGCCGGCTTCTTCTTGCCGCTCCGCTCGGCCTGCTCCTCCTCCTCGTGGGCGCGCTCCTCCTCGTCTTCGAGACGGTCCTCGAAGTAGCCGGAGAGGCCGCCGACGACCATGTACGTGATCAGGCCGGCGATGCCGGAGATCAGCACCGTCTGCGCCTTGTCGACGTGACCGCCGCCGTGCTGGTGGGCGTGGACCGCGAAGGTGAAGGAGGTGATGAGCAGGACGATCAGCGCGATGCAGACCGACAGCATGTCGACCTTGCCGAGCTTGGCCAGCGGCCGCTCGATCCAGCGCAGCCACTGGATGTCCCGGTCCTCGAAGATGAAGTCGAGGAAGATCATCAACAGGAACATGCCACCGAAGGCGGCGATCGACGGGTGCGCGTCGGTCACCAGCTGCTGGTACTGGTCCTTGTCGTTCAGCGCGAGATCGACCGCGTCGATCGGGCCGATCTTGGCGCTGATGGCGACGATGACGACGGGGAACACCAGGCGCATGCCGAAGACGGCGATCAGGACACCGATCGTGAGGAAGATCTTCTGCCAGAAGGCACTCATCTTCTTCAGGATTCCGGCGTTGACCACCGCGTTGTCGAAGGACAGCGAGATCTCCAGGACGGCCAGGATCGCCACGATCCCGAAGGCGGTCCACCCCCCGTAGAAGGCCGCTGCGACCAGACCGAGCGCGGTAATCGCGAACGACCAGCCGAAGGTTTTCAGAAGCACTGGCTACCCAATCATCGTGTCGTGGGGGCACCCCCAGCGGTCGCTCGGAGGAGGGCTTCCCCCGCGCCGCACTCGTCTTTACCTACTGTTGACCACGAAGTGTAGAGGGCCGCCTTCGACCGACGCAGGTGGGCCTAGGAAACATTCACCCCGAAGTCGAGGGCGATGCCCCGCAGCCCCGACGCGTACCCCTGGCCGACCGCGCGGAACTTCCACTCGGCGTTGTAGCGGTAGACCTCGCCGAAGATCATCGCCGTCTCCGTCGAGGCGTCCTCGGACAGGTCGTAGCGGGCGAGCTCCTGGCCGTCGGCCTGGTTGACGACGCGGATGAAGGCGTTGCTGACCTGGCCGAACGTCTGGCCGCGGTTGTCCGCGTCGTGGATGGAGACCGGGAAGACGATCTTGTCGACGTTGGCCGGGACCTTGGAGAGGTCGATCAGGATCGACTCGTCGTCGCCCTCGCCCTCACCCGTGAGGTTGTCACCGGTGTGCTCGACCGAGCCGTCCGGGCTCTTGAGCTGGTTGTAGAAGATGAACCATTCGTCCCCGAGCACCCGGCCGCCGTTGCACAGCAGGGCGCTGGCGTCGAGGTCGAAGTCGGCTCCGGTAGTGGAGCGTGCGTCCCAGCCGAGCCCGATCATCACCTGTGTGAGGTTCGGCGCGGCCTTCGAGAGGGAGACATTGCCCCCCTTGGCGAGCGTGACACCCATGATGCTGGTCCTCCCCGAGGTCGATCTTCACTTGGTACAGCAGGCCCGGCGCCGCACCGAAGAGGTGCGGCGCCGGGCCGTACGGCTGAGGCCCGAGGGCTCAGACGTTGACGCCGAAGTCCTGCGCGATGCCGCGCAGGCCCGAGGCGTAGCCCTGGCCGATGGCGCGGAACTTCCACTCCGCGCCGTTGCGGTAGAGCTCGCCGAAGACCATCGCGGTCTCCGTCGAGGCGTCCTCGGAGAGGTCGTAGCGCGCGATCTCCGCGCCGCCCGCCTGGTTCACCACGCGGATGTAGGCGTTGCGGACCTGGCCGAAGGACTGCTGGCGGTTCTCGGCGTCGTAGATCGAGACCGGGAACACGACCTTCTGGACCTCGGCCGGGACGGTGGCGAGGTTGACCTTGATCTGCTCGTCGTCCCCCTCGCCCTCGCCGGTGGTGTTGTCGCCGGTGTGCTCGACCGAGCCGTCCGGGCTCTTCAGGTTGTTGAAGAAGACGAAGTTCTGGTCACTGCTGACCTTGCCGTCATCGTTCGTCAGGATGGCGCTGGCGTCGAGGTCGAAGTCGACGCCGGTGGTGGTCCTGGCGTCCCATCCCAGACCCACGATGACCGCGGTCAGTCCTGGGGCTTCCTTCGACAGCGAGACATTGCCGCCCTTGCTGAGGCTGACTCCCACGAGTCCTCCCAATGGTGTTCGGGGGCGGTGATGCCCCGTAGATGCGTCGGTATCGGATCAACGATTCGATCCTAGTGACGGGTTCCCGTGCGCCGCAGGGCTTGGAACCGAAGAATCACAGGGTGTCGAGCGCCTTGACGTACTCGTTCAGGTCCCGCGCGTCGGGCAGGGCGTTGACGACCGTCCAGCGGACCACGCCCTCCTTGTCGATGACGAACGTGCCGCGCACCGCGCAGCCCTTGTCCTCGTCGAAGACGCCGTACGCGCGCGAGACGTTGCCGTGCGGCCAGAAGTCCGACAGCAGCGGGTACTCCAGTCCCTCCTGCTCGGCGAAGACGCGCAGGGTGTGGATGGAGTCGTTGGACACGGCGAGCAGCTGGGTGTCGCGCTCCGTGAACTGCGGCAGGTTGTCACGCAGGGAGCACAGCTCGCCGGTGCACACCCCGGTGAAGGCGAAGGGGTAGAAGAGCAGCACCACGTTCTTCTCGCCACGGAAGTCGGAGAGCCTCACGGTGGCGCCGTGGTTGTCCTTCAGCTCGAAGTCCGGGGCCTTGGTGCCGACGTCGACGCTCATGCTCACTCGCTTCCCTTCCAAGGGTCCGTTCGGGTGACGACCAGCCTACGCAGTGATCGCCGCGCGGCCCCGGTGCGGCCCGCGGGGTGACCCTCGGGACGGCCGGCGGCGCGGACGGTCGGCGGCCGCCCGGGTGGTCCGGGGCAAGCGTGAGGCCCCCGCCGAGGTGGCTCGGCGGGGGCCTCACGGATGCTCTGCTTGCAGACGGGGCTGCAGCTCAGCGCTTCGACTTGGGGGTGGCCAGGCGGGTGCCCGACCATTCCTTGCCGACGGAGATGCTCTTCGTCTGGGAGAGGCCGGCTGTCTGTGCGGCATCGCTGATGTCGCTGGGCTCGACGTAACCGTCCCTGCCGGTCTTCGGAGTCAGCAGCCAGATCATGCCGCCGTCCTCAAGGAGACCGATGACGTCCACCAGTGCGTCCGTGAGATCGCCGTCCTCGTCCCGGAACCACAACAGCACCACGTCAGCGACGTCGTCGTAGTCCTCGTCGACCAGATCCTGGCCGATCAGCGATTCGATGCCTTCACGGAGCTCGTGGTCAACGTCGTCGTCGAAGCCGATCTCCTGGACCACCTGTCCGGGCTCGAACCCCAGCCTGGCGGCCGGGTTGGTCCGCTCCTCCGCGTGGTCCGCGGTCGCGCTCACGGCTTGCCTCCTGATCATGTTTCGGGATTGGGGTCTCCCCCCGCTCGTCCAGAGCTCGGGGGAGTCTCAGCCACGCGCGTGCGCGAAGCATTGGCCGTAGTCCACACGGGCGGAGCGGATCGCGCAAGTACCCGGCCGTCGAGACCGCCGAAACGGTGACGATCCTGGCAGTGCCGACGCAACTCCCGGTGGGCCTTCATCAGGCCGCGTGACGCGCACCACACCCTTCTGCCCCTTTTATGAACTTCGGAACCCTTGGAGCCTACGAGAACCGAACGGCTTTGCGGAACGCGTCACGTACTGAGCGTATCGTTCTGTTTTGGTCGAGCCCGTCCCGCGGTCCGCACGAGCGTCTCGGTTACCCCTAAGTAGAGATGACGTACGCGTTCCCGAGGTACACGATGGGGAACGGTGCGGATACAGGGGAAACCCACCGCAGACAGCCCTCCGACAGCGAAGGAACAGCGTGGCTTCCGGATCCGATCGCAACCCGGTCATCATTGGCGGCCTTCCCAGCCAGGTCCCGGACTTCGACCCTGAGGAGACTCAGGAGTGGCTCGACTCCCTCGACGCCGCCGTCGACCAGCGCGGCCGTGAGCGCGCCCGCTATCTGATGCTTCGGCTGATCGAGCGGGCCCGCGAGAAGCGCGTGGCCGTGCCCGAGATGCGCAGCACGGACTACGTCAACACGATCGCCACCAAGGACGAGCCGTTCTTCCCCGGCAACGAGGAGATCGAGCGCAAGGTCCTGAACGCGACCCGCTGGAACGCGGCCGTGATGGTCTCCCGCGCCCAGCGCCCCGGGATCGGCGTGGGTGGCCACATCGCGACCTTCGCCTCCTCCGCGTCGCTCTACGACGTCGGCTTCAACCACTTCTTCCGCGGCAAGGACGAGGGCGACGGCGGCGACCAGATCTTCTTCCAGGGGCACGCCTCGCCGGGCATCTACGCCCGCGCGTTCCTCCTGGACCGGCTCTCCGGGCAGCAGCTCGACGCGTTCCGCCAGGAGAAGTCGAAGGCGCCCTACGGGCTGTCCTCGTACCCGCACCCGCGGCTGATGCCGGACTTCTGGGAGTTCCCGACCGTCTCGATGGGCCTCGGCCCGCTCGGCGCGATCTTCCAGGCGCGGATGAACCGCTACATGGAGGCGCGCGGCATCGCCGACACCTCCAAGTCGCACGTCTGGGCGTTCCTCGGCGACGGCGAGATGGACGAGCCGGAGTCGCTCGGCCAGCTGTCGATCGCGGCACGCGAGGGCCTGGACAACCTGACCTTCGTCGTCAACTGCAACCTCCAGCGCCTCGACGGCCCGGTGCGCGGCAACGGCAAGATCGTCCAGGAGCTGGAGTCGCAGTTCCGCGGCGCCGGCTGGAACGTGATCAAGCTGGTCTGGGACCGCACCTGGGACCCGCTGCTCGCGCAGGACCGCGACGGCGTGCTGGTCAACCGGCTGAACACCACGCCGGACGGCCAGTTCCAGACGTACGCCACGGAGACGGGCGCGTACATCCGCGACCACTTCTTCGGCGACGACCACCGGCTGCGCGCCATGGTCGAGAACATGACCGACGACCAGATCCTGCACCTGGGCCGCGGCGGGCACGACCACAAGAAGATCTACGCGGCGTTCTCGGCGGCCAAGACGCACGCGGGCCAGCCGACGGTGATCCTCGCGCAGACGGTCAAGGGCTGGACGCTCGGGCCGAACTTCGAGGGCCGCAACGCCACGCACCAGATGAAGAAGCTGACGGTCGCCGACCTCAAGGGCTTCCGCGACCGGCTGCACCTGCCGATCTCCGACAAGGAGCTGGAGGACGGCGCGCCGCCGTACTACCACCCGGGCCGGAACTCGGAGGAGATCCAGTACATGCACGACCGGCGCAAGGGGCTCGGCGGGTACGTCCCGACGCGTGTCGTGCGGTCGAAGCCACTGGCGCTGCCCGAGGACAAGACGTACGCGAGCGTGAAGAAGGGCTCGGGTCAGCAGTCCATCGCGACGACCATGGCCTTTGTGCGGTTGCTCAAGGACCTCATGCGGGACAAGGAGATCGGCAAGCGCTTCGTGCTGATCGCGCCCGACGAGTACCGCACCTTCGGCATGGACTCGTTCTTCCCGAGTGCGAAGATCTACAACCCGCTCGGCCAGCAGTACGAGTCGGTGGACCGTGAACTGCTGCTCGCCTACAAGGAGTCACCGACCGGCCAGATGCTGCACGACGGCATCTCGGAGGCCGGCTGCACGGCCTCGCTGATCGCGGCGGGCTCGGCGTACGCGACCCACGGCGAGCCGCTCATCCCGGTCTACGTCTTCTACTCGATGTTCGGTTTCCAGCGCACCGGTGACCAGTTCTGGCAGATGGCCGACCAGTTGGCGCGCGGTTTCGTCCTGGGCGCGACCGCCGGGCGTACGACCCTGACCGGTGAGGGCCTGCAGCACGCGGACGGCCACTCGCAGCTGCTCGCCTCGACGAACCCGGGCTGTGTCGCCTACGACCCGGCGTTCGGATTCGAGATCGCGCACATCGTGCAGGACGGCCTGCGCCGCATGTACGGATCGACCGAGGAGCGACCGCACGGCGAGGACGTCTTCTACTACCTCACCGTCTACAACGAGCCGATCCAGCACCCGGCCGAGCCGGAGAACGTGGACGCCGAGGGCATCCTCAAGGGCATCCACCGCTACGCCGCGGGCACGTCGGGCACCATCCCGGCGCAGATCCTCGCCTCCGGTGTCGCCGTCCCGTGGGCCGTCGAGGCCCAGCGGATCCTCGCCGAGGAGTGGAACGTCCGGGCGGACGTGTGGTCGGCGACCTCCTGGAACGAGCTGCGGCGCGAGGCCGTCGACGTGGAGCGGCACAACCTGCTGCACCCCGAGGAGGAACAGCGCGTCCCGTACGTGACGCGCAAGCTGTCCGACTCCCAGGGCCCGTTCGTGGCCGTCTCGGACTGGATGCGCTCGGTTCCGGACCAGATCGCGCGCTGGGTGCCCGGCACCTACCAGTCCCTCGGCGCGGACGGCTTCGGCTTCGCGGACACGCGCGGCGCGGCCCGGCGGTTCTTCCACATCGACGCGCAGTCGATCGTGGTCGCGGTGCTGACCGAGCTGGCCCGTGAGGGCAAGGTGGACCGGTCGGTCCTGAAGCAGGCCGTCGACCGCTACCAGCTCCTCGACGTCTCCGCGGCGGACCCGGGGGCGGCGGGCGGGGACGCGTAGGCGTCCGTAGGCACGGGAGGGGCGGGGGGGGGGGGGGCCGCCGCCCCCCCCACCCAGATATTACAAACATACGGGAGGGCACGAC